>CAZTIZ010000053.1:0-6949 GCA_964613845.1 uncultured Corynebacterium sp.
CTAGTCTCCGGCCCCCCCACACCGCCCCCACCGCTCCGGCGGCCGGGGGCGGTTTCTCGTCTCAGCCCTGGCTGATGAGTTCGATGAGATAGGGGGTCGGTGTGATCTGGAGCTGGCCCGCATCCCGGTCAAAGGCCGAGAGCGTGGTGATCTCACCCTCGTGGAACAGGTGCAGGAGCGGAGAGATGGGGTGCGTCTGCTCAGCCCCCAGCTGCGCGGCCACCGGGGCCAGCCTGCCGAGCCCTTCAAGCAGGTCCTCCCCCGTGCTCACCTCCCTGGCCAGGAAGACGTGGCGGGTGGGCATGGCGAACAGGACACCGAGGGAACGGTCCATCTCCGGGGCCCAGGCGCCGAGCGCCTCATCCAGCAGCAGGGCCGCGGAACCGGTGTAGTAGCTGCCAGACTCGAAGGACCAGAAGCGGGCCCCCGGATGATCCTCGGAGCCGGGGTGTCGCTTGGCCACGACGGGCGCACCCAACAGTTCCCGACGCAGATTGGCGCGGGCGGCACGGACGAGGGTGTCCAGGTCGTCGACGTGACTGAGGCGGTCCAGCGGCATCGTCTGGATGGAGGAGGTGGTGTCCAGGACCATGGTCGCCGCCGTGTCCACGGTGAAATCGTGGAGAGTGGCGGCAGCGGTGATCTCAGCCTCCTCCGGCATCAACCCGGTGATGGGGGCCACCCGTAGCCGCAGGCCCGCGTAGAGCGTGGCGGTGTCGAGCGCCTCGGCGGCGACGTCGTCGAGCATGGCGGAGACGAAGGTGCGCGCCATGGTCTCCGGTGCCCGGGGGTGCTGGGAGAGTGCCACGTCAGCGACGAGATTCCCCAGATTCACGGTGATCCTGCCCCGCCGTGGGTGTCCGATGATGGCGTGGGCGCCGTCGAAACGGGTGGTGGCGCCGACCTCGGACAGGGCCTCACGCAGGGCGCTGCGCAGCTCATCAGCGCGACCACGATCGAGGCCGGGAAAATTCGGGTCCGGTTCCCTTCGGAGACGCCGGGCCCGTCCGCGTCGGAAGATCATGACTTCCACCTCTCTTTCCTGCGACGGTATCATTCCGGGATTTCCCCTGCCGCCGGGAAAAGTTTTTACTTGATGCAAAAGTGCACCCGGTGTAATGTGTCATGTCATGGATATGACAACAAGCTCCGCCGCCGACATCCCGGGCGGACTCCGGGAGCTCAAGCGCAGGCGCACCCGCCGCAGCATCGAGGAGGCCGCCACCGCCCTGGTGGCCGAGCGGGGTTTTGAGGCGGTCACCGTGGAGGACATCTGCGCCACCGCCGAGATCAGCCGACGCACCTTCTTCAACTACATGCCCTCCAAGGATGAGGCTGTTCTGGGCACCCCTCCCCTGCTGCTTGACGACGAGTCGCGCGAGGCATTCCTCACCACCCCCTCGGAGAACCTGGTGGCCCTGGCCTTCGATCTACTGCTGGCCCCCACCGAGGACGAGGAGGACCATGACGAGAAGTTTGCCCGCCAGCTACGGGAACTCCGCCAGCGCATTCTCGCCGCCGAGCCCTCCCTGGCGATGACCTCGCTCAACCGCTTCCGGGAGCACTCCCGGCAGATCTACGAGCTCATCCGCGAACACCTCGACCGGATACCGGCCGACCGTCGGCTGCCCGACCAGCCCGTTGAGGTCGAGGCCCGCATCCTCAGCGGCCTGATCAGAGAGTCCGTCTGGCTGCACCTGTCCCACCCCGAGGCCCCCACCGTCCCCGCCCGCGACAGGAAGAGCCTGCTGCGGCGGGCGGCAATGTCCATCACCGATCTCACGAAGGAGCTCACATGGTAGAAACCCGGCAACCGACCGACACCGTCAATGCCAATGAGGGACGGGTCGGTCTAATTTTCACCGCGCTCATCATCACCATGCTGATGAGCTCGCTGGGCCAGATGATCTTCGCCACCGCCCTGCCGACCATCGTCGGTGAGCTCGGCGGCGTCGACCACATGAGCTGGGTCATCTCCGCTTTCCTGGTCACCATGACCATCGCGATGCCGATCTTCGGCAAGCTCGGCGACATGCTCGGCCGCAAGTGGCTGTACCTGTTCGGCATCGCGGTCTTCATCCTCGGTTCCGTCATCGGTGGCTCCGCCCAGTCGATGGAGATGCTCATCCTCGGCCGCGCCATCCAGGGCTTCGGTGGCGGCGGCATGATGATCACCAGCCAGGCCATCGTGGCCGAGGTCATCCCCGCCCGCCAGCGAGGGAAATTCATGGGCATCATGGGGGCGGCCTTCGGCGTCAGCTCCGTGCTCGGCCCGGTGCTCGGCGGTTGGTTCACCGACGGACCCGGCTGGCGCTGGGGACTGTGGATGAACCTGCCGCTGGGCCTCATCGCCCTCCTCGTCTCGCTGCTGGTGCTGCGTCTGCGCACCGGAACCCCCGGTCAGCGGAGTTTCGACTGGCTGGGAACCACGCTCATGGTGGTGACCACCACCAGCCTCATCCTGCTGACCACCTGGGGCGGCACCCAGTACGCCTGGGGTGATCCGATGATCATCGCCCTGGCTGTGCTCACCGTCGTCGGCGCTGTCGCCTTCGTTCTCGTGGAAGTGCGGGCGAAGAACCCGTTGATCCCCATGACCCTGTTCCGCAACCGGAACATGGTGCTCACCACCGCCGCGGGCACGGTGCTCGGTCTCGCGATGATCGGCACTCTCGGCTATCTGCCGACCTACCTGCAGATGGTCCACACCATGACACCCACCGAGGCCGGCCTGATGATGATCCCGATGATGGTCGGGATGATCGGCACCTCGACGGTCGTGGGCTTCCTGATCTCCCACTCCGGCCGCTACAAGTCCTACCCCCTGGTCGGCATGGCCGTGGTGGCCCTGGCACTCTACCTCCTCTCCCAGTTCCGGGTCGAGACCTCCCTGATCCAGGTGGGCGTGGTCCTCTTCGTCTTCGGTTTCGGGCTGGGGCTGGTGATGCAGGTGCTCGTGCTCATCGTGCAGAACAGCTTCCCCGTGGCCGTGGTCGGCACCGCGACCGCGACCAACAACTTCTTCCGCCAGATCGGTTCCTCGCTGGGCGCCTCCCTGGTCGGCTCCATCTTCATTCACAACCTGCAGGACAATCTCAGCCAACACCTGCCCGGGGCCTTCGCCGGGATGGGGCCGGAGGGTGAGGCCTGGCGGCAGAGCTTCAGCGAGGCGGGGGCCGCCAACTCCCTCACCCCGGCCCTGGTGGTGGAACTGCCCGGACCCATCCAGGATGCGGTCCTGCTCAGCTACAACGACGGGCTGACCCCGGTCTTCCTCATGATGGTTCCGCTGGCCATCTTCGCCTTTCTCCTGATGTTCCCCGTGCGCGAGGAAAAACTGAAGGAAACGGTGGAGTGATCGGTGAATTGCTAAGGTTCGCTCTGTGAGTGAAGCAAGAAGACACCTGGACCCGAGACTGAACTCGGTGATGGACGACCGTCGTGCGCTCATAGGGCCGACGGTTGGCCCACGCCGCATCGAGATCGCCACCCCCGCCGCTGAACTGGAGACCCGGGAGCACAACCTGCGCAGGGAGGTGGTCCAGGACACCAGCACCCGGCTGCGGGAGGTTCTCACCGACCTGGAGACCCGCAGTGAACGCAGCTGGGGCACGGGTGTGGCGACCATCATTACCGTCGGCATCATCCTGGCCGCCGTGGTGATGGTCTTCCTGGGAGTCGCGCTCTACCAGTTCGGCGTCGGCATCGATCTAGGTTAGGAGGCGGATATGTCGAGAAATTCCAACGGTGGACTCGGCTGCGCCGTTCTCGTCGGCGCTGCGCTGGCCCTCTGGGTGTTGATGTGGCTGTTCAAGATCGCCATGATCGTGCTGGGCGTGGCCCTACCGATCGTGGGCGTGCTCGGTGGGCTGTGGATGATTTACCACGTCTGGGCCGGGGTCGGGGAAGAGAAGGATCTCGAACAGCGCAGGGAGCAGTTCGACGACGCGCTCGACGAGCTGACCGCGCTGGCCCTGGAGCGACTACGGAGCACGACGTCCGCCTGGGACGAGATCCAGCGCAACCGCGGCGTCGGCACGCGTTTCGAGACCGCCTACTTCAGGGGCGAAGTGAGCCCGGAGATGCAGCACACCCTCGACCGGGTTAACCAGCTGCTGACCACCGCCGACAACCTCCGCGGGCAACTGGGGGACCCCGCCGTGCGGGATGACCGTGAACGACGGATCGACCTGTTGGAGGAAGCCGACCACATCTGGCTGGAGCTGGACCACCTGCGCTAGGGGCCGGAGAAGTCAGAACCCGCCGGGCCCGATGATGGGGGCGGCGGGTTCGTGGTGTGAGTATGGTTCGCTAGTTGTCCGGCTTGGGGAGCAGCTTCTCGTAGATGTCCGTGTTCCGCCACTGACCGGCCATGTCGCCGTAGGTCATCTTCGCCAGGTGTCGCAGGGTGCCCACCTTCTTGAAGCCGCGGGAGGTGTGCAGTTTCGCGGACCCCGTGTTCTCGGGGAAGATCCAGGCGTGGATCCCCCACTTGTTCAGGCTGTGGCACACCTCGATCAGCTTGTCGAGTAGAGCGCCCGCCACGCCGCGCCCCCGGGCGTCGGGGTGAATGTAAATGGAGTCCTCGACCACCCCGTGGAAGACCGAGCGGGTGGATATCGGTGCCGCCGAGACCCACCCGAGCAGTTTCTCCGGATTCTCATTATCGACGGCGACGAACACCGTCTCCATGATCTTCTGGTGGGAGAACTGTTCCCAGGTGGGGGCCTCGGTCTCGTAGGTCGCATGACCCGATTCCAGACCCATCTCGTAGATCGCCCTGACCTGACCATAATCTTCCGGCCGGATCGGACGAAGCGTGAAAGTCGCTTCTGCCATAAGCCTGATTGTCTCCACTGCGACGGGACACCGCAAACGCGAGCCCCCTCAGTGCTCGTCCTCGAGGAGATCGGTCACCAGTTCCGCGATCGCCGACCGCTCGGAACGCTGCAGGGTGATGTGTGCGAATAGGGCGTTGTCCTTGAGCTTCTCGATGACCGCCTGCACGCCGTCGTGGCGGCCGACCCGCAGGTTATCGCGCTGTGCGACGTCGTGGGTGAGTACCACCCGAGAGCCCCGTCCAAGACGCGAGAGCACGGTCAGCAGCACGTTACGCTCCAGTGACTGGGCCTCGTCGACGATGACGAAAGAATCGTGCAGGCTACGCCCCCGGATGTGGGTCAACGGCAGCACCTCGATGAGGTTGCGCGCCAGGATCTCCTCCATCGCGTTCTCCGAGACCAGGCCCTCCAGGGTGTCGAAGACCGCCTGCGCCCAGGGGTTCATCTTCTCCGTCTCGGAACCCGGCAGGTATCCCAGGTTCTGGCCACCGACCGCGTAGAGGGGGCGGAAGACGACGATGCGTCGGTGTTCATTGCGTTCCAGCACCGCCTCCAGCCCTGCGCACAGTGCGAGGGCGGACTTGCCGGTGCCCGCCCGACCCCCCAGGGAGACGATGCCGATCTCGGGGTCGAGCAGGAGATCGAGGGCGATCCGCTGTTCCGCGGAACGACCCTGGAGACCGAAGGCCTGCCGGTCACCGCGCACCAGGCGGACCATCCCGCCGGGCGTGATCCGTCCCAGCGCGGACTGACTGGCGGTACAGAGCGTCACCCCGCAGTGCAGGGGCAGATCAGCGGCCTCCGGGGGCAGTGCCACCTCGCCGTAACGGTAGAGGGCGTCGATGGTGGCGCGGTCCGTGTGGACGGTGGACAGGCCCGTGTAGCCGGTCAGTATGACGTCCTGGGCATGGTATTCGTCAGCGGAGAGCCCCACAGCCCCGGCCTTGACGCGCAGGGGGACGTCCTTGGTGACCAGGGTGACGTCATTCCCCTCCCGCTGCAGGTTCAGCGCACTGGCGAGAATGCGGTGATCGCCTTCCGTACCCCGCAGGGCGGCGGGCAGGTGGGTCTGGTCCTGGTGGTTGAGTTCAACGCGCAGCGTCCCGCCCTCGACGTTGACGGGGACGGGCTGATCCAGGCGCTGATAGGTCTGGCGCAGCTCTTCGAGGATGCGCAGCGCCTGCCGGGCGAACCAACCCAGTTCCGGATGGTGGCGCTTGCCCTCAAGTTCAGTGATGACGACAACCGGGAGAACCACCTCGTGTCCGGCGAACTTCCGCAGCGCCCAGGGGTCGGACAACAACACAGAGGTATCGATGACATAAGTGCAGGTAGTCACCGCATCATCATTGTGCGGGCCGCGATCGACGTAGTGGTCGAGCTCGGTGATGCCGACTGCGTGGGTGGTCAGATCGAACATGGATATGGCTCCCCTTGCGTAGCCCGTCCGGTACCGGACGGGCCACGACAGACATTCAGCGGGTCCACGTCGCGGCCACCGGGCCGGTACCGACCTGCGGCGGCCGCGGCCGGGCGGCTAGCCTGCTCAGGTGCCGCATGGACCGCCCGGCTGACCACAGGCTAATGGCGCCATATGGAGGGGAGGTGGGAGGTAGATGAACAGTGGATGACATCCACCTCCCGGGGCGGAGCTAGTTCAACGCGGGGTCGTTGCCGTCGTTGTTGTCGTCCCGGTCATCCTCTTCCTCGATGAGGATCTCACCCTCGCCGTCAACGCCCGGGGTCCAGGTGATGGTACCCCACTGGAACTGCTGGGTGCGGCCCTCACCGTCGGCCGCGGCTTCCTCAGCGGCGACCGGCAGGCCCAGGTCGGAGCCGAGCCCCCCGTCATCGGTCCAGGCGATGGCGATCTCGCCGGTGAGCGGGTGCGCCCCGACCTCGGTGGAGTAGGCGAGGAAATCCGCGTCCTGGAAGGTCACGAGGTAGGTACCCTCGGAATCATCGATCTCGGTGGCCTGGCCGAACTCAGCGGAGTACTCCTCCACGGCGTCGGCGAGCTCAACCGGAACCTCGACGGTGGTGCCGTCCTCAAGCTCGATGTCGGCGCTCTCAACGTCTGCCTCGTCGACGGCCGTCTCATCGGCGGC
>CAZTIZ010000053.1:7049-15177 GCA_964613845.1 uncultured Corynebacterium sp.
TCGACGGTGGTCTCCGGGGCATCGTCCTCAGCATCGTCTGCACAGGCGACCAGGCCCAGGGTCAGCGTGGTAGCAGCGAAGCCCGCCAGAATACGACGGCTCAAAGTTGTACGGGACATTGTGAACTCACCTTTTCTTCTTGTGGACAAATAGGCTGTCACCGATTGTGACTTGAATCGCTCAGATTCGCAGCGAAAACGACCCAGCGCCCATCATTGTGCCCTCATCGTGATCTTCGGCGCCGCGTGTCGTTACCCTTTCTCCCCGCGACCTGACCTCGACGTGCCTGCTTCGCGAGAGCCTTCTCCCGGGCAGAGCGTTTCGGCACGGCCTGCCGGGAGGTGTTCGCCGTCCGACCCCGGGCAATGCCCACGAAGTCCTGGATGGCCTCCGAATCATGCTCGCGCAGCCACACCAGGGCTATCTCCGTCACGGGCACGGCCGGGTCAACCAGGCCCAGCGGCACCACCTGCTTCTTGGCCAGCACCTTGAGCAGTGGACGCGGGGCAACGACTATACCGACGTTGGCTGCGACGACCTGGAGCCCCGTGCGCACCTGCGCCACATCGACGGAGCCGTCCTCCCCGATCCGGTAGTTGAGATGCTCGTCCGCCAGCTCCACGACCGGTACGTCCTCCCCCAGCTCCGCAAAGATGGAGTCACGGGGTACCGCGACCCCCGGCGCCTCCCCGTAGAGGCGCACCACGTGATGCCCCTCCCCCACCCGTGCGTCGGGCAGACGCGCCAGGGCGAGGTCGGCGCGGCCATCGAGAAGCTCCGTGAGGGGATCGTCGGAGCCCACTGCGGCGAGGCCACCGTGTCCGGTGCGCTCACGGAAGCGGCGGAACCATTTCCCGGGTTCGGTACCGGTGACGAAGCTCAGGGTCAGCATGCGGGCAATGCTACCGTGGGGGACGTGAATGAAGAGTCTGTACTCAAGCCGTCCGGGACCGCCATGAAGCCGCAGACCGCGGCGAAGAAGCTGGGAATCTACCTGCCGGCCACGCCGGAGGAGTTCCAGGCCAATGCGGTGACCCACCGGGACCTCAAGGCCCTCCAGGAGGATCCGCCGCAGTGGCTGCAGGACCTGCGCCGGGAAGGCCCGCACCCGCGGCCCGTCGTCGCGCAGAAGCTGGGCATCACCATCGCCGCCCTCAAGCGCAACGAACTGGACAAGCCCCTGACCACAACCGAGATCAAGGCCCTGCTGGAGAATCAGCCCGACTGGCTCCGGGCCGCCCGCACAGCCCTCGCCGAAGGGCGTGCGGAGACCCCGGAGGGAAAGGTACAGGAGGAAAAGGAAACCGAATAATCTCCTGACCAGCCAAAAAGGGCGGTAGATGAACAGAAATGTTCACCTACCGCCCTTTTGTTCACCCGGAAGGGGGGGTTCCCCCGCAAGAAGGGAAAAGGTCACAAAAGGGGAACGGGAAGGGCACGGAAGGTCGAAAAGAGGACGGGAGGACTTCTGGAAAAATGGGCATTTTGCCTGCTCAGCACCAAGGGGCGGGGGTAACGGAGGGGGCCCTAATTTCCTAGCAGGGCCACCAAGTCCGTACAAGTAACCCTAGTAAATCTTTAGGGATTCCCCTAGTGCCATGTGGCGGGGAACACCTTTAAATGGCTTCCATACTCTCCGTCACAGAGAGATTCACATTGCAAAGGAGCAGACCAGTGAACTCCACAGTCACCACGGCGTCACAGAACGCCGACAACACGTGGGCATCGCCCCGACACAAGCGCACCGTCTACCTCATCCTCGCGGTCGTCGGTATCTCCATCCTCTTCGATGGTTACGACCTCGTCATCTACGGTGCCGTCCTGTCGTCCCTGCTGAACGACCCGAACCAACTCGGTGAGCTCTCCCCCGCCATGGCCGGCACCCTCGGCTCCTACGCCATGGTCGGCGTGATGATCGGTGCACTATCGGCTGGCGCGATCGGTGACCGCGTCGGGCGCCGCAAGGTCATGCTCACCGCCGTCGTCTGGTTCTCCATCGGTATGGCCCTGACCGCGATGGCCAACACCATCGTCATGTTCGGCCTGCTGCGCTTCCTCACCGGCCTCGGCGTCGGCATGATCGTCGCCACCGGTGGCGCCATCATCGCAGAGTTCGCCCCGGCCAACCGCCGCAACCTCTTCAACGCCATCGTCTACTCCGGCGTTCCCGCCGGCGGCGTCATGGCCTCCCTGTTCGCCATCTGGTTCGAGGACCTCATCGGCTGGCGCGGCCTGTTCCTGATCGGTGCCAGCCCGCTGCTGTTCCTGCTGCCCCTCGCCTGGTTCGCACTGCCGGAGTCCCCGCGCTGGCTCGTCGCCCGCGGCCGCAAGGCCGACGCCCGCGCCATCTGCATCAAGCACGGCCTGCCGGAGGATCAGTTCATCGTCGAGGACACCGTCGCCGAAGCAGTCGTGGAAGACGCTGCGGATGCCGCCAAGGCACAGAAGGATGTCGAGAAGACCGGTTTCGCCGGCATCTTCTCCCGCGCCTACCTGCCGGGCACCCTGCTCATCGGTGCCATGTCCTTCATCGGCCTGCTCTCCACCTACGGACTGAACACCTGGCTGCCCGAGATCATGCGGGCCGCCGGTACCAGCGCCGAGAACTCCCTGTACTCCCTCCTGGCGCTCAACGGCGGTGCGGTCATCGGTGGCCTGGTCGCCTCCTGGTTCGCTGACCGCATCGGAGCCAAGACCATCGTCACCACGACCTTCACCCTGGCTGCCTTCTGCCTCTTCGGGCTGCCCCTCATCTCCTTCGCCCCGCTGCTCTACATCGCCATCGCCTTCGCCGGCGTCGGCGTCCTGGGCACCCAGGTCCTCACCTACGGTCTGGCCTCCAACTACTACGGCACCGCCTCCCGCGCTGCCGGCGTGGCCTGGGTCGCCGGTTTCGGCCGCCTGGGTGGCATCTTCGGCCCGGCCCTCGGCGGCCTGATCATCTCGGCCGGTCTCGGTGCCTCCAACGCCTTCTACCTCTTCGCAGGCGTCGCCGTCATCGGCGCCATCTGCACCGCCCTGATCCCGCGCTCTCCGGCTGCCGCCGAGGTCGTCATCTCGCAGGCTCCCACCTCCGCCAAGGCCGGTGGTAACTCCCCTAACGAGCCGGCACTGAACGCCTCCAACAACTAGGAGAAGTTCAGGCCGAGATAGCCGGCCACGCAGGAAAATATCTCTCACGACGGTAGAGACCCCCGGTCACCTTCACGGTGACCGGGGGTCCGTCTTGTGTCCGGGGCTCACCAGGTGGCCGAGAATCGTTCCCCGTCATCGAAGACAAGTTCCGCGGACAGTGCCGGGTCCAGCTTCACGCTCACGTCGAGACGGTGCCCGGCCCCGGTCACCGCGTAGGACAGCGCCGTATCAGCCCGCTCCCCTACCTCGATCCGACCCCGGCTGAGCCAGGGATGACGACGCCGCAGCCCGATCAGTTCACGGTAGAGCTCAGCCATGTGTCGGGCCTGCCCCGTCAGTTCACCCGGGCCCGCCCCCAGCGCCGGACGCAATGGGTCATCCGCGCCGTAGCCGCTGCCCTTGCGACCGCGGACAGCCAGCTCATCCCCGTAGTACACGCTCGGCACGCCCGGGAGGCTGAACAGGATCACCGCGGCCAGTGCCGCGCCGTCCACGCCGAGGGTGTCGGCGATGCGGTCAACGTCGTGGTTGCCCACGAAGGTCTGCATCAGGGCGCGTGCCGAAAACCCGTCATGACGCTCAAGCGCATGGGCCAGCTCCCAGAGGTTGGCGTCCCGGATGGAACTCCAGATCCCCTTCCACAGTTCGTACTGGGTGACCATATCCAGTTCCCCCGCTGCCGCGATACCGGCATAATCGCCGTGGATGACCTCACCGAGGAAGACCGCACCGGGAAAACGGTGCCGGACCCGGCCGATCACCTCCGACCAGAACCGGGACGGGACCGCGTAGGCCACGTCCAGGCGCCAGCCGGCAACCCCCCGCGTGAGCCAGTGCTCCATCACCGCCACGACCAACTCAGCGGTGCGGGGATCAGAATGGTCGAGCTCCACCAGATCACCGTGCCCCTCCCAGCCCACCGGGTGGCCCGCACCGTCCCGCTTCACGGGCCCGCCCCCGTCGACCATCGGATGATGCGCTCCGACGTGGTTGAAGACGCCGTCGAGAAGCACATCGATGCCGCGCTCGCGGCAGGCGGCGATGAGGAGATCGAAGTCGGCATCATCCCCCAGACGCGGATCGATACGGAAGTGGTCGAGCGTGTCATAGCCATGGGTGCTGGAGGCGAAGACGGGGGCCAGCAGCAGGCCGTTGCAGCCAAGATCAATGAGGTGATCCAGCCAGCCGACCAGTTGCGGCAGGCGATGGGCTTCATCGTCTTCCGTCCAATCCCGGACGGGCGCGCCGGTGGCGCCGAGGGGATAGACGTGCCAGAAGATGGTGTGGTCGAGCACGTGCACTCCTATTGAGTCGAGGTCAATAACTGCTATTGACCCTAACTCAACAGCGGGTAGGGTTGTCAACCATGACCACCCGCAGACGACTGAGCACCACCGAACGTCGGGCCGAGATCCTCACCGCAGCCCGCGCACACTTCGCCACCACCGACTACCCTGAGGCCTCCGTCTCCGAGATCGCGGCCGCCTCCGGCAGTTCCCAGTCACTGGTCTTCCACTATTTCTCCTCCAAGTCCGGCCTGTACGGGTCCGTCGTCGAGGAATCCCTGCGTGCCCTCCTGACGGCCCGTGGCGCAGCGGCCGCCGCCCTCGGCCCCGGCCATCCGGTCCGCGACCGCGTCACCGCCCTCCTCCGGGTGCAGCTGGATGCACTCGCCTCCGACCACTCGCTCATCCCCGGCGCGGGTGAGCCGGAAACGGCCCTCCAGCACCGTCAGGCGGCCGACGGTGAGCTGGTGGAGCAGTTGCGCGGGATCATCGGGGCCGGGGAGGTCCCCCGTCACCATTGGGCGCTGTGGGGGTGGGTGGGTTTTCTCGATCAGAGCGGTCGGCGCTGGGTGGAGCTCGGGTGCCCGGAGGATCAGCGGTGGCCGTTGATCGAGGCGGCGTTGGGTGCCCTGGAGGGCGCGCTCGGAGATTGGTCGGTGTAGCGGGGTCAGGCCCACCGCAGCAGGGTGTTCACGGCCTGCGTACTCATCGGGGTGGCTGTCCGGCGCGCGGGGATTATCTCCCCCTGGGCGGTAATCCAGGCGTCGACCTCGGTCCAGCCGTGGAGGGCGCTACCGGCCCACACCGTGAATTGTTGCAGTTCATCCGGGAGGATGGGCCGGGTACCGGGGGCTCCGAGTATCCCCGTGTGCGCGGCGACGGTGACCGAGGGCAGGCGGTCCGGGTGGGAGGGGATCATGAAGTCCCCCTCCTCCCACCAGCCCAGGGCGCAGTTGGCCCCCTCCACCACGAATCCATCCGTGGAGTACAGGAGTGCGTCATCGGCCCCGTGGTGCCGTGCCCGGTCCCGCAGTTCGCCCAGGATCGGCAGGTCGGGGCCCTTCACCAGGGGGGTGCGGCGCGGGTCCGGGGTCGGGGGCAGCCACAGGGTCGTTGTGGTGCGTCGCGGGGGTGCCGGTCGCACCCGCAGGTAGAGCTCATCCCCGTGGGCCTCGATACGGGGGAACCAGTCGCCCTCGTGGGGAATGTGGGTGCGTACGGCGTCGAGGAAGTGCCCCAGGTCGCGTCCGGGCAGGCTGGCGGAGAAGCGCTGCCGGTGCAGGTGCCAACTGCCCACGTATCCGTCGTGCTCCAACCAGGAGTCGGCGACGTCGGCAACGGTAACCGGTTCCGGCGCCGCCACGAGATGCGTTCCGTCCCATCTGTGGATCATGCGGGGAACTCCTGTCCCAGCAGGCGTAGCAGGGGGGCGGACTTGGTGATGGTCTCCTCATGTTCGTCCGCCGGGTCCGACAGTGCGATGATCGCCCCGCCGACCCCGTAGGTGAGACCTGCGGCGTCGGCGACGATCGTGCGGATCACCATCGCCAGGTCCATGGCGCCGTCGAGGGAGAAGTAGCCGATCGCCCCGGAGTAAACCCCGCGCGGTCCCTCCTCCAGCCGGTCGATGATCTCCATCGTGCGGATCTTCGGGGCACCGGTCATCGAGCCGCCGGGGAATGCCGCCCGCACCGCGTCCACCGCGGTGCGCCCCTGCGCGAGTTCGCAGCTGACGGTGCTCACCAACTGGTGGACGGTGGCGTAGGACTCCACGTTAAAGAGCGGCTCGGCGCGTACCGTCCCCGGGGCTGCGATCCGGCTCAGATCATTGCGCACCAGGTCGACGATCATGAGGTTCTCGGCCCGGTCCTTGGGGTTGTCCGCCAGGTCCGCCCGCAGACGTGCGTCCTCGACCGCGTCCGCTGAGCGGGGGCGGGTGCCCTTGATCGGCCGCGACTCCACCCGGCCAGTCCGGTCGACGGTGAGGAAGCGCTCGGGTGTGCTCGACAGCACCGACAGTTCCCCGAAGCGCAGCAGCGACCCGAAGGGCGTGGGGTTGTCAGCGCGCAGCTGCAGGTAGGAATGCGGTTCCAGCCTGCCCGGGGCGCTCAGCTCGTTGGTCAGACAGACCTCATAGGTGTGTCCGGCGCGGATCTGTCGGAGACAGTCATCGATGCGTTCGAGGTAGCCGTCCCGGTCGTGGCGCACGCCCAGGATGCCCACCTCCGGGGCCCCTGTCGACGCCCCGGTCTCACCCACCGCGACCAGGCGCTGGGCGGTACGCGCACACCACTCGCGCTGGGCATCGTCGTGCCTGGAGCCGATCAGTGTCACGAGGTGGGTGCGTCCGGCATGGTGATCGATGACGATCATGCGGTCGGCGAAGATCAGGGAGAGGTCCGGGTGCGGGGAGATGTGGGCGGCAGTACCACCGCACTCCGCCTTGAGTTCGTAGCCGAGGTAGCCGACCCAGCCGAGGGTGAAGTCGAAGTCCACGTCACCGCGGTCGATGCGGTGGGAGGCCAGGTCCCCGGCGAGTTCATCGAGGAGGTTGCCGCCCACCCGGTCCTGCCACACCCGCGCCAGTGGCCCGGAGGCATCGCCGAGGTAGCTGAAACGACCGGTGGGGCGCGCGGGGTCGGAGGCGTCGAGCCAGAAGGAGTGCTCGGCGGTGGCGAACAGTTCCCCGTGGACGGCCGCGCCATCGAGCTCCTGGTCGAGGGTGACGGTGTGCAGTGACCAGCGGTGATTGTGGGCACGGGCGAGGCGGAGGAAGTTGGCGATGATCTCCCGGCCGTACCGCCCGCCGATGGACTCTGGGTGGAACTGCACGCCCCACTGGGGGCGGTCACGGTGGCGCAGGGCCATGATCAGACCGTCGTCGGTCCAGGCGGTGGCCTCGATGGTGCCGGGGAGTTCATCGACGATCAGGGAGTGGTAGCGGACGACGTCGAAGCGCTCCGGCAGACCGTGGAAGAGGGCGTCACCGTCGTGCCGGATCGCGGAGGTCCGGCCGTGGACCGGCTCAGGGCTGGGGTGGACCGCCCCGCCGTGGACGTGGGCGATGGCCTGGTGGCCGAGGCAGACGCCGAGGACGGGTACGTCGGCGTCCCGGATGACGTCGAGACAGATGCCGGTGTCACGGGGGTCGGCGGGATGCCCCGGACCGGGTGAGATGATCACCGCGTCGAAGGCGGCGACCCGGCGGGTGTCCCAACCGGGCTCGTTGTTGCGGATCACCGTCGGGGTGGTCCCGGAGACGTCCCTCGCGTAGGAAACGAGATTCCAGGTGAAGGAGTCGAAGTTGTCGATGATCAGGATGCGCACGTCTGATCAGGGTAGTGGGTGAGAAAAAACGCGGTTCCCCCCGGGGTCGGGGAACCGCGTTTCACAGCTGATGGGGGCGTGGGCCGTCTAACGCAGCTTCCAGTCCTCCAGGCCGTCGTAGAGCGGGTACTGCCCGGTCAGGGCGGTGACGCGGGCACGCAGCGCGTCGATGTCGGCGTTTTTGCCGTTGGCCAGGGCGGTACCGATGATGTCGGCTACCTCGGTGAAGTCCTCGGCGTCGAGACCGCGGGTGGCCAGTGCCGGGGTACCGATGCGCAGACCGGAGGAAACTGCCGGCGGGCGCGGGTCGAAGGGCACGGCGTTACGGTTGACGGTGATGCCGACCTCGTGGAGGAGATCCTCGGCCTGCTGGCCGTCCA
>CAZTIZ010000054.1:0-15067 GCA_964613845.1 uncultured Corynebacterium sp.
CAGCGCCCCCGGCAGGATTCGAACCCGCGACACACCGGGTAGAAACCGGATGCTCTGATCCACTGAGCTACGGAGGCAGGGGGTGACGTGAATTCCCCGACATGGCAGTTTAGCCCATCTGGTGCGGAATGCCCTCACCGGGCGGCCTGCCATCCCCCGCGTCATGGCCGCGGCCGACCTCCAGGATGAGATCGCGTAGCCGTTCTGCGGCGGGGGAGAGCTCCCGGTCACGACGGTGGATCAGCACAGCATGGACGGGCGGGAGGTCCTCGACGGCGCGTCGGTAGTGGATGCGGTGGTTGGCGAAGGTGCTGGCGTTCTCCGCGATCAGGGTCACTCCCACGCCACCGCCGACCAGCGGCAGCGCGGTCTGCATCGTGGCGATCTCCTGCACCCGCACGGGCCGCACCGTCGGGTGCTCGGCCCACACGGCGTCCAGCAGCTCAGGCATGCCGATGTACTCGGGGCGTCGGCGTGACAGCACCCACGTCTCACCGGCCAGGTCCTGGAGGGGGACCGGGTTCGGCAGGTGGGACAGGCGCTCGGGAAGCGCCACGGCCAGGCGGAAGCTGGCGGCGGCCAGCACTGTGAGGGAGTCGCTGTACTGGCGGGCGAAGGCCTGTGGATCGGTGGAGGGCATCAGCCCCAGGTCCGCCTGCCCATCCAGGACGTTCTCCAGGGTCTGCAGCGGTTCAGGGTCCCGCAGGAACAGTTCGACCCCCGGGGCTTCTGACCGCAGGCGGGAGATCACCCGGGGCATGAGATCCCAGTTGAACTCCGGGTTGGTGGAGATCGACACTTGACCGGCCAGGCCTCCCGCGATCTCCCGGATCCGCCGGTCCGCCTCCCCGAGCAGCGAGTCCACCTGACTGGCCACCCGGTAGAGGTACCGGCCGGCCTCGGTGGGGACGATGCCGCCCCGGCCCCGGATCAGCAGCTGCACCTCCGCCTGCTTCTCCAGTTTGCGGATCGACAGACTCAGGGAGGGCTGGGTCATGTCGAGGACCTCGGCGGCCCGGGTGAAGGAACCCTGATCCACGACGATCCGGAAATAGTGCAGTTGGCGACTTTCCATAAGACTCACAACTACCAGACGGCCCGGCAATCTCCTCCTGATCACATCTTTCTCAGCCCACCACCCGGGCCCGTGACCGCAGCCGTGCTTTATGGAATGCCCCCTCCCCCCGTTAGGCTGTGGAACATGCCAGCCCCCGAGTCAACCGCGACGTCGGTACCGGCGTCGGACGGTGAGATGGACCTGATGAACACCACGCTGAGTGAAGAGAAGACCCCGCCCCGGGGCCCCCGCCGGGGCGGGGTGCGCCCCACCTGGCCGCTGTATCTGCTGGTCCTCACCGTGGCGGGGTTGGTCGGTGGAACCATCGCCTACGCCTTCCTCTCCGAGTCCCTCGCGGCCCTCGGCATCCCGGACCCCGGCCCGGTCACCACCTTCGGCCTGCCCTTCTTCCGGGCGGTGGGGTGGATGCTCGCCGCGCTGTCCGTCGGTTCCTACATGTTCGCGGCCTTCTACATCTCTCCGCGCGTGCCCGCCGACGACAACAGCCGCCTCATCCACGCCCGCCTGACCGTTGACGGCCACCTGGCCTCCCGGACCGGCTCCGTCGCAGCCCTGTCCTTCGGCATCGTCGGCCTGCTGATGATCTCCCTGGTGCTCTCCGATGTCTCCGGCACACCATTCGTGCAGACCCTCCAGCCTGACGCCTGGGCCGTGGCGATCGACCAGGTCGCCACCGCCCAGGCCTGGCTGGTGGTCGCCGCCATCGCCCTCCTCACCGGCATCGGAGGCCTGTTCTCCCGTCGCTGGAGTACCCAGCCCATCCTGCTCATCGGTTCGATCCTGATGATCGTGCCCCTGGGCATGGAGGGCCACGCCGCCACCGGTGGCGACCACGACTACGGCACCAACTCTTACCTGTGGCACCTGATCTTCATGGTCGTGTGGGTCGGCGGCCTCATGGCCCTGATCGCCCACGCCCGCCGACTGGGCCCGGACCTGCACATCGCACTGCGCCGCTACTCGACGGTCGCGCTGTTCTCCATCATCGTCCTCGCCCTGTCCGGCCTCGTGGCCACCAGCATCCGCGTCGAGCTCGGTGACCTCCTCACCACCCGCTACGGACTGATCATCGTCGCCAAGATGGTCGGCATCCTCATCCTCGGCGGCCTCGGCTGGCTCCACCGCGCCCGGGCCATCCCCCGGGTGCAGGCCGACCCCTCCGACCACCGGACCTTCCGCCGCGTGGCCATCGTCGAGGCGCTGGTCATGGCCGCGGTCACCGGCATCGCCATCACCATGGGGCGCACCCCACCCCCGGTCCCGCAGGAGGTGAACCTGTCCACCATGGCCATCCAGCTCGGCTACGACCTGAGCCGGGAACCCACCTTCTGGAACGTGTGGACGATGTGGCGTTTCGACGTCATGTTCGGAAGCATCGCCCTGCTCCTGGCCGCCGGCTACCTCTACTCGGTGTGGCGCATCCGCCACTCCGGTGGTCAATGGGCCACCTCCCGTCTCGTGTGGTGGCTGCTGGGCTGCCTCACCCTCTTCCTCACCACCAGCTCCGGCATCGGCATCAACATGCCCGCCAGCTACTCCATGCACATGATCGGCCACATGATCCTGTCCATGGGCGTGCCCCTGTTCCTGGCCTTCGGTGCGCCGCTGAGCATGCTGATGACGGCCTACGCGCCGGGGCCACCCGGTCAGCCGGGCATCCACGACTGGGTGCGCGCCTTCCTGGACAGCCGACTGCTCAAGGTGCTCAGCAACCCGGTGATCAACCTCCTGCAGTTCCTGTTCTTCTTCTACGTGATGTACATGTTCATCCCGCTCTACGAGCTGATGATCTCGGAGCACGCTGGCCACCTGATCATGAACGTGGCCTTTCTGGTCTCCGGCTACCTCTACTTCTGGGAGGTCGTGGGTCCGGACCCGCTGCCCAACCGCAAGACCACCCCCATCCGCCTGGGCGTGCTGTTCGTCTCCATGCCGGTGCACCTGTTCCTGGGCATCTACCTGATGCAGCTCAACGTGGTCATGGGCGAGGAATTCTACCGTTCCCTCATGCTGCCCTGGGACCCCGATCTGCTCGCTGACCAGCGCGAGGGCGGTGGCATCGCCTGGGCATCCGGCTCCTTCCCGCTGGCCATTGTCTTCGCCAAGCTGTTCATCGACTGGCGGCGCGAGGACAAGGTGGATTCCGATGCCTACGACGAGAAGGTCGCCAGCGGCGACGACGACGAATACGAGGCCTACAACGCCATGCTCGCCCAGATGACCTCCGGGGAGCAGTCCGGCCCCGGATACTACGACGAGGATTTCCGCAAGCCCTGAGCCGCCTCCGCCACGCCCGCCTGTGGATATCCGAGGGTTATCCACAGGCGGGCGCCGGGCGCGGTTTACCCGCCCTGAGGTGCCTGGCAGGGTTCGCGGTGCAAGGTCACTGCACCGCAACTCACAGGGGGAACAACCACCATGGCACTGCTACCGATGACCATCACCGGCAATCTCACCCGGGACCCGTGGCTGAAGAAGCTACAGTCCGGCACCTGCGTCGGCCGCCTGCGGGTGGCCGCCAGCCGCAGGGTCCGGGACGAGAAGGCCGAGAGCGGCTGGCGCGACGTCGACACGCTGTTCATCAACGTGGAGCTGTGGGGGCAGCTCGCCGTCAACGTCCGTAAGTCACTGCTCAAGGGCATGCCGGTCATCGTGACCGGTTTTCCCGTCACCAGGGAGTGGACCGACCGGGAAGGCAACGCCCAGCAGCAGATCATCCTCCGGGCCACCCAGATCGGCCTGGACCTCTCCCGCCACATCATCGGCTCCAGGCGCAGCGAGCCGACCGAGCACAACGTGGACAACGTCCAGCTCCCCACCATCGACGGTGATGAGCACTTCGACGCCGTCCAGGAGCCCTCGGCGTCCACCAACTCCTTCGGGCAGGCACTGGCCGATCAGCCGCGGCAGGGGGAGTCTGATCCTGCCGGGGATGAGGCCCCTGAGCAGGCGCCGGAGGGGGAGCTGGTGGGTGCAGCCGCCGGTGATGGTGCGGGAGAGGGCGGCGGACCGCCGTTCTGAGATCCGTGATGTACCCTTTGGGGTGACTTAACGTTCCACAACAAAGGGGAAAAATGGGCGAATTCATCTACACGATGAAGAACGTGCGGAAGGCCATCGGTGACAAGGTCATTCTGGACAATGTCACGATGGCCTTCTACCCGGGCGCCAAGATCGGCGTGGTCGGACCCAACGGTGCCGGCAAGTCGTCGATCCTGAAGATCATGGCTGGCCTCGACCAGCCCTCCAACGGTGAGGCCTTCCTCGACCCGGGCGCCACCGTCGGCATCCTGTTGCAGGAGCCGCCGTTGAACGAGGAGAAGACCGTCCGCGAGAACGTCGAGGAGGGCCTCGGCGAGATCTTCGAGAAGAAGCAGCGCTTCGAGGCGATCGCGGAAGAGATGGCGACCAACTACACCGACGAGCTCATGGATGAGATGGGCAGGCTCCAGGAGGACCTGGACGCCGCCGACGCCTGGGAGGTCGACTCCAAGATCGAGCAGGCCATGGAAGCCCTGCGCTGCCCGCCCTCGGATGAGCCTGTCACCCACCTCTCCGGTGGTGAGCGCCGCCGCGTGGCCCTGGCCAAGCTGCTGCTGTCCGAGCCGGACCTGCTGCTGCTCGATGAGCCCACCAACCACCTGGACGCCGAGTCCGTCCAGTGGCTGGAGAAGCACCTGGAGAACTACCCGGGTGCCGTCCTGGCCGTCACCCACGACCGTTACTTCCTGGACAACGTCGCGCAGTGGATCTGTGAGGTCGACCGCGGCAAGCTCTTCCCCTACGAGGGCAACTACTCCACCTACCTGGAGAAGAAGGCCGAGCGCCTGGAGGTCTCCGGCAAGAAGGATCAGAAGCTGCAGCGGCGCCTGAAGGAGGAGCTCGCCTGGGTGCGTTCCTCCCCGAAGGCCCGCCAGGCCAAGAACAAGGCCCGGCTGGAGCGCTACGAGGAGATGGCCGCGGAGGCCGAGCAGTACCGGAAGCTCGACTTCGAGGAGATCCAGATCCCGACCCCGCCGCGCCTGGGCAGCAAGGTCGTGGAGGTCGATGAGCTGGAGAAGGGCTTCGACGGCCGCGTCCTCATCAAGGACCTCTCCTTCACCCTGCCGCGCAACGGCATCGTCGGTGTCATCGGCCCGAACGGTGTGGGTAAGTCCACCCTGTTCAAGACGATCGTCGGACTGGAGGAGCCGGACGCCGGCTCGGTCGAGGTCGGGCAGACCGTCGACATCAGCTACGTCGACCAGAACCGCGAGAACCTCGATCCCGAGAAGACCGTGTGGCAGATCGTCTCCGAGGGCCTGGACTACATCCACGTCGGCCAGAACGAGATCCCCTCGCGCGCCTACATCTCCTCCTTCGGCTTCAAGGGCCCGGACCAGCAGAAGCCGTCCAAGGTGCTCTCCGGTGGTGAGCGCAACCGACTGAACCTGGCGCTGACCCTCAAGCAGGGCGGAAACCTGATCCTGCTCGATGAGCCGACCAACGACCTCGACGTCGAGACCCTCGGTTCCCTGGAGAACGCGCTGACGAAGTTCCCGGGCTGCGCCGTGGTCATCTCCCACGACCGCTGGTTCCTGGACCGCACCTGTACCCACATCCTCGCCTGGGAGGGCAATGTGGCGGAGGGCCAGTGGTACTGGTTCGAGGGTAACTTCGGCGACTACGAGAAGAACAAGATCGCGCGCCTCGGTGAGGACGCCGCACGCCCCTCGCGTGTGACCCACCGCAAGCTGACCCGCTAGTTCCTCCCGCCTGCCCCGGCCCGCATCTCCCCGTTTCCCGCGGGGCGGATGCGGGCCGTCGCTGTTTCCCGGCGTGGTCGGGCAGGTGCGTCTGACGGGGGAGCGGCTAGAGTGTGTGCGTGTACCTCGGGTGGTCACCACCTGCCCGAGATCCCGCCCAGTGACCACTTCCGTAAAGAGGAACCTCTCATCCCCATGACTGCCGATCAGAATTCCGCCCTCCACGTGACCACCGTCCCGGTCCGCTGGTCCGACTTCGACCGCTACGGCCACATCATGAACGCGAACTACGTGGAACTGGCACAGGAGGCCCGTCTGCAGTTCGCCAAGGACGAGTTCGATGCCCGCGGACACGAATTCGCCGTCTTCGTCCGGCACCTCGACATCGACTTCCTGCGCCCGGTGATGCCCGACACCACCGAGCTGGTCGTGGAGACCCAGGTCGTCGAGATCGGGAACACCTCCTTCACCACCCGCCAGGAGATCAGGGACCGTCAGAACCGCGTGGCCTGCGTCGTCGAGTGCGTGCAGGTGGCCATCGACATGACCACCGAGCGGCCGCGCTCGATCACCCAGAAGGAGATCAGGATCCTCAGTCGGGTCCCGGACTCCGAGGTCGAGGAAGAGAACGGGAACTAGTGCTCATCGAGTCCCTGCGGGTCGACGCCGGTGCCCCGGGCCTGCAGGCCCTGCTCAGTCGTGCCACGGGTATCGATGCCTCCGCCTCCGCCCGGCTCCGTCATCTCGACGATGACACCCTCGACGTCTTCGTCACCACTCCCTTCGAGGTCGTGGCCGCCCGCCGTATCCGTGGGCGTGCCTCCCGCGATGGGGCGGTGGTCTCCGCGCACGCCCTGCTCACCGCCCTGCACAACGGTGTGGAGGAGATCGGGCCGGCCAGTGACCCGAACTGGCCGGGCGCCCTGCCTCCGGCGGAGGGTTTCCAGCTCCTCGACAACCTGCCGGTCACGGTGGTGCGCGAGCTCTCCGATCAGGGTCAGGCACTGGCGCGGCAGTTCTCCGGACCGCTCGGCCCACCGGCCAGTCTGCTCAACCAGACGGTGATCACGGTCACCGACGGTGAGCGGGAGGCGGAGATCCCGATGCGGATGATCTTCGCCTGCAGCTCCCTCGGCCTGATCCCGGGCTTCTCCGCGCCCGTCGACGTCCCCCGTCACCTGCGGGTCTCGGCGGTGGGACGGTGGGTGCGCGTAGACGCCCCCTTCGGTAGCGTCTACCGCTCGCTGGGGCTATCGCTGTTCTGATCGGGGCACCCGGGGCCGGAGTTACCTAAACGTGATGACCGTCGTCGGCGGGCGTCTCTAGGTTGGGCGGTGGAGGTGACGAACCATGAACTCGACCCCTATTCGTCAGAATGCAGCTCAGAATGCAGACACCGGTGGGCGCAATCAGTGGCCCATGGCAATACTCACCGTGCTCGTCGTTGCGGCGGCGATCGCCATGGCCTATCTCGGCAGTGGCGCGCTGGGAGGAACCGCGGTCAGTGAGGCCTCCGGCGGCGCTCTGTCCGCGGATGCCACCCCTGTGGCCCCGGCCAGCACGGCCTTCAGTATCTGGAGCGTGATCTACCTCGGACTGGCGGCCTATGCCATCTGGCAGCTGACCCCCACCGCCCGGGCGTCGGAACGGCAGCGCGCCCTGCGCCCCTGGGCGATGCTCTCCGCCCTACTCAACGCCCTGTGGTTGGGGATGGTGCAGTGGGAGCTGATCCTGGGTTCCGTCCTGGTGATCGTGGTTCTGCTGGCGGTGCTCATCCGGATCATGTTCGTGCTGGGTATCGCGCGACCCCGTGGCTGGGTCGATCTGGTCGTGAGCGACGGCACCTTCGGACTCTACTTCGGTTGGGTGCTGCTGGCCACGGTGGCCAACACCTATGCCTGGCTCGCCTCGGCCGGGGTGGAGGCCTTCGAGGATGAGGTCACCGGGATCATCGGCATCGTGGTGGCCGCGGCGATCGCGGTGCTGTCCGCGGTGTTCAGCCGGGGCCGGATCGCCCCCGCCCTGGCCACCGCCTGGGGTCTGTCCTGGGTCGCCGTGGCGCGCACCGAGGGGGTCTTCGAGGATGATGCGCTGGTCTGGACCGCCGGCCTGGCCGCAGCGGTGATCCTGGTGGTCGCGATCGTCGTCCGCGTCATGGATGAGCGGGGTAACGGCCCGTCCGCACGCCCCGATGAGACGCAGGAAACCGAGGAGCATGCCGCCATCGCCGATGAACCGGTGGTGCGCTGACCCCTACAGCAGAGCCCAGCCCGTCAGTGCAGCGAACAGGGCGATCGACCAGGGCGGCAGCTGCCACCTGCTCAGGCCGAGCCAGCACAGCACGGCGATGATCAGTGAGGGCAGTCCGGTCACGCCGTGGCTGAGCACCGGGTCCCAGAACGCCGCCGCCAGCAGGCCCACCACGGCCGCGTTGACGGCGGTGGAGGCGGCCCGCAGCGCAGGCGAATGACGCCACCTGCCCCGGAAGTGCAGGCCCGCGATCATCAGCAGGGCGGAGGGCAGGAAGATGGCGACGGTGGCCAGGGCCGCCCCGCCCACTGCACCGGCTAGGCCGGGACCGGCGTCGAGGGCGCCGAGGTAGGAGGCGAAGGTGAACAGGGGGCCCGGCACGGCCTGGGCGGCGGAATAACCGGCGAGGAACTGTTCCTGGCCCAGCCACCCGGTGCTCACCGTCTGCTGTTCGAGCAGTGGCAGCACCACGTGCCCGCCACCGAAGACGAACGCCCCGGCCTGGTAGAAGGCCGCAGCCCGGCTGAGTAGCCAGCCGCCCGGTCCCGCTGCCGCGGCACCCAGCCCCACCAGGAGGACGAGGAAGAGACCGAGGCTGATGCCTGCGGCCCGGGCACTCACCGGCCGCAGTTCATCGGCGGGGAGGTCCCCCTCCTCCCGGCCGGTTGCGCCCCGCAGCAGCACGACGCCCAGGGCACCGGCGGCGACGATGACCCCGAGGTGTGTCCACGGGGAGGGGAGGGCGAGCACGGTCAGCCCCGCGGCCACCGCGATCGTGGCGGTGAGGCGGGTGGCCGCCAGGGAGCGGGCCATGCCAGACACGGCGTGGAAGACGACGGCCACGGCCGCCGCGAGCAATCCACGCAGCCACCCGGCTCCGGCATCGGTGGCGAGGTTTCCCAGCAGCAGGGCGAAGGCGGTGAGCAGGATCGCCGAGGGCAGCGTGAACATCAGCCAGGCCAGGAGCATGCCCGGCCACCCGGCCCGGTGGTGGCCCAGTGCCATGCCCACCTGTGAGGAGGCGGGGCCGGGCAGGAACTGGGCGAGTGCCACGAGGTCGGCATAGGCGCCCTCGCCCAGCCAGCGGCGTCGGGAGACGAACTCCTCCCGGAAATAGCCCAGGTGGGCGGTGGGTCCGCCAAAGGCGGTGAGGCCCAGGAGGCCGAAGCTGGCGGCGACTTCCCGGAGGCGGCGTCGTGAGTCCCTCATCTGCCGCATCCTAGGATGCACCGGACCATTCCGCAGGGTGAGGGAGTTGCTGTGCCAGAATGATTCGGGGCCGGTGAAACAGAGGTCACAGCGCGCGAATCACAGGAGGTTCACTCACATGCGGATCGGTATCCCGAAAGAACGGATGAACAACGAGGGGCGCGTCGCGCTCAGCCCGGCGGGGGCCGGGACCCTGGTGGCCGACGGCCATGAGGTGTTCGTCGAGCGCGGAGCGGGGGCGAGGTCCAGCTTCCCGGATGCCGAGTACCAGGCGGCGGGAGCGCAGCTGCTCGACACCGCGGAGGAGACCTGGGACCGCGCGGAGCTGGTGCTCAAGGTCAAGGAGCCGCTGCCGTCCGAGTACGGCTTCCTGCGCGAGGACCTGGTCCTGTTCACCTACCTGCACCTGGCGGCCTCCCGGGAGGTCACTCAGGCACTGCTGGACTCGAAGATCACGTCCCTGGCCTATGAGACGGTCACGGATTCGCGCGGCGGACTGCCGCTACTGACGCCGATGAGCCAGGTCGCCGGCCGTCTGGCGGTACAGGAGGGTGCGCATCACCTGATGAGCCAGAAGGGTGGCCGTGGTGTGCTGCTGTCGGGCGTGCCCGGCACAGCGCCGGCGAAGGTCGTCGTCCTCGGCGGTGGTCAGGTCGGTGCCTCGGCGGTGGCGATGGCGCAGGGTCTGCGCGCCGATGTCACCGTGCTCGACCTCGATCCCCAGGTGCTGGGGCGTTTCGATGATCTCTACCAGGGCAATGTGCGCACCCTGATCTCCGATCCGCTGACCATCGAGGCGCAGCTGCTCGACGCCGACCTGGTCATCGGTGCCGTGCTCGTCGCCGGGGCGAAGGCCCCGACGCTGGTCTCCGACGACCTGGTCAGTCGGATGAAGTCGGGCGCGGTGCTCGTCGACGTCGCCATCGACCAGGGTGGCTGCTTTGAGTCCTCGCGCAAGACCTCGCATGAGGAACCGACCCACCGGGTGCACGACACCTTCTTCTACGGCGTGCCCAACATGCCGGGCGCGGTGGCCAACACCTCCACCCGCGCGTTGACCAGCGCGACCCTGCCCTATGTGCGGGCGATCGCCCAGTTCGGGGTGGGGGAGGCCATTCGTCAGCACCCGGGTCTGAAGCCGGCGGTGATGACGCGCGGTGGCCGGCTGATCAGTGAGCCGGTGGCGGAGGCCTTCGGTCTGAGCGTCGACGCCTGATCAGCGGTTGATCAGCGGTTGATCAGCATGGCTGCGACCCGTTCCATGTGGTCCCAGATGGCGTGGCGGTAGGCGGGCGGGATGGTCTGCTCGTCGATCTCGTCGAGTGAGCGGCGCATCATCTCCAGCCAGCGCTCGGAGGCCTGCTGATCCACCGCGAAGGGGAAGTGGCGGCGGCGCAGCATGGGGGCACCGCGCTGCTCGTTGAAGGTCTGGGGTCCGCCCCAGTACTGCGCGAGGAACCACTTCAGGCGGTTTTCCGCGCCTTCCCAGTCATCCTGGGGGTACATGGGGCCGAGGAGGTCATCTTCCCTGACCTGTTCATAGAAGCCACGGGACAGGCGGGCGAAGGTGTCCTCGCCGCCGACGGCCTCGTAGAGTGACTGCGGTTGTTGCGGGGTAGTCATGCCCCCACTCTAAGGGGGGCGGCTCCGGGCCCCGGCCGGGGCCTACAGGACCTGGTTGCTGTTGCGGGGCACACCGACGCCGTGCGGGTAGGGGGTGGTGATGCCCTGGGCCTGCATGTCCTGCAGCACGCGCGCCATCATCAGCCGCTGGACCGCCCACTGCTGGCCCGGCAGTGTCTTCACGGACACGCGGTAGCTGAGGTGGTCGGTGGCGAAGTCGGTGACGCCGTTGAGGACGGGTTCGTCGATGACGACGTCGGCGATCTGCTTGTCCTGGACGGTGGTGCGGGCGGAGGTGAGGATGACCTCGGCGGCCTTCTCCGAGTCGTTGGACAGGCCGACGGGCACCTGGACGCGTGCGATGGAGTACTCGTCGGAGTAGTTGCCGATGCGCAGGATCTCACCGTTGCGCACGTACCACAGGGTGCCGTCGATGTCGCGGATCGTGGTCACACGCAGGGTGACCTCCTCGACGTCGCCGATGATGCCGTCGCCGACATCGACGGTGTCGCCGACGCCGTACTGGTCCTCCAGGAGCATGAAGATGCCGGAGAGGAAGTCCTTGACCAGGGACTGGGCGCCGAAACCGAGGGCCACGCCGACGACACCGGCCGAGGCGATGATGGGCGCGACGTTGATGCCCAGCGTCGACAGGATCGCCAGGATGGCCCAGGACCAGACCAGGATGGCCACGGCGGACTTGCCGACGTCCGCCAGGGTGCGCACCCGGGCCCGACGCCGGCCCTCCTGGGCCTTGCGCATGGCCACCATCTGGGCGGACAGCTCCTCTTCGGGGGAGGGGCGCGCGAAGGGGGTGGGGATGGCCGGCAGGCGGGGTTTACCGCTGCCACTCTTCATGATGGTTCGCGTGGCCAGCCGGTCGATCAGTCGGCGCAGCAGCCAGTGTGCGAGCAGAGCGACGATCAGGGTCACCAGGATCTCCACTGGCCGTTCGATCAACCAGGACTGGGTGGCGGGGTTGTCCCACCAGTCGGTGACGGTGGCGACGGTCTCGCCGACCACTTCTTCCGGGGTGTTGTTCTGTGCTGTTGTGATCATATGGGGCCGAGGGTAGTGGGTACCACCCCTCTCCCACCAGTGGCGGCAGGGTAATGTTGGCCACCATGTCTGTTGCGGTGTCCCTGAATCACGCTCTCGTGCGACGGGGGTCGACCCTGCTCATCGATGGTGTCTCCTGGCACGTGGCGCGCGGTTCCCACTGGGCGGTGCTCGGCCCCAACGGGGCGGGGAAATCCACGGTGCTCCGGCTCGCCGGCGGGTGGCTCCATCCCACCTCCGGCACGGTGGACCTGCTCGGTCACCGGCTGGGGCGGGTGGAGCTGCAGGCGCTGCGCCGCCGCATCGGGTGGGTGGATCCGCGTCACCGGCTGGGCGATCTCAGTGTCCATGAGGCGGTGCTGTCCGGGGTCACGGCCTCCAACGGGCTGCTGCCGCGCTGGACACCCACGGCCGCGGAGCGGGCGCGCACCGCCGAGCTACTTGAACTGACCGGTATGGCCGCCAAGCGTGAGCGGCGTTGGATGCAGCTGAGTCAGGGGGAGCGGGCGCGCACGCTCATCGCGCGCGCCCTGGTCACCGAGCCGGAGCTGCTACTGCTCGACGAACCCTCCACCGGTCTCGATCTGCCCGGCCGGGAGCATCTCCTCGGGGTCATCGACACCCTGCGGCGGGATCGTCCTGAATTGACGACGGTGCTGGTCACCCACCATGTGGAGGAGATCGCGGCGTCGACAACTGACTGCCTGATGCTGCGCGAGGGCCGGGTCTTCGCCGCCGGGCCGGTGGGGGAGGTGCTCGCCGCCGAGAACCTCTCGCGCCTCTATGATCTGCCGGTGCGGTTGGAGCGGGTGGCCGGCCGGTGGTTCGCGCACGCCTGAATCTGTGGTTACCCCTAGTGAACCGCTTGGTCTATCATGGCCATCGGTAATATCTTTCGCGACCGACCCCAGGAGCATGATCTCAGCATGACCGCCGCCGACAAACAGGGCTTTTCCACCGCCTCTATCCATGCCGGCTACGAACCGGACAGTCTCTACGGGCCGATCAACACCCCGATCTACGCCTCCACCACCTTCGCCCAGGATGGGCTGAACGAGCTGCGCGGAGGCTTCGAGTACACCCGCTGCGGCAACCCGACCATCGACGCCCTCGAGAAGACCGTCGCGGCGCTGGAGGGTGCGAAGTACGGCAAGGCCTTCTCCTCCGGGATGGCTGCCACCGACATCATCCTGCGTATCCTCCTGCGTCCGGGTGACCACCTCGTGTTCGGGCACGACGCCTACGGCGGAACCTACCGGCTCATCGACTCGGTCCTGTCTGAGTGGGGCATCGAGTTCAGCATCGTCGACACCACCGACGTCGCCGCCGTGGCGGAGGCGATCACCGACAGGACTCGCCTGATCTGGCTGGAGACCCCGACCAACCCGCTGCTGTCGGTCACCGACATCGCCGCCGTCGCCGAGGTCAAGGGTGATGCGAAGCTGGTCGTCGACAACACCTTCGCCTCCCCCTATCTGCAGCGTCCGCTGGAGCTGGGTGCCGACATCGTGCTGCACTCCACCACCAAGTACCTCGGCGGCCACTCGGATGTCGTCGGTGGCGTCGTGGTCACCGATGACGTCGAGTTCGACGAGCAGCTGCTGTTCTACCAGGGCGGTGTCGGCCCGATCCCCTCCGTCTTCGACGCCTACCTCACCTCCCGTGGCATCAAGACCCTGGGCGTGCGCATGGACCGTCACTGCGACAACGCCGAGCGCATCGCCGAGTTCCTCGACTCCCGCCCCGAGATCTCCCAGGTCCTATACCCGGGCCTGAAGTCCCACCCGGGACACGAGGTCGCGGCACGTCAGATGAGGCGTTTCGGCGGCATGATCTCCGTTCGCTTCGCCGGCGGTGAGGAGGCTGCCCGTCAGTTCTGCATGAACACGAAGCTGATCTGCCTGGCGGAGTCCCTCGGCGGCGTCGAGTCCCTGCTTGAGCACCCGGCGACCATGACCCACCAGTCCGTCACCGGTTCCCAGCTGGAGGTGCCGCGCGATCTGGTGCGCATCTCCATCGGCATCGAGGACGTCGAGGACCTCCTCGCCGACCTGGAGACCGCCCTGGACGCCATCAACTAGTTCGCGTCTACCGCTTCACGACGCCGCGCCTCCCTGTCCGGGGAGCGCGGCGTTCGCGTCTGTGCCGACTCATACCAGGCGGATCAGGACCACCCCGCCGACCATGAGTAGCAGCCCCGCGGCCTGCAGCAGGGTGGTGGGTCTGCGGCGTGCCCCCAGCAGCCCGAAGTGGTCGATGAGCAGGCTACCGGCCATCATGCCGAGCAGGATGACCATCACGGTCAGGCCGGTGCCGATGATCGGGGCGAGGAAGGCGTTACCGAAGACGAAGGCCGCCCCGAGGACGCCACCGATCCACATCCACCACGGGTGGGGACGATCCCCGATCCGCTCCAGCCGCCAGGGCGTGCGACTGAGCAGCACGATGAGCAACAGCGTGATCACCCCGATGCTGAACGACACCAGCGCCGCCGCCACCGCGGAGTCGAGGACCACCCCGAGGCGGCCGTTGACCGCGGTCTGGGAGGCGCTGGCCATGCCGAAGACCACCCCGGCCAGCCGCCACGCCCACAGTCCGGTGCCCTCACTGTGGCCGGAGTCGATGACGCGGTCGCGGCGCAGGGTGGCGTCGGCGAGCCCGGTGGCACCCAGCACACCCAGCACGAGCAGTCCCGCCCCGAATGTCCGGCTCAGGTCGAGGCCGACCTGGGGGGAGCCGAACCAGCCGAAGTGGTCGATGAGCAGACCCATCAGCACCTGACCGGTGATCGGTAGGACGACCGTCTGCACGCTGCCCAGACGGGGGAAGAGGAAGATATTGCCGGTGAGCACGATGACGCCGAGCAGTCCACCGCTCCACAGCCACACCGGTTGGCCGGTGGCTGCGGCGAGGGCCGGCAGCTGGCCGTCGACGAGCAGCACAGCGACCAGCAGTGTGGTCGTGCCGACGAGAAAAGAGACGAGGGAGGCCAGGAAGGGCGAACCCACCGAACGACGCAGCCGGGAGTTCGCGCTGGTCTGCAGCGGCATCACCAGCCCGATGAGTGCGCCGAGAACAACTGCGAGCATGCCCTGCACCTTAG
>CAZTIZ010000055.1:0-14981 GCA_964613845.1 uncultured Corynebacterium sp.
ACCGCCCGCGTGGTCAAGTCCCGCCTGGACCAGGAGCTCATCGGTAACGTCTCCCTGCGCGTGCTGCCCACCGAGCGCCCCGACGCCTGGGAGGTCCAGGGCCGTGGCGAGATGGCGCTGTCCATCCTCGTCGAGACCATGCGCCGCGAAGGCTTCGAGCTGACCGTGGGTAAGCCCCAGGTGGTCACCCAGACCATCGACGGAAAGCTGCACGAGCCCTACGACCACATGATCATCGACGTGCCCTCCGAGTACCAGGGCAACGTCACCCAGCTCATGGCTGCCCGCAAGGGCCAGATGACCGCCATGGACACCGGTGCCGGCGACTGGGTCCGCATGGAGTTCGACGTCCCCTCCCGTGGCCTGATCGGTTTCCGCACCCTGTTCATGACCGAGACCCGCGGCACCGGCATCGCCAACAGCTACGGCATCGATCCCCGCCCGTGGGCCGGCGAGATCAAGGGCCGCCCCACCGGCTCCCTCATCGCCGACCGCTCCGGCAAGATCACCGCCTTCGCGCTCCAGGGCCTGTCCGACCGCGGCTCCTTCTTCGTTGAGCCGGGCACCGAGGCCTACGAGGGCATGGTCGTCGGCGCGAACAACCGCGACGAGGACATGGACGTCAACATCACCCGGGAGAAGAAGCTGACCAACATGCGTGCGGCCTCCGCCGACACCACGGTCACCCTGGCCAAGGCCCGCACCCTGTCCCTCGACGAGGCCATGGAGTTCTGTGGCCAGGACGAGTGCGTCGAGGTCACCCCGGACATCCTCCGGGTGCGCAAGCTCAACCTCAACGCCACCGAGCGCGCCCGCGCCCGCTCCCGCGAGAAGGCCCTCAACAAGTAGTCCGGGGCCCGGGGGTGGTAGAAACTACAGGTTGTGGAGATTCGACGACGGGGCCGGAGTGAACGCCGGGGAGCATGGCCCGGGGCACTGACGGCGCTACTGCTGACGGTCTCCCTGACGGCCTGTTCCGCCAACCCCGGCCCGCCGCCGGTGGAGGAGGACGCCACTCACACGGTCGCGTCGAGCACCACCACGGCCACCCCCACGCCGCCGGCCCCGCGGTCTGGGGAAGCCATCAACATCGGCGTCGACCCCCTGCGCACCGGCCTCAACCCGCACCTGGTGGCCGACGACTCGACCTTCGTCCGTTCGCTGGCATCCCTGGTCCTGCCCAGTGCCTTCCGGGACGGGCAGATGGATACCGACGTGCTCGTCTCCGCGGAGGAAATCGGGCCCTCCTCGCCGACTGCCGTCCAGACCGTCCGGTACGTGATCTCCCCGGCCGCCCAGTGGTCGGACGGGACGCCGTTGACCGGGGCGGACTTCCGCTACCTGTGGCGGGGGATGCGCGACACCCCCGGGGTCATCGACCCGGCCGGGTACCGGTCGATCTCGGATATCCGGGTCAGCGCTGCGGGCCGGACCGTCGACGTCAACTTCCACCAGCCCGTGGTCGAGTGGCGCGGGCTCTTCGCCAACCTGCTGCCCAGCCACCTCCTCCAGGCCGACGGATCAGACTTCACCGCCGCCCTCCAGCAGGGCATCCCCGCCTCCGCCGGCCGCTACATGGTGCAGGCGGTGGACCGGCCGCGGGGGATGCTGACGATCAACCGCAACGACCGGTTCTGGGGGCAGGAACCCGCTGAGACCGACCTGGTGACCTTCCGCGCGGTCCGCAGCGTCACCCAGGGTGTGGACCAGCTGCGCAGCGGTCAGCTCAGCTATCTCGACACCACCCCGGCGGAAACCTCCGTCGATTCCTATTCGCTCATGGTTGACACCCAGGTCCGTGTCGTCGATCACCCCCGCGAACTCCAGCTGACGATGTCCACCACCTCGCCGCTGCTGGGACAGCGCGAGGTGCGTGCGGAACTCAGCTCGCTCATCGACGTCCCGTTGGTCGCCAGGCTGGCGGCCGGTCGCAGCGCTGACCTGCGGGTTGCGGAGCACACTCCCACGGGGGAGGAGGCCGCACTGCTGCGGGACCGAAGCGCCGATCATCCCCTGCGGCTGGCGGCCGACCCCACCGACGACACCGCCTCGGCGGCGGTGCGTACCCTCGTCGATCTGCTGGCCCAGCACGGGGTGGCCGCCGAGATCGTCTCCACCGACCTCCACCACATCACCGGTGTCCTGCTGCCCCGGGGGGAGGTGGACGCCGTTCTGGCCTGGAACAGCACGCAGGACACCGCCGTCAGCCTGGCCAGTCGCCATCTCTGTCCGCCCGCCGGGCAGGCACCGCGGTCAGGCAACCTCTCCGGGTACTGCTCGGAGGAGACCGATGAGCTGCTGCGGGCGGTGCTCGCGGGTGAGGCCGAACCGGAGGTTGCGCTCGCCCTGAGCAGGGAGATCAACGAAACGGAACACCTCATGGTCCCCCTGCTGGGTGAGCGGCGGGTGGTCGCCCTGGGGCAGGGTATCGTTGGCCCGGACCCTGATCTCGACAACTGGACCGCCGGTATCCCGACGGTCGCTACCTGGAGGAAACAGTGAACACCCGTGACCTCGGCGGCTACCGCGTGATGGCCGTCCACGCCCACCCCGACGATGAGTCCATCACCACCGGCGGCGTCCTCGCGGACCTGTCCGCCCGGGGCGCCGACGTCACCGTGGTCACCTGCACGCTCGGTGAGGAAGGGGAGGTCATCGGTGAGCCCTACGCGGGCCTGGCCGGTACCGACCTGCTCGGCGGTTTCCGCGTCCACGAACTCAACCTCGCCCTGGACCGTCTCGGGGTCCGGGGAATCCACCTCGGGGCGGCGGGGCGCCACCGGGACTCGGGAATGGCAGGCTCCCCGGCCCACGAGCACCCGGCGGCCTTCGTCAATTCCGGGGATGAAGCCGTCGAGGTGCTCACCATCCTGTTCGAACAGGAGCGGCCGCACCTGGTGATCACCTACGATCCGGCGGGCGGTTACGGGCACCCGGACCACATCCGGGCCCACGAAATCACCCACGCCGCCGCGGAACGGGCCGGGGTGGCGCGCGTGCTCTGGACCGTCACCCTGCGCTCCGAGCTTGAGGCCGGTCTCGCGGCGATCGAGCAGATCCCGCCGGGCTGGCGCCGGGCCGGTGCCGGGGAACTGGCGGCCGTCGACAGCTATGACCTGGCCATCGATCTCGACGACCGCGCCTACGCCGCCAAGCGGGAGGCCATGCGTGCACACGCCACCCAGCTGTGGTTCGCGGATGGTTCCGTCTCCGCCACCAACCCGCGGGCGGCACGTGCGTCGGTGAGCGATCCGGACCTGGTCCAGGACGTGTGGGCGCTGTCCAACCTCATCGCCCAGCCGTTGCTGCGGCGCGAGCACTTCCAGTTGGGGGCGGGCGTCGCAGTGCCGGCCGACGCCACCGGGGTGCTCGACGGAATCGAACGGGGGTGATCGGAATGGGGGAGCAGACACGACGTTTCATTCGCACGGACTTCAGTCGCGGTGAGGCCGTCGGCGGCCTGGTGTGGCTGTCCATCGGGGCGATGATCTCCGTTCTGCTGGAGATCATCTACCTGGGCACCTGGCTCACCCTGCCGGGCGGCGCCCAGGTCGCCTTCCCGTACACCATCATCATCGCGTTCCTGTTCACGATGGTCCTGACCAGGACCGCGAAGCTGTGGACCGGCAACCCGTGGGTGGCGGCCGCCCCGCTGTACGTGTGGATCGTCGGCTACCTGGTCTTCGCCTTCTGGGTGGAGGTCACCGGCGATCAGCTCGTCGGGGCAAATATTCGCGCGATCCTGCTGCTTGTGGCCGGTATCGCTGGAGGCATGTGGCCTCTGATCAACCGGAGGTGACATACTGGGACAACCTTGATCCACCTGTATTCTTCATGCAAAACAGGAGTATTTGATATCTGATGACCTACGTAATCGCACAGCCCTGTGTTGACGTGCTCGACCGTTCCTGCGTCGAGGAATGCCCCGTCGACTGCATCTACGAGGGCAAGCGCATGCTCTACATCCACCCGGACGAGTGCGTCGACTGCGGCGCCTGCGAACCCGCCTGCCCCGTCGAGGCGATCTTCTACGAGGATGACACCCCGGACGAGTGGGCGGACTACTACGATGCCAACGTCGGCTTCTTCGATGAACTGGGCTCCCCGGGCGGTGCCGCCAAGCTCGGCGCCCTGGACCTCGACCACCCCTTCGTCGCGGCTCTGCCCCCGCAGAACCAGGACTAGGACGGGAAGCACAGAAGAATGTCTCGTACCCCTCTCGGAGCGATGCTTCCCGACTTCCCCTGGGACTCGCTCGCCGGGGCCAGGGAGAAGGCCGCCGCCCACCCCGACGGCCTCGTGGATCTGTCCGTGGGTACCCCGGTCGACCCGGTGGCCCCCGGCATCCAGCTGGCCCTGGCGGAGGCCGCAGGTGAATCCGGCTACCCGCGCACCGATGGTCCGCCGCAGCTGCGACGCACCATCGCTGACGCGCTGGCCCGCCGTTACGGCATGACGGGGCTGGCCGCGGAGGCTGTGCTGCCGGTCGTCGGCACCAAGGAGGCCATCGCCTGGTTGCCCACCCTGCTGGGACTGGGGGAGGGGGACACCGTCGTCATCCCCGAGGTCGCCTATCCGACCTACGAGGTGGGGGCGCTCATTGCACGGGCCACCCCGCTGCGGGCGGATTCTCTGCTGCAGATCGGCCCGGCGCGCCCAGCCCTGATGTTCATCAACTCGCCCTCCAACCCGACGGGCAAGGTGCTCGGCCTCGAGCACCTGCGCAAGGTCGTGGGGTGGGCACAGGAACGTGGTGTCATCCTGGCCTCTGACGAGTGCTATCTCGGACTGGGCTGGGAGGATGAGCACGAGCTGATCTCCATCCTGGATCCGCGGGTGTGTGGTGGTGACCACACCGGTCTGCTGGCGATCCACTCGCTGTCGAAGAGTTCCAACCTGGCCAGCTACCGGGCGGGTTATCTCGCCGGGGACCCGGTACTGATCAGTGAGTTGCTGGAGGTGCGCAAGCACGCCGGGCTCATGGTCCCGGGCCCCATCCAGGCGGCCATGGTGGCGGCGTTGGAGGATGACCAGCAGGAGCAGCTGCAGAAACTGCGCTACGCACAGCGTCGGGCGAAGCTCTTCCGCGCGTTGAGCCGGGCGGGTTTCACCGTGGACGAGTCCGCGGCCGGCCTGTATCTGTGGGCCACCCGTGGGCGGGACTGCCGGGACACGGTCGACTGGTTGGCCGAACGTGGCATCCTCGTCGCCCCGGGGGACTTCTACGGTCCGCGTGGTCGTGAGCACGTCCGTGTGTCGCTGACCGCGACGGATGAGCGTGTCGACGCCGCCGTGGCCCGCCTATCGGCGTGAGTCGCCCGTTGCCCGCCCGGGAGGGCATCTCACCGCGCAAGGTGATGCTCTCCGGTCGGGTGCCGGAGTCCCCGGCCTATGTCGCGGGGCAGGCGGGTGACTCGCCCTTCTCGGCGGGTACCCTGTTGCCTCCGGGGCTGCTGCTGGAGCGGCCGGTGCCCGCCTGGTTCCATCCGGAGGTGCCGGCGGAACCGGCGATCCCGTTCACCCACGAGGTGCTCCATGTCGATGAGGACCTGGTGGTGGTGGATAAACCGCACTTCCTTCCCTCGACCACCAACGGCCGGATCATCCGGGAGACTGTGCAGACCCGCCTGCGGGTGGAGCTGGGGGAGGACGATCTCGTGGCCCTCCACCGGCTGGATCGGCTGACCGCCGGGGTGCTGGTCTGTTCCCGCCGACCCGCCACCCGGGGCCTGTACCAGCGACTGTTCCAGGACCGTGCGGTAACCAAGACCTACCTGGCCCGCGTGACCGGTCGGCCGAGGGTGGGATGGCACCCCGAGGTCGTGCGTCTGGGGATGCGCAAGGAACGGGGGCGTCGACAGGTGCATGTCGACGCCACGGCCACCCCCACCGAGACGACGGTGCGGCGGGTGGGGGAGGACGTCGTGGAGCTGTCTCCGCTGACCGGGCACACCCACCAGCTGCGGGTGCTGCTCAATCACCTGGGTACCCCGATTCTCGGCGATGACACCTACCCCGTGGACCGGGGTCTGTCGCTGTATGACTTCTCCTCCCCTCTCCACCTGTTGGCCACGGAGATATCCTTTCCGGATCCGCGCAGCGGACGGATGTTGACGTTTAGGAGCCGGAGAAGTCTACCGGCTAAAATGAATGGTCAATCAATGTTCCGGCATGGTGGAAAAGAGATTCTGTGAGTCGTGACGGCTTTCGCCGGGGCCTCCGTCAGTTCCTGAAGTTCGGGATCGTCGGTGGCTCAGGCACCCTGGTCAATCTCTTCGTCAGCTTCCTGTCGAAGAAGATCGCCGAATGGGCCGGAGGGATCTCCGAGCACGACGTCTTCCTCAACCTCTTCGGCAGCGAGTACAACCTGCGGTGGTTCAACGTCTTCCTCGCGATCGCCTTCCTGGTGGCCAACACCTGGAACTACCAGCTCAACCGCATCTGGACCTTCCGGGGGGTGAGCGACCGCAGCTGGCTGCGGGGATTCTTCCCCTTCCTGTTCACCGGCCTGGGCGCGTTTCTCGTCAGCCAGGTCGTGGCCACCCTGCTGATGAACCCGACGTCGCCGATCGCCCTGCCCAGCGAGTTCCTCGATGACTCAACGGGACTGCGCACCAAGTTCTACTGGGCCACCGTCATCTCGATCCTGGTGGCCATGCCGGTGAACTTCATCATCAACAAGTTCTGGGCCTTCCGCGGCCCCCGGGTGCGGATCATCGAGGAGCAGGCACCCCGTTCCGCCGTCGGATCCTAGTTCCCGGCCCAGGGTGCGTGACGCAGGGAGATCTCCTCGGTCATGTCCTCCAGGAATCGGATCACCGTGTCCCGTTCCTCCCGGGTGAGACGGGCAGCGGCGTGGAACCGTCTCGACTGGACCCGGCCCACGGTCTGCATCGCTGCGCGCCGGGTTTCCGGGGTGACCTCCAGGGCGAAGGCGCGGCGGTCGGTGGGGTGGAGATTGCGCACGATGTGTGCGCCCTTCTCCAGCCGGTTGAGCAGTTTGGTGGTGGAGGCCGCGGAGATCTTGAGGTGGCTGGCGAGCATGCCCGGTGTGACGATCTCCCCGCGATTCTGGGCGACCATCAGGAAATGCAGGGTGCGCATGTCCGGGCCGGTGAGCTCCATGTACCGCTCGGAGGCCTTGGAGAGCGACTGCTCGGCGTCCCGTAATCGGGAGAGGGCCCTCATCACCCGGCCGATCTGGCTGATCTCCTCCGGTGAGAGGGTGGAGCGGTCGATCAGTTCGTTGTCCGGGTCGCTGGAGTCCACCTCGTAGAGATAGTGGGAGAGCGGTTTCCGGGCCTTGTCATCATGGTCATCTGACATGCAGGGGTCCTCGGTCCACGGGAAAGAGAGATATTATATCGGATTAATTACTGTATCTGGAGGGATAGTGAATTGCACCCTCCTCTCCTGTGGCGCTTTCTTCGACCTCAGTCCAGGAAAACCCACGCCACGGTGATCGTCAGGATCGCCCCCACCAGGTAGTTCAGCCACAGGAAGACCCGCCAGGCGCGGTTGACATCCTCGCAGGTGAGATCAGTGATATTCCAGAAGCGCAGGGTGTTGGCAACATAGCCCAGGCCAGCCAGGCCCACGATCCAGGCGGGGGCGGGCAGGGCGAATACCAGCAGTGCCGCGCCCAGATAGGCAGCGGCGGCCAGGCGCGTGGTGGCCCGGGCGCCGAAGGCGGTGGCGATGGAACTGAGACCGCCCTCCCGGTCAGCGCGCACATCCTGTACCGCGCCGAGCGCATGGCTGGCCATCCCCCACAGGAAGAAGGCACCGGCCGCAAACCAGAAGTAGGCGGGCACCTCATCCGCGATGATGGTGGCGCCCACGATCGCCGGGGTGACGAAGTGTGTCGAGGAGGTCACCGAGTCCAGGACCGGTCGTTCCTTGAAGCGCAGCAGGGGGGCCGAGTAGGCGACCACCGCGGCCATTGACACCGTCAGCCACAGCGCCGAGTTCCAGGTGCCCACCACGTAGAGGACCACGAGGAAGGGTGTGGTGCTCAGGACTGAGGCCCACAGCAGGGGGGCGTGCATGGACCTGGGCAGGACCGCGCCCTCCACCCCACCTTTACGGGGGTTGCGGATGTCGGACTCGTAGTCGAAGACGTCGTTGATCCCGTACATCGCGATGTTGTAGGGAATGAGGAAGAAGACCACTCCGACCCAGAACAGCCAGTCCAGCCCCCCGCTGGCTAGCAGGTAGGCCAGTCCGAAGGGGAAGGCTGTGTTCACCCAGCTGATGGGCCGGGAGGCGGAGAGGACGCCGCGCAGGATATTCATGGTTGTTTCTTCCCTTCCCCCGGCCAGAAGGCCGGGACGATGAGGGCGACGAAGATCGTGTAGAAGAAGTCCTCGACGGGCACGAGACCGACCTGCAGGCCGAGACGTTGGGCGTCGCCGTAGCCGACGAGTTCCGCCCAGATCATGAGGTTGTCGAAGAACGCGGTGAGCACGAGCAGCACCGCCGCGACGATCGCCGTGACCGCCACCTGACGGGGGGCGGAGTTGCGGCGGAGCACCCACAGGACGAGCGCGAGGAGCAGGAAGGGAAGACTGATGAGCAGGTACGTCATGCGGTCCGCCTCCCGGCCCGGTCGGCCAGGAGCATCCGTGCCCCCGAGGTGAGGTTGATGGTCAGGTAGGTGAGGAAGAACAGGAAGATCGGCTCCTCCACGGGCATCTCGGGGGCGAGGATCACCCCGGTCATGTACTCGGAACCACCGCGGAAGAAGGAACCGGTCATGATGCCGAAGGCATCCCACAGCAGGAAGGCGGCGACCACGACGATGCTGAGCACGGTGGCGCGGCGGGCGTCGAGGAAGAAGGCGAGCCTCCAGCGCCAGTCACACAGCACCATGCACCCGATGGTGACGAGAAGGACGGTGAGGTAGGCGAAGGGAATGAGGGTATCAGGCATGGTGCCCGCCTTCCGGCAGCGGGCCGGGGGTGGTGTCGCCGCGCAGTCGCTTGATGACGTTTTCCGCCGAGATCAGACACATCGGCACGCCCACCCCGGGGACGGTGGTGGCGCCCGCATAGTAGAGTCCGTCGACCTTCGAGGAGGTGTTCCTCCCCCGGAGGAAAGCGGACTGGCGCAGGGAGTGACCGGGGCCGATGGAGCCGGCCCGCCAGGCGTTGTAACGCTCAGCGAAGTCCGCCGGGCCGAGGGTGTGCCGGGCGACGATGCGCTCGGTCAGGTCGGGAACCCCGGCCCACTCGGACAGCTGGTTGATCGCGTCATCGGCGATGGCCTCCACCGTGGGGGAGGCCTGACCCGCGCCACGGAAGGTATCGCCGTGACCGACAGCCTCAGCGGCGGGCACCGGCACCAGCATGAACAGGTTCTCGTGTCCTTCCGGGGCGACCCCCTCCTCCGTAGCCGAGGGCATGGAGACGTAGATCGAGCGGGAAGCGCCCAACGGACGGTCGGTGCGGGGGCCGTCGAAGACGACGGAGAAATCCTGGGACCAGTCGCGACTGAACAGCAGGTTGTGGTGCCTGAGCTGGGGGAGCTTCCCCCGCACCCCGAGCATGACGAGCACCGTGCCGATCCCCGGGTCCCGGTGTGCCCAGTAGCGCTCCGGGTAGGTGCGCAGGTCGGAGGGAAGGAGGTGGGTCTCCGTGTGGTGCAGGTCGGCACCGGAGACGACGATGTCGGCGGTGATTTCCTCGATCGCCCCCTCGGCGGTGCGTACGCGGACCCCGGTGGCCCGGGGGCGACGGCCGTCCGGTGCGGTGGTGATGGCGATGGCCTCGGTGCTGAGCCGGATCTCCGCGCCCTGCTGCACTGCCAGACGGTGGATGGCCGCGACCACGGAGCTGAATCCGCCCAGCGGGTAGCGCACCCCCTGGACCAGATCGGTGTGGCTCATCAGGTGATACATCGCCGGGGTGTTCTCCGGTCGGGAGGACAGGAAGACCGCCGGGTAGGTCAGGAGTTGGCGCAGCCGGTGGTCGGTGAAACGCTCGTTGACGAAGCTCTCCAGGGAGCGCGTGAGCAGGGTGGCGAGTTTGGTCATCCGCTGCCGAACATCCCGGTGGAGCAACGGCTTGACCGCCGAGAAAGTGGTGTAGAGGAAACGTTCGATCGCCACCCGGTAGGTGTCGCCTGCGCTAGCGAGGTGTTCACGCAGCTTCTGGCCGGCCCCGGGTTCGACGGACTCGAAGAACTCCACGGCCTCCTCCACTCCACTGGGCACGTCCAACGGGTCCTCACCCTCGGGGAAGACCCGGTAGGCGGGGCTCAGATCCACCAGATCGAGCTGTTCTTCCGTGGTGGTGCCCAACAGCCGGAAGAAGTGCTCGAAGGCGTCCGGCATGAGGTACCAGGACGGGCCGGTGTCCCAGCGGAAACCGTCCTCGTCGGCGACCCGGAGATCGCCGGCGCGGCCGCCGACGGTATCGATCCGGTCGATGACGGTGACGTTGGTGCCTTCTCTGGCGAGCAGGGCTGCGGTGGCCAGACCGGCGACGCCGGCCCCGATGACCACCGCTGTGCGCGGGGTGCTTCCTGTCATTGTCTCTTCTCTATCTACGGTTTGAGTCTCGGCGCGGTGGCGATCGAGCGGGCGAGCAGGGTGAGCTTGGTGCGGCGGGGCACGCTGACGCGATGTTCGGTGAGTTGGGCGGCGGGCAGTTTCTCTATCCGGTCGGTCAGCTCACCGAACAGCTCGGTGGCCGCCAGCACCCCGGTGCGCGCCGACAGCGGCAGCAGCGCGATGGCGGCACGCGAGTCGTCGAGGTCGGCACGGATATCGGCGATGAGTTCGGCCTTATGCCTCTCGGTCAGTTCCTCGGCGTCCAGCCCCGGGAAATAGGCCCTGCCCAGGGTGCCGGAGTCCTCTGCCAGATCACGCAGGAAGTTGATCTTCTGGAAGGCTGCTCCGAGGGAACGGGCCCCGCCCTCCATCCTGCGGCGTTCCTCCTCGGGGACCGGGTGGTCGACGAGGAAGGCTGACAGACACAACAGTCCGATGACCTCAGCGGATCCGTAGACGTAGTCCTCGAAACTGCGGGGATCGTGGCTGCTCTGGTGGAGGTCACGACGCATGGAGGCGAAGAAGGCCACCACGTGATCCGGATTGAAGCCGCAGCGCCGGGCACTGAGCGCATAGGCGTGCAGCACCGGATCAACGTGGAAACGTCGCCCCGGCGCAGCCAGCACCGCACGTTCATAGTCGTCGAGTGTTGCGGTGACCTCCTCCCTGCCCAGGCCGGCGGCCCGGGCGGTGCCGTCGACGATCTCGTCGGCGATGCGCACCATGGCGTAGAGGTTGCGGATGTCGGTGCGTACCTGTTTGCCCAGCAACCGGGTGGCCAGGGAGAAACTGGTGGAGTAGCACAGTATGACCTCATGGGAGGCCCTGACGGACATCCGGTCATAGCGGTCCAGGAAGTCATCGAGCGCCGCTTCCCCTGCGCGCGGGTGATCAGCCGTGGGCACGGAGCATCCCTCCGATCCGGTCGGTGATGTGGCGCAGGCCCGCCCGGATATCAGGCGCGAGCTCAACCTCCACGATCAGGCGGCGTGCCGTGCGTAAGTGTTCGTCGCCCTCCTCGATGACGGAGTCGATGACCTCGGGCAGGACATGCCCCTCGGTCATCCGGGTGGTCATCAGCGTGGCACGGCCGTTGACCACGTCACCGGCCGCCTGTTTGCCGGTCACCGCGCTGTCTCCCACGGCTCCGGCGATATCGTCGGCGGCTTGATAGGCACAACCCAGGGCATGGGCGATCGACTTCATCGGGGCCGGGTCACGGCCAGCGGCCAATGCCCCGAGCTTGAGTGGGGTGCCGAAGCTGTATTCGCTGGTCTTGAGATGGTTGCTCAGCCGTACCTGCTCCAGATCCGGCTCCTCCTCCGCCAGGTGGGCGATGTCGAGGATCTCGCCGGTGATGGTCTCCTGCGCCGCCGCAGACAGCAACCGCATGCCCCGACGCACCAGCCCGTCCTCCAACTCAGAATTGAGCAGCAGCTGCAGCGCCCCGTTGATACCCAGATCCCCGGCCACGATGGCCAGTGAGGTCCCCAGGTGGGCGTCACCGAACTCTTCCCGGACGGCCGCATGGACCGTCGGCAGACCCCGACGCAGATCATCCCGGTCGATGATGTCGTCGTGGATGAGGAAGGCCCCGTGGAGCAGATCCACACAGGCCCCGAAGACGGTGGCGGCGTACAGGCGCTGCCCGGTGACCGCACCCGCCGAGATGTGGACCAGCCGGGAACGAAGATGCTTGCCGCCGAGGGAGAAGGTGGACACGCCCTCGTAGGCCATCTGCAGGAGACGGACATCCACCGGTGCCCGACGGAGCCCTTCATCCAGAAATTCCTTCATCAGATCCAGGGAAGAGGCGACCCGCGCATCCAGATCGGTACTCACCGTGCGAGCACCTCCCCCAGCCGGTGTCCGAGCCGACCACGCTGTGCCAGCCGTCGATGGGGCGGATGGTGCCGCCAGTTACGGAAAACGGTGTAGAAACCGCGGTGGAAGCGCACCACCAGCTGCTGTGCCCCGTGCAGGGCCCGGTCATCCATCCCCACCACCAGATCAGGCTGGAACCAGATCGTCTCATCCGCCCGGACCGCAAAGGACAGGTGCAGATCGTCATGGACGTACGGATCACTGAAGTCAACGTCATCGCGGATCTCGCGCCACCAGTCGGCACGGAGGGAGTAGTTGGTGCCGAACAGGGGATGGTGTCCCAGAGTACTGCCCACACTGGCCCGATAGGCGCCCAGGTACACGGAGCTGAGTAGATCGCCCAGCGCGCCGGGCAGATCGAAACGGGCGTCGCCCGTCACCCCGACCACCCAGCGGCCGGGGGAGGCGTCCGCTGCCTCCCAGGTCCGGTACAGACGGATGGTGAAGTCGGGGGCGACCTCGACATCGGCGTCGAGACGCAGCAGCAGATCACCGGATGCTGCATCGAAACCTGTGCGGGTCGCCCACGTGATGCCCCGGCGCGGTTCCTCGACCACCCGGGCCCCACGGGCGCGGGCGACCGCGGCTGAATCATCGGTGGAGCCGTTGTCGACCACGATGATTTCCGCAGGCGGAATCACCTGCTTGTTCAGGCTGTCTAGGCAGCGTGCCAGGAGGGGGCCGTCATTCAGGCAGGGGATGACCACGCTGACCGCGGGGTGATCAGCTGCTTCTCTGGATCTACTCATCAAGTGCTCTCAGGGGAAGGTGGGGCGGAGGTGGTTACTGGGTGCACAGGGGGGCGATGTCGCCACGGCCCCCGTCCATGGGGGCGGTGAGGAAGAGGCAGGACCACCAGCCGCTGGACTCCACGATGGAGCGCACCCCGGACCACTGTGCGGGGTTGAGGTCTGGGGTGCGGGAGAGCACGAAGCCGGAGGCGTAGTTGGGGCTGCCGACCACGGCAAGCTCGTAGTCATCATCCAGGTAGGTCACCCGGTAGTTTGCGGGACCGTTCGGATCCTGGAAGGGCACTCCGGCGAAGTTCACCCGCAGGGAGGCGTCGGAACGGGTGGTGGCGGAGCCCTCGATCACGGAGTCCTGACCGATCAGGGTGCTGCAGGAGTTGCGGACGGAGATGGTGGAATCATTCACCACCTCGTATTCAGCGGTGGTGTTGCTGGCGCACTGCAGGGTGAACGGCTGGGGGATCGCAGCGACCTGGTACCACTTGCCCTGGTAGCGGTCGAGGTCCACGGTGGTGTTGGTCTCGGGCAGGGGGGCGGAGAGGGAGGAGTCGGCGGGGATCAGCTGGGAGGATCCGCCACCGAAGCGGCCACCGTCGGAGAGTTCCTGGGCCCCAGCGGTCGGCAGGGCCAGGGCGGCACCCAGGGTGAGGGTGGTGAGAACGGTGAGAAAGCGACGCATGGGAGGGCCTTTCGACGCTAGAAGTGTTTAACCTGGATGAAATATACACCTGAGTGTAGAATTATTCTAATACGGGGAGGTTCAGCGCGCCGGAGAAAAAGGGGCGGGGGTGATTTCTAGCGTTCACCCTGTCGGGCTGTCGCCACAATGGTGCGCACCATCACGGGGAAGATGAAGGCGTGGAAAGGCGCGACAGACCACCAGTACAGTCGCCCCGTGAGGCCCGTGGGGGCATAGAGGGCGCGCTGGACGTAGGTGCAGCCCCCGTCTCCCCGGTCCTGCAGTTCCATGATGAGCCAGGCCCGGCCGTTGGCCTTCATCTCCGCGGCCAGGACCAGACGTCGGGAAGGGCTGATCTCGGCCACCCGCCACCAGTCAACCCGGTCACCGACGGCCAGGCGCCGGGGATCGCGTCGTCCACCCAGCCCGGATCCGCCGAGGAGCCTGTCGAGCACCCCCCGGATCCGCCACAGGGTGGGGGAGGAGTACCAGCCGTGGGTGCCGCCGATGCCCTCCAGCACCTCCCACACCTGTTCCGCGGGGACCTCGCACTCCGCGGAGCGGGTGTCCTCGTGGATGGTCCGGCCAGCCCACTCCGGATCGGTGGGCCGACTGTCAGCGGTGTCACCGACCTGGCTCCAACTACGGTCCCAGGAGGGCGGAACCCCCCGGGCGTGCTCGGCCTTCACCGCCAGTTCCACCGCATGGGGATAATCGGCGAGCCCGCCGGACGGGTCCGGAATGAGCTCTTTGACCCCGTGTTCCTCGGTGACGGCGTTCTCGGCCATGGACTGGGCCAGCGGGACGGCCAGGGGGGAGGGAACCGGAGTGACCAGACCGATCCATCCGCCGGAGAGTCGATCCACGGGCAGGGGGAGGGGGACGGCGATGATTCTCCGCCGCAGCCCGTGCAGTTGACCGTAGATCCGCAACAGGTCGGAGAAGCGGTAGGTGTGCCCACAGCCGATGTCGTATTCCCGGTTCACCGGCTGCGGTAGATCCGCCGCCGCGGCCAGGTAGTAGAGGGCATCCCGGATGGCCAGGGGCTCAATTCGGTTGTTGATCCAGGCCGGTGCGATCATCAACGGCAGGCGCTCGGTCAGGTGTCTGATGATCT
>CAZTIZ010000056.1:0-1930 GCA_964613845.1 uncultured Corynebacterium sp.
ATTCCCTGGCGATTGCGGCGCAGGTGCTGACGGGGGCGGCACTGGGTCGGGGGACAGTGGGTGTCGCCCGGCGGGTGGGGGTGCGGGTGACGGTCTATTCGATGGTCTTCGCCGCCGCCATCGGCCTGGTGTTCGCGGTGCTGGCGGGGGTGATTCCGCGGATCTTCACCACGGATGCCCGGGTGTTGGACACGATGTCCGGACCCTGGTGGCTGATGATCGTGATGATCGTGCTCGGGGGTGTGGTCTTCGCCCTGGACGGGGTGCTGTTGGGCGCGGGGGACGCGGCCTATCTACGGACGATCACGATCGTGTCAGTACTGTTCGGTTTCCTGCCCGGCGTGTGGATCTCCTTTGTCATCGACGGTGGTCTGATGGGTATCTGGGCAGGATTGCTGGCGTTCATCCTCATCCGCCTGGTGGCGGTGGTGCTGCGTTTCCGTTCGATGCGGTGGGCTGTGGTGCATAATGTGGAGTCGAGTCCACGAGAAGGGGGAGCCCGGTGAGTAGCACACTCTGGGCTGTGGCTGATCTGCATGCCGCGGTCAAGGCCAACAGCCGCAGGATCGACGAGATCCAGCCGACTGATCCATCCGACTGGTTGATCGTGGCCGGTGATGTCGCGGAGCGCACGGAGCTGGTGCTGCAGGTGCTGGGTGGTCTGCGGCGTCGTTTTGCCTGCGTGATCTGGGTGCCGGGCAATCATGAGCTGTTCTCCCGTTCGGCGGATCGCTACCGGGGGCGGGAGAAGTACCAGGAGCTGGTCGAGGGGTGTCGCCGCATCGACGTGGTGACCCCGGAGGATCCGTATCCGGTTTTTGCGGGCGTGACGGTGGTGCCGTTGTTCACGCTCTACGACTACAGCTTCCGGGGGCCGGGCATGACCGTCGAGGAGGCGGTGCGCACGGCACGGGAGAAGCAGATCATCATGACCGACGAGTTCGCCATCGCCCCCTTCGTCGATATCCGGGCCTGGTGCTGGGACCGTCTGGCCTATTCGATCAAGCGGCTCAGCCGCATCAGCGGCGAAACCATCCTGGTCAACCACTGGCCCCTGGCGCAGGAGCCGACGATGAATCTGCGTCTGCGGGAGTTGAGCCTGTGGTGCGGCACCCGGCACACCCGCGACTGGCCGGAGCGCTATAACGCGCGGGCCGTTGTGCACGGTCACCTGCACATTCCCGGGGTGGTGGAGGTGTCCGGGATCCCGCACATCGAGGTCTCGCTGGGTTACCCCCGGGAGTGGGAGCGCAACCACCGGGGGCGGGCCTGGCCCTATCCGGTGTTGCGGACAGGCGTGGACGATGTTTAACGACGCCCTCTTTCCCCCCATGGCACGTTTCTGCTACGTCAAAACCTCCCTGACGGAGGCTGACCTGCAGAACTACCGGAACCTGCACCCCCTGGAGCAGTCGCTGGTCGCGCACTCCGTCGATATCCGCAAGGCCGAGTTCGGTGATGCCCGCTGGTGCGCCCACCAGGCGCTGCGGGATCTCGGCCACCGGGGGGAGGAGCCGATCCTGCGGGGGCCACGGGGTATGCCCCTGTGGCCGGAGGGGGTCACCGGCTCGCTGACCCACACCGAGGGGTTCCGGGCGGCGGTGGTCGCCCCCCGCACCCGGGTCCGCTCGCTGGGCCTGGACGCGGAACCGGCGGAGTCACTGCCCGAGGGGGTGTTGGGATCGATCGCCCGGCCAGGGGAGCTAGCTCAGCTCGACCGCCTGCGCACAAACGGCGTGAGCTGCCCTGATCGACTATTGTTCTGCGCGAAGGAGGCCACCTATAAAGCGTGGTTTCCCATGACGCAACGCTGGCTCGGTTTCGAACACGCGGAGATCGACCTGCGTGAAGACGGCACCTTCATCTCCTACCTGCTGGTCCGACCCACCCCGGTGCCCTTCATCGACGGCCGGTGGGAGCTGCGGGACGG
>CAZTIZ010000056.1:2030-10572 GCA_964613845.1 uncultured Corynebacterium sp.
TGGTCCGACCCACCCCGGTGCCCTTCATCGACGGCCGGTGGGAGCTGCGGGACGGTTACATCATCGCCGCCGCCACGGTGCTCTGAGCTGGTCGGGCTGGGGATTGTGGTGCTGGGGCGTGGGGCCCTGGTGCGGTCGCTACCACGTTGCCCGAAAGGGGTTGCCCGAAAGGACGAGCCCTTTCGGGCAACGTAGGCCTGGAGCGGGCTGAATTCGGGCAAATCCTTTCGGGCAACCCCTCCCGCGGTGCGGCGCAATCCGCCCCAACCTACCCCGACAACCCACCCTGCCCCCTACAGGGTGGAGGGCCGGGCGACGAAGACGGTGGCCAGACGTCTGCCCTTCTCCTGGATCAGGGCCACGGCCCGGCCGTCCGGGTCAACGGCGGCGTGCACGCCCTCCAACCCCCGCGGTTCGAGCCACTTGCCCATGGCCAGGGCGGCGCCCTCCTCCGCGGTGACCTCCAGCACCGGGTAGGAACGGGTGAGTGATTCATCCAGGGAGAGGGAGAGCCGGGGGTCATTCTCCAGCGAGGCCAGTTCCACCGCGTCCGACAGGCGGAAGGGGCCGACCTCGGTGCGTCGTAGTGCGGTCAGGTGCCCGCCGACGCCGAGGGCTTCGCCCAGGTCACGGGCCAGGGAACGGATGTAGGTGCCGGATGAGCAGCTCACGGAGACCTCTACGTCGAGGAACTCACCGGTCCGGTTCAGCGAGTGGATCTCGAAGGACATCACCGTCACCGGGCGGGCGGGGATCTCCACCTCCTCGCCCTCTCGGACGCGTTCGTGGGCGCGCCTGCCGTCGATCTTGATGGCGCTGACGGAGGCCGGCCGCTGCATGATCTCGCCGCTCAGGTCCGCCACGGCGGCGGCCACGGCGGCGTCGTCGAGCAGGTGGGCGGGTGCGCCCCAGGTCCGTTCACCCTCGGCGTCATCGGTGCCGGTGGCGGAGCCGAGCCGGATCGTCGCGTCGTAGGCCTTCGTGGTGGCCACCAGGTGGGCCAGGAAGCGGGTGCCCCGTTCGAGGCCCACCACCAGCACCCCGGTGGCCATGGGATCGAGGGTGCCGGCATGCCCGACCTTGCGGGTGCCGAAGAATCGGCGCAGGCGGGAGACCACGTCATGTGAGGTCATGCCTGCGGGCTTATCAACGATCACGAGTCCTGAACCGGCCAGTGCATCAGTCATGCCTGAAGTGTATGCCGTAGTCTGTAGCAGTGATTGTTTGGCACGGAATTGACGACGTCCCCGCAGACCTCGACGCGTCGGTGGTCACGATCGGTGTGTTCGACGGGGTGCACCGCGGACACCGACTGCTCATCGAGGAGGCGGTCAGTGATGCCCGCTCCCGGGGTCTGCCCTGCGTGATGGTCACCTTCGACCCCCACCCGTTGGCGGTGTTCCTGCCGGAACGCAGCCCGGTCCTGCTCATCCCCCTGGAGCAGCGCATCCGGCTGGCGATGGAGCTGGGCGTGAGCGCGGTGCTGGTACTCGACTTCCGGCATGAGCTGGCTGGACTGGAACCGGGGGAGTACTTCTCCACGCTGCTGCTCGATGCCCTCAAGGCGAACGCGGTGGTGGTGGGGGAGAACTTCACCTTCGGCAACAACGCCGCGGGCACCTCCGAGACGATGGTGGAGCTCGGGCGGGAGCACGACGTCGACGTGCATATCGTCGATCTGCTCTACGACCAGGATCTACGGATCTGTTCGTCGAGTATCCGGGACTTCCTCGCGGCCGGCGACGTCGAGAAGGCCGCCTGGGCCCTGGGGCGCAACTTCACCGTCACCGGGGAGATCATGCACGGTGCGGGGCGGGGCGGGCGTGAGTTGGGCTACCCGACCGCCAACCAGTACTTCCCGGACTCGGTGGCACTGCCCGTCGACGGTGTCTACGCCGGCTGGTTCACCATCCGGGACGGCCGTCCCATCGATGGCGACATGGAACGCGACGTGGCCTACCCGGCGGCGATCTCGGTGGGCGTGAACCCGACCTTCGGGACGGAACCACGCAGCGTCGAGTCCTTCCTGCTCGACCGGGAGGCCGACCTGTACGGCCATATCGCGGACGTGTCCTTCGTGGGCCACATCCGGGACATGGTGAAGTTCAACTCGGTCGAGGAGCTGACCACCGCGATCGAGAACGACGTCGCCCAGGTCCGCCGGATCCTCGGCGCCTGAGCGGCCGTTAGACTGTCCGGGGTACCTGACCCACCCCAAGGAGAAACCGTGACCAAGAAGATCATCCTCGACCTCGACACCGGCATCGACGACGCCCTCGCCCTGGCCTACGCGCTCGGTTCCCCCGAGCTGGAGGTCATCGGTGTGACCGGCACCTACGGCAATGTGCTCGTGGACACCGGGGTGCGTAACGCCCTGGCGATCCTCGAACTGTTCGACCGCACCGACGTCCCCGTCTACGCCGGCATCCCCCACGCCCGGGAGCGGGACGGTTTCGAGGTCCTGGAGATCTCCGAGTTCATCCACGGCGTCAACGGCATCGGCGAGGCCGAGCTGCCGGAGCCGGGCACCCGGGTCCAGGACGGCGACGCCGTGGAGTTCCTCGTCGAGTCCGTGAAGAAGTACGGCGATGACCTGGTCATCGTCCCCACCGGCCCGTCCACCACCATCGCCGCGGCCATCGAGGCCGACGATCACTTCGCACGCCACGCCCACATCGTCATGATGGGTGGCGCGCTGACGGTGCCGGGCAACGTGCGCCCCTGGGCGGAAGCCAACGTCAACCAGGACCCGGAGGCCACCGACCTGCTGTTCCGCCGGGCACACGATGTCACCATGATCGGCCTGGACGTCACCCTCCAGACCCTGCTCACCACCACGGAGACCGCCCGCTGGCGCGCCCTGGGCACCACCGGCGGCGACTTCCTGGCCGTGGCCACCGACTACTACATCAAGGCCTACGAGACGACCGCCCCGCACCTGGGTGGCTGTGGCCTGCATGACCCGCTGGCCGTGGCCGTGGCCGTCGACCCCTCCCTGGTGACCTGCATCGACATCAACATGAAGGTCGACACCGAGGGCGAGACCCGCGGCCGGACCATCGGTGACGAGACCCGCCTCAACGACCCGGTCAAGACCACCCGGGTGGCCGTGGGGGTCGACGTCGAGCGTTTCCTCGCCGAGCTCATGGAGCGACTGACCCGCCTGGCGGAGGGCACCCCGGCTCACTGAGCCGGCAGCAGCTCCGAAGGCTCGCCGCTGAGGGTGACCATCAGGGCATCGCGGGCACGGGACGCGGCGACGTAGAGCAGCGCCCGCTCGCGCTGGAGCACATCGGCGGCCTCCGCCTCGCCGAGTCCGGCCAGCTGGTAGCGCTGCGGCACCGCCGCCGCCGACACCCCGAGCAGCACCACGTGGGTGAATTCGAGGCCCTTGGCGTTGTGCATCGTCATCACGGACACGTCCGCATCGGCGGCAGCGGTGGCCTGGCGGGTCTCCACGGCCGCCAGCCCCTCCTCGCGCAGCTGTGCGACGATCTGCTTGACCGGGAAGTTGGTCCGGGTGAGCACGCCGATGTGGGCGTCCGGTGATTCGGCCAGCCACTCCCGGATCTGGTCGATCGCCAGGGTGATCTCCTCGGAGGAGTCCCGGGCATGCGCGATGATCGGCGCCGGGCCCCGGCGGGCGGAGCGGTACCCCAGGGTGGTGTCCTCCTCGTCCTCGGAATCACGCCACTGCTCACCGGCGAGGATGGCCACGGCGTAGGCCAGGTTCTGCCGGGTGGTGCGGTAGTTGAGGGTCAGGCGTCGGGAGGCACGTCCCCGGGTGGAGATGCCGAACCGGCTGAGCACCAGCCGTTGGCCGTAGATGCGCTGGTGGGAGTCTTCCGCGAGGAAGATGTCGTTGGGGCCTTCAGGCACACAGGCCCGTAGGAAGCGCCAGTGTCCGGCGTGGAAGTCCTGGGCCTCGTCGATGACCACGTGATCGAACAGCCGACCCCCACCACGGGCATCCAGGACACCGGCCGCGAGCACGGCCATCATCGGCCAGGTGATCCGACCGTCGGAGACACACTTCTTGAGGAAGATCTCCATGACCTTCCACACGGCCTTGCGCTCCCGACGGTTGAGCGTGGTCCCCCGCCCCGGCCGGGGCACCTTGAGGTACTCGGCCTGGCCGGTGATGCCGCCGGCCAGCACCACGGTGGAATACTCCTGGGAGAGGAACTCCGGGTTGGCCTTCTCCGGAGCCAGTTCCACGCCCGCCAGGGAGAGCGAATTCTCCCACTTCTCCTTCTCCCCACGGCTGTCCAGGGGGCCGGGGCGGAAGGTGGCGTCCACCCCGAGCACCTGCCCCAGCGCGGCGGTGATCTCATGATCCCGGGCATTGTGCAGCACCCGGTGGACCAGGGAGTCGATGCCGGAGATCCACAGCCCCGGCCCGCCCTGGGTGGCGGCCTCCGGAAAGCGCGGGTTGAGCACGTTCATCTGGGACTTGAGCGAATCCGACAGCGCCCGGGTGTAGGTGGTCAGCAGCACCCGCGGGGTGTCCGGGCCCGGGTCGGGGTCCTGCCCGCGCCGGGTGACCAGCGCGTTCGCCCGGTGGACGGCCACCACCGTCTTGCCTGTGCCCGCCCCGCCGAAGACCCGCCCGGAGCCGGAGAAGTTCGCGTCGATGACGGCCTTCTGGCTGGGGTGGACGAAGACCCGCCAGGCGTCGAAGTCGCCGGTGTCGATGATCGCGCGCAGGGCCTCCTCGTCGGCGGCGTAGGCGAACTCCATCGCCGCCGCCGGGGTGCTCAGGCCCGCGAGCAGCTCCTCGTCGGTGTCCTCCTCCGTGTCCTCCCGCTTATCGACGCCCCCCGGTTCCTTCAGCCCCAGGTCGTGGCGGACCTCGGGGATGCTGTAACCGGACACCAGCGCCAGGAGGGCATCGAGTTCCCAGGCGGGGCTGTCGGCCAGCAGGGATTCGAGATCGCGCTCGTCTCTGGCGGCGAAGACCACCCCGGTGGCCGTCGGGGAGATGCCCAGCTCGTTCTCCAGGTCCTCCGGGCCCAGTCCCGCCGCGCGCAGCGCCTCCCCGGGAGCCGGCGGTTGGGAGGGGACCGGTGTCGGGGCAGGCTCCGCCCCGGGTCGAGCCTGGTCCGCCGCGATCTTCTCGGCGGCCAACCGCCGGGCCCGGGACTCGATCTCCGCGGCGATCTCCGCGTCGCTCCGGCCCTCCTGCCCGCCGGAACCCGCGGCGCCGTAGTCCAGCTGGGTGACGCCGCTGACCGGGTTGGAGCGCATGCGCACGGTGGTGGCCAGGGCGTAGGCGTCATCGTGGTCGAGGACGTCGATGAGCACGAAGTGCTGCCCGGTACTGCTCTGCAGCTCGAACATCACCGCCCGGTACTGCTTGTTCACCCTTCCGGTGCGCACGCGCTTGTCGCGGCTGCTCTGCACCGGTTCCACGTGCAGGGAGGGGTTGGCCGGGTCGGCCGTGAGCTTCTGCATGAAGGCCATGATGGGCTTCTCCAGACCGTCCCGGACGGTGAAGCCCTTGTGCAGGGTCAGCTGTGCCATGGTGTCCTAGTTTCCTTCCGTGACGGTGGCGAAGCTGGCGGGGATGTCTCCGCCGGCGATGAGGGAGGCGTCGACCGGGGTCCACTGCGCACCGGCCACGGCGTCCCCGTCGCCGGGGTAGACCACGGCCAGTTTCTCCCCGGACCAGGCGGCGATGGTCATCACCGAGGCGATCTCCTCCCCGGCGAGGTCGGGCAGGCGCACGCCCGCCCGGGCCAGCTCCCGGAGCGCACCGTGGGCGAGCTCGTCGTCGGAGAAATCGTCGATGAGCTCCCGCCAGTCGGGGGAGAGCGCCGCCACGTGCTCCTCCACCACGGAGGCGTCCCCGCCGGGGGAGGCCAGGGTGGCGAGGAGGTCGGGGAGGTCCCCGGCGGCGTCGAGGACCGTCCAGGAGCCGTCGTCGATGTGCCCGGTGTTCTCCGGGTGGACGAGCAGGACACGGCGTTGCTGCCAGGCGGCGATGGTCATCACCGAGGCGATCTCCTCGCCCACCAGATCGGGCGCGTCCACCCCGGCGCGGGCCAGCGTCGCGAGCACCCCGTGGGCGAGTGCGTCGTCCGCGAAGTCCTCGACCGCCTCCCGCCAGGCGGGTGGAAGGCCATCCGCGGCCGCCTGCGGAACGTCGACCTGGGCGGGGGTGGCCGGTGTGGCCTGGTCCGTGCCCACCACGGCGTTGTCGCGGTCGAGGTAGAAGAGGTTGGCCAGGGAGAGGAAGAGGTTCCAGGCCGCTGCGTCGATGCCGTCCCCGGAGGTGCCCAGGCGCAGGTGCAGCTGATCGCCCTGCCGGGCGACGTCGACAGCGCCCCGGTAGCGGGCCTTCTGCTCCGGGGTGCCCACCACCGCGTGCAGGGACGTGGCGGTAGCGACCTTCTGCCACTGTTCAGGGTCCGGATCGGCGAGTACGGCGAGCAGTTGGCTGAACGGGTCGAGAACCATCGCCTGCATGCGGGAGCTCTCCAGGTTCAGCGCCGCCCCCAGCTGGCCCTGCAGCTGCTCCTTGAACCACTCCGGGGGTGTGGGTACGGCGTGGGTTCCTGCCGCCCGGTGGCGTTCGACGTCCGCCCAGGTCATCGACCACGGCAGGATGTTTTCGGCGTAGAGCCGGTTGCGTTTGACCACGTCGCCGTGGACCCGTTCATGGGCCTGGGAGATGTGGAAGGCCGCGCCGTCGAGGTAGACGGCGATGTCGCGGATACCTGGGTCGTCGGTGTCCAGGTAGAAGTCCGGTGTGGTGTGGCCGAGGTTGACCTGCTCGCGCATCCGCCAGGTGTGCGGCTGCCCGGAGAAGGAGAACGTCCACTCGGAGCGCCCGCCGCGCACCCGTTTGTCCAGGGTGACGTCGCGCCGGGCGAGCGACTCGCGGAACTGGTTGAGAAACAGTGCCTCGAGCTGGCTGCGGCCGCTGAGCTTCGGCCGGGTGACGGTGACCCGGCCGGCCCAGTGCTCGGCCAGCGGGTCGATGTCCTCGGCCGGGTGCAGGTCGTCGGCGAGCAGCTTGGCCAGGGCGGCCTCGGCGGCGGCCCGGGAGGTGGACTCCTCCTGCCCGCGCGGGGCGTAAGGCAGCAGGCAGTCGGGGCAGCTGCGGCGGTCATCCTGGGCGCAGGCGCAGTCGCGCACCCGGGTGTAGGCCCTGGCCAGCAGGCGGCGCACGTCCTCGACCCGGGTGAACTGGGTGAGGTAACCGGTGCCGCCGGGCACCTGGTCGTGGAGCAGCAGGGCGTCGGAGGCATGGTCGCCGGAGCCCAGGCGCACGGTGGCCACGTCCAGGTGGGTGGGGTCCCCGCCGAGGACCTCCTTGAAGCCGAGTTTGATGGCCGCGATGACGCTGGGGACGGTGAGGGTGTCGGCCACGGTGAGCAGCTGCGGCAGGAACAGCCGCACGCCCTGGGTGCTCAGCGTCCGGCCGAGGGCGAAGGTGATCGTCTCCTCCCGGGCGGCGGTACGCAGTCGGCACCATGGGCGGTGGTCCTGCCAGCGGTTGCTGCCGGCCTCGGAATCGACGTGCCCGCAGTGGCGGCACACCCGAAACAGCGGGGCCTCGGACTCACGGGCGGCGATCATCCGTTTCTCTCCGGGGCCCTTGCCCAGGTTGAGCCAGCGGAGCTCGACCTGCGGCAGGTGCTCGACGCCGAATCCCGAGCCCGCGAGGAACCAGGCCTCGCCGGCCCCGCCCTGGGGGACCACGGCGCTCAGCGTCTGGTGGAAGCGGGCGGAGGAGCGGTCATCGCGGTGGTCGTTGATGGCGGCGCGGGTCTGCTCCACCTCGGCGAAGACCTTTTTCATCTGCACGACGTCAATGACCTGGTTGAGGTCGGCGAAGTGCGGGTCCCCGCAGTCCGGGCAGGCACCCGGCGCCTGCTGGGGCACCGCCTCGGCGACCACCTCGATGCGGGAGTGGGAGCAGGAGGGGCACAACCGCCACTTCTCCACGCTGGAGCCTTCCGCGCCGAGTTCGACGCTGTTGATGGTGGCGGCGATGCCCTGGGCGTAGAAGGTCGCGCCGGGAGCCAGCTCGAAGAGGGCGGAGGAGATACCGCGGGAGTAGTCGAAGCGGTGGGTGTCGAACTCGAGGGTGCCCGGCTTCATGTAGGAGACGGAGAGCTGGAGCTCAACCGCATCATCCAGCAGGGTGAAGTTGGGCAGCAGGCCGTGACGCTCCATCGCGGAAATCCAGTACTCGCCGTTGACGGTATCGGCCAGCTGCTTACGGATGAACCGCAGCGCCGCCCGGACGGAACGCGCCTGCGCGAGGGTGTCCTCGTCCGCGCCGGGCGCGTTCTTCTGCCGCTCCAGGCTCCGGTCGCGTTCCTCCAGCACCGCCTGCTTGCCCAGCAGTTCCTTCTCCAGCGAGTTCCACCGTTGCCGGGCGGTGGTGATGTCCCCGAGAAGGCTGCGCGCACCAGCGCCACGCGCCCATTCGTACAACTCCGCCAGCGCATCCTCGCCGGTGTGCCCGGACAGGGTGGCACAGAACTTTTCAAGCTGACTGTCGACGCCCGCCTCCACCACCGCCACCAGC
>CAZTIZ010000056.1:10672-14278 GCA_964613845.1 uncultured Corynebacterium sp.
GGCACAGAACTTTTCAAGCTGACTGTCGACGCCCGCCTCCACCACCGCCACCAGCACATCCGTCACCGTGCGCCGGGAGGGGGAATCGAGGAAGACGTCGCGGGCATCACCGGGCGGCTGCATGTGCTCGCCGAGCCGGGTGCGGTCGAGCAGGAAGGCGGTGAACTGCCGGTGGAGGATCTCCTGGGCGGAGAGAAACGCCACCGGGGCGTTGACCGAACCGGAGATGGTGCCCAACGGCTTCTCCAGCGCGGGCAGGGCCATGCCCCGGCCGCGGATGAGGGCCACGATGAGGGAGTTGCCGGTCAGTCGCCCGGCGCGGCCGACGCGCTGGACGTAGCTGGCCACCGTGCGCGGCAGGGAGGCGAGCATGACGGTGGACAGGTCGCCGATGTCGATGCCCATCTCCAGGGTCGGGGTGGCCACCAGCACGTTGGGGGCGTCAGGAACATCAGTGTGGGCGGCCTTGAACTGCTCCTCGGTGCGCAGGCGCACCTCCTTGTCCAACAGGCCGGTGTGTTCCCGGGCGACCACGGTGCGGGTGTTCCGGGCGGAGTAGAGGCTGCGGTAGTAGTTGGCGTCGATGCCCACCACCTCATAGGAACCCAGGCAACCGGTGTGCAGACAGGGGGCACCGGTGAGCACCGCGCGCACGTGCGCGGGCACCCCGAGCCGGGAGCGGCACACCCCGCACTCGAGTGTCTGCGGCTGCTGCTCGGCGGCCACGACGATGTGCTCCGGGCGCAGGTGATAGATCGTGGCACCGGTACTGGTGTCCACCGCGCCGAACACGTCGCGCCGGGCCAGCTCCTTCATCAGGGCGGTGACGGCCGTGGCGGCGTCGTGGGTGGTCACGCCCAGGGCGCGGGCGGTCCACCGGGCGTAGGTGCCGCGGGGGCTGGCGGTGGGCATGGCCGAGTCGACGGTCTTCGCGGAGCGGTTGAGCACCTTGCCGGCGCGGGGGAAGGCGGGGGCGCCGCCCCGGGGGAATCCCGGCATGCCCTGGGCGAGGGAGGAACGTTTGTTCAGGTGGTAGGCGTTGCAGTCGTCGTGCAGGTACGCGCTGAACCACGGGTGGGAGATACCGCCGTGGATGCGCACCGCCTCGACCACACCCCAGGCCCAGGCCAGGGCGTCCGTCCCGTCCATGGGCAGGGTGACGCCGGTCAGGGCGGCATCGGCGGCGGCCGCGAGCACGGCGTCCTCCACGTCCACCCCGGTGGTCAGCGTGCCGGTGGAGACCAGGGAGCGGGCCAGGTCGGCGCGGTCGCCGAACTCCAGGGCCACGTCCAGCGCCAGGCGGGCGGCCACCTTCCCGGCGGCCCGGCGGCGTTGCCCGGCGGGGGCCTCCGGTGCCCAGTAGGGGCGGTAGTCGGGGTAGTCGGCGATCTGCGGGGGCAGCAGTTCGTAGCGGGCGCGGGGATTGTTCTCCGCCGATTCCATGAGCCGGCCCGGCAGCGCGGCGAGGGTGACGGTGTCCTCGCCCACGGCCTGGCGCAGCAGGGTACGCAGGGCGAAGCTGCGCGCCCGGGACTGCACGAAGCCGGCGCGGTGGGCGGCGTCCTGCACCGAGTCGGTGAACACCAGGGTCTTCTTCTCCCCGTCATCCAACCCGTCGAGGCCGAAGAGGTTGGACAGCGCCACCGACAGCAGCGTGGCCACCGAGGATCCCAGGTAGCGGATGGCGTCGCCCTCGCCGCAGGAGGGGCAGGTCTCGGCCTCGGCGAGCTCGTCCTGGTTCTCCCCGGCGTAGGTGAGCACGGGCACCACCAGGCCGCTCTCCAGGGCCTCCTCGGTCGGCTGGGTGGGGGCCAGCGCCGGCAGTCGCATGTCCAGCCACAGCACCCGGCTGTCGCCGTCGCTGCTGCGGCCGAATTCGCCGGTGCCGGTGCGGAGCTCGAAGGTGGCGTCGATGAGCGGGCGCTGGCGCTTGGCCGCGGACATCGAGCCGCGGCGGATGGTCTGCGGGTTGATCTCGGGGGCGTCGTCGCCGGGCTGCAGGGCGATCATCCACCCGGAGCGCCCGCAGTTACGGCAGTAGCAGGCGGGCAGCCAGGATTCGGTGTCCGGGGCATCCTCGGTGGACCCGTTATCGGACCAGCGGAACATGGCGTCCACGGCGGCTGAGGAGACCACCCGGTCGATGCGGGAGAGCTCGCGCACCCACAGGTGGGTCTCCACGCCGGGCAGCTTCTTGCCCTCCCAACCGCCGCGCAGCCGGCCGAACTCGGCGCGCAGGTATGCCATCTCGGTCAGGGTGTGGGCCATGAACTCGGCGGCACCGTCCTGCGGCAGGCGCCGGGTCTGCTGGTCGAGGATCTCCTCCACCAGGCTCGGCCCGTCCGCCGGGCTGTGTTTGGCCAACGGGCGGGCCTTGTCCGCGTGGGTGAGCACGGCCTCGGTCAGCGGGTGCACGGCATAGGCCGCGACCGCTTCCTCCAGATCAGCCGGATCGCAGTGATAGACCCGGCGGCAGAAGACCTCGTGCACGTGCTCCTCGTGGCTGCCTCCCGCAGCGTCCAGCCGGGCGATCTCGGCGTTGATCTCCGCGACCTCGGAGGCCCCGGGCAGGGCGGAGGTCCGCTTGCCGGGCACGCCCACCAGGCCGGCCACGGTCTGCTGCCACTGGCCGACGGTCTGCTTGGTCTCGCCGACCACGGCGTCCGCGTCGAGCTTCTCACCGAAGATGGTGTGGGCGAAGTCGAGCATCGCGGAGGCGTCGCCCTCACTGCCCAGCGTGGCGGAGGTGGCCACCGGGGTGACCTGGCCTAGTGGGCGATCCTGGGCCTGCGGCAGCCCGTCGAGGTAGCCGGCGGGCTGACAGTCGCGCAGCATGAGCCCGAGGCGGCGCAGCAGCAGGGCGACGTCGGTGCCCTGGGCACCGTCGTAGGTGTGGAACTCGTCGAGCACCAGATACTGCAGGGTGGTGGCGGACTTCTCCCAGATGCCGCGGTCGGCGTCGCGGATGAGCAGCTGGTCGAGCATCTTGTAGTTGGTCAGCAGGATGTCCGGCGGGTTGGCCCGCATGTGGTGCCGGTCGGTGATGAGCGAATCCGGCGTCACCGTCGTCGCCGAGGTTCCGGACTGCTCGCCGGTGTAGATGCCCGCGGTCACGCCCTTGAGCTCGGGGTGGGAGGTGATGAACGATGCCAGGCGCCCGGCCTGGTCATTGGCCAGCGCGTTCATGGGGTAGAGCAGCAGCGCCTTGATGCCCCGTTCCTTCGACCGGCGGCAGTGGTCCAGCACGGGGTAGAGGAAGGACTCCGTCTTACCCGAGCCGGTGCCCGTGATCACCAGGGTGGGATCGGGGCGGCGCGCCGCTCCGTCGCGTATCGACGCCAACCTCTCGAACGCCTGCGCCTGGTGGCGGTAGGGCACGAAGTTCTCCGGCAGCCACTCCAGCACGCCTTCCCAACCCTTGGCTGGGGCGTAGGGCAGGCGGGTGCGCACGTAGGGGCCGTGGAACATCCCCGACTCCGGGTCGGTGAGGAACTCCGCCAGCCGTCCGGCCGTGATGTCGTCGGCCAGCGAGAAGCTGGTGGTCAGGTACTCCGTCAGGCCGTTCTCGATGTGTTCGGCGGCGTGCACGGGGAGCAGGCTGGACAT
>CAZTIZ010000057.1:0-13619 GCA_964613845.1 uncultured Corynebacterium sp.
CAGCGCACCGAGATCCACGAGTCCGCCAAGGAGATCTGCCGCGAGGCCGGCTACTACGGCGCGGGAACCGTGGAGTACCTGGTCGGGGCTGACGGCCTGATCTCCTTCCTGGAGGTCAACACCCGCCTCCAGGTCGAGCACCCCATCACCGAGGTCACCACCGGCATCGACCTGGTCCGCGAGCAGTTCCGCATCGCTGAGGGCCAGAAGCTGCGCTTCACCGAGGACCCGACCCCGCGTGGCCACGCCTTCGAGTTCCGCATCAACGGCGAGGACGCCGGGAACAACTTCATGCCGACCCCGGGCACCGTCACCGCCTACTCAGAGCCCTCCGGCCCGGGTGTGCGCGTCGACTCGGGCGTCGTCCAGGGTTCCGTCATCGGCGGCCAGTTCGACTCCATGCTCAGCAAGCTGATCGTCCACGGTGAGGACCGGGCTGAGGCGCTGGCACGCTCCAGTCGCGCCCTGGCAGAATTCGTCGTCGAGGGCATGCCCACCGTCATTCCCTTCCACAGCCACATCGTGGAGAACCCCGCCTTCGTCGGTGACGAGAACGGCTTCGAGATCTACACCAAGTGGATCGAGGAGGAGTGGGATAACCCGATCGAGCCCTACGTCGACGAGGCCGAGGTCGAGGCCGATGAGGCCGAGCCGACGAACAAGTTCGTCGTCGAGGTCGACGGCCGTCGTGTCGAGGTCGCTCTCCCGGGCAACCTCGCACTCGGTGGCGCCGCCCCGAAGAAGAAGGCCAAGAAGCGTCGTTCCTCCGGTGGCGCAGCAGCCGCCTCCGGCAACTCGGTGACCGCGCCGATGCAGGGCACCGTCATCAAGATCAACGTCACCGATGGCCAGGAGGTCACCGAGGGCGAGACCATCGTGGTCCTGGAGGCCATGAAGATGGAGAACCCGGTCAAGGCCCACCGGTCCGGCACCGTGTCCGGGCTGGCCGTTGCGGCCGGGGCCAGCGTGACCAAGGGCGCTGTGCTGCTCGAGATCAACTAGCGCACCCCTGATGAAGGCCTCGCCCCCAGGCGGGGCCTTCACCTTTCCGGGGCCCCGGGGAGTCAGTCAGCCCCTGACCACGACCAGCAGATCCCCGCCCTCGACCTTGGCGGGCTGGTGCAGCACGATGCGCTCGACCACACCGTCCACCGGGGCGGTGATCGTCGCCTCCATCTTCATCGCCTCGATCACCGCCACCGGATCACCGGCGGAAACTTCCGCGCCCTCCCCCACGTTGACGGTGACCACACCGGCGAACGGGGCGGCGACGTGTCCGGCCCGGTTCGGATCTGCCTTCTCGGCGGCCGCGGTGACCGACTCTACCGCCCGGTCACGCACCTGCAGGGGACGGATCTGGCCGTTGACGTTGCACACCACCCGGCGCATGCCCTTGTCGTCGGGCTCGCCCACGGCGTCCAGACGCACCACCATCGGCGGAATGTCAGCCGAGTTGTCACCGGAGGCGAAGCGGATGACGTTCTCCTCCCCCTCCTTCAGCCCGTAGAAGAACACCCGGTCATCCAGGGCGTCGGTGTTGCCGAAGCGACGACGGTGTTCGAGGAACTCCTCGGCCTGCCGGGGGAACAACAGCCGGTCCAGTGCGGCACGCCGCTGCTGCCGGTCGGTGGAACGCAGGTTCTCGGCCTCCCTGGCCGGGATCTCGGCCACGGCCGGGCTGCTCTCGGCACGACCGGCCAGGGCCTTGTCGCGCAGTTCCGGCCAGCCGCCGGGCGGGGTGCCCAGCTCGCCGCGCAGGAACCCGATCACCGAATCGGGGATGTCATGCCGCTGCGGGTCGGCGGCAAAGTCGGCCGGGTCCACACCTGCCCCCACCAGGTGCAGGGCCAGATCCCCCACCACCTTCGAGGAGGGCGTGACCTTCGTGGGTCGGCCCAGCATCTCATTGACCGCCGCATAGGAATCCTCGATCAACTCGAAGCGGTCGGCCAGCCCCAGCGCCTTCGCCTGCGCGCGCAGGTTAGACAGCTGCCCACCGGGGATCTCGTGGTGGTAGACCCGCCCCGTCGGCCCCGGCACTCCGGCCTCGAAGGGGGCGTACAGTTCACGGACGGCCTCCCAGTAGGGCTCCAGATCGGAGACGGCGGCCAGGGACAGTCCGGTGTCGCGGTCCGTGTCCGCGAATGCGGCCACGATCGCCGACAGTGAGGGCTGCGAGGTCGTGCCCGACAGCGGTGCGGACGCCCCATCGACGGCGTCGGCCCCGGCCTGGGCGGCGGCCAGGTAGGTGGCCAGCTGGCCGCCCGCGGTGTCGTGGGTGTGGACATGCACCGGCAGGTCGAACTCCCGGCGCAGGGCGGTGACCAGCCGGGCCGCGGCCTGCGGGCGCAGCAGACCCGCCATGTCCTTGATCGCCAGGATGTGTGCGCCGGACTCGACGATCCGTTCGGCCAATTGCAGGTAGTAGTCCAGGGTGTAGATGTTCTCGTTCGGGTCCAGCAGGTTGCCGGAGTAGGCCATGGCGACCTCGGCGACGGTGGTGCCGGTCTCGAGTACCGCATCGATGGCCGGTCGCATCTGGGAGACGTCGTTGAGGGCGTCGAAGATGCGGAAGATGTCCACACCCGAACGTGCCGCCTCCTGCACGAACGCGTGCGCCACGGAATCCGGGTACGGGGTGTATCCGACGGTGTTGCGTCCACGCAGCAGCATCTGGATGTTCACGTTCGGCATGGCGGTGCGCAGGGCGTCGAGCCGCTGCCACGGGTCCTCGTGCAGGAACCGCATCGCCACGTCATAGGTCGCCCCGCCCCATGCCTCCACCGAGAGCAGGTTCGGGGTCAACCGGCCCACGTGCCTGGCTGCGGCCACCAGCGCTGAGGAACGCACCCGGGTGGCCAGCAGCGATTGGTGGGCATCCCGGAAGGTGGTGTCGGTGACCGCCAGGGCCGACTGGCGCCGCAGATGCCGGGCGAACTCCGTGGGCCCCAGATCACGCAGTAGATCGCGCGAACCACGCGGGAGGGGTCCGTCGACGAGCGTCGGCAGCTTGTCGGCCGGACGCACATCGGTGGGTCGTCTGCCGTTGGGCCGGTTGACGGTCACATCGGCGAGGTAGTCGAGGATACGGCCGGCCTCGTCATCGGCCGGTGGGGCGGCCAACAGGTGCATGTGGTCGGCGATGAAGCTGGTGGAGATCCGCTCATGCTGGAAATCATCCTCGCGCAGCAGGGCGCGCAGGAAACCGACGTTGGTCGACAGGCCACCGATGGTGAACTCATTGAGCGCCCGCTGGGAACGGGAGACGGCGGTCTCGAAGTCCGCTCCCCGACAGGTCATCTTGACCAGTAGGGAATCGAAGTTCGGGGTGACCTCCGTGCCGACGGACACGCTGCCGTCGAGACGCACACCCGCGCCGCCCGGGGAGCGGTAGCTGGTGATCACGCCTGAATCAGGCCGGAATCCGTTGTGGGGATCCTCGGTGGTGATTCGGCACTGCAGGGCCGCCCCGGTGACCGTGATCGACTCCTGACTCAACCCCAGATCCGCCAGGCTCGCGCCCGCGGCCAGGTGCAGCTGGGCCTTGACCAGATCCACCGAGGTGATCTCCTCGGTGACGGTGTGTTCGACCTGGATGCGCGGGTTCATCTCGATGAAGACGTGGTTTCCGGCCTCATCGACGAGAAACTCCACGGTGCCTGCTCCGTAGTAGCCGATGGACTCGCAGAATGTCACCGCATCCGCGCAGATCCGGTCGCGAAGCTCCGGTGCCAGGTGCTGGGCCGGGGCGATCTCCACGACCTTCTGGTGACGACGCTGGAGGGAGCAGTCACGCTCGTAGAGATGCACGACGTTGCCGTCCCGGTCGCCCAGGATCTGGACCTCGATGTGCTGCGGGTTGAGCACCGCGGTCTCCAGGTAGACGTGCCCGTCGCCGAAGGCTGCGGCGGCCTCCCGGGAGGCTTCCGCTGCCAGGCGCGGCAGGTCCTCCCGCTTCTCGACGAAACGCATCCCGCGCCCACCACCACCGGCGACCGCCTTGACGAAGATCGGGAAGGTGAATTCGGCGGCACTCTCGACCAGCGTGTCGACGTCCTCGCTGGGTTCCGAGTCCTGCAGCACCGGCAGGCCGGCCCGTGCCGCGGCGGCCACCGCCGCTGACTTGTCCCCGGTCAGGTCCAGTGTCTGCGGGGACGGCCCGATGAACGTGAGACCGGCCTCGGCACACCGCCGTGCCAGCTCCGCGTTCTCCGACAGGAACCCGTAGCCCGGGTACACCGCGTCAGCCCCGGTTTTCTTCGCCGCCCGGATGATCTCGTCGATGTTGAGGTAGGCCTTGACCGGTGATCCCTCCACTCCGATGCGCACAGCCTCGGAGGCGAAGGAACGGTGGAAGGAGTTACGGTCCTCCTTCGGATACACGGCGACGGTGGCCGCACCGGTTTCAAAGGCCGCGCGAAACGCGCGTACCGCGATCTCGCCCCGGTTGGCGACGAGAACCTTCGTGAAGGCGGGCAAAGTGGGGGTGTCCACGTGAATGATCCTTTCCAGGGGTGCAGGACTGTGAGGCGCATCTCCCGCCCACCCTAATGCAGGCCGGATCACCCCACCGAGGACGGGGCGGGAGGACGCGGGAGGTGTCCTGTTCCACCCGGCCAGGCCCGCCCCGGGGCCCCGCCGGCCTCCCGACCACGTGCTAACGCTGCGCCGGAACCGAGCGCTGCCCCACGCCGCTGTAGGCGGACAGGGGGCGGATCAGGGAGTTGTCCCCGTACTGTTCCACGATGTGCGCCGCCCAGCCCGTGACCCGGGCGATGACGAACAGCGGGGTGAAGAAGTCCACCGGGAAGCCCAGCAGGTGATAGGCCGGTCCGGCGGGGAAATCCAGGTTCGGCTTGATGCCGGTGCGCCGGTCCATGACCGCCGCCATGGTGTCGTACATCTCCACCCACTTCCCGCCGTCATGGTGTTCGGCGAGCTTCTTGAACTCGGCCTCCATGGTCGGGACCCGGGAATCACCGCTCTTGTAGACGCGGTGACCGAAGCCCATGATGACGTTCCTGTTGTCGAGGGCGTTGTTCATCCACTCCTCGGCCCGGGCGGGCTCGTCGATCTCCAGCATGGTGTGCATGACGAACTCGTTGGCGCCGCCGTGCAGCGGTCCCTTGAGCGCACCGATGGCTCCGGTGATGGCCGAGTACACGTCCGAGCGGGTGGAGGTGATCACCCGGCCGGTGAAGGTCGAGGCGTTGAAGGAGTGCTCGGCGTAGAGGATCAGCGATTTCTCGAAGGCACGGACGTCCGCCGGGTTGGTGGCCGGGGAATCTGGCCCGGTACCGAAGACCATGGTCAGCAGGTTCTCAGCGACCCCCTTGTCCGGGTCGGGGGCGATGATGTCCTCTCCCCGTCGGCGACGGATGTCCATGGCCAGGGCCATGGGCAGCTGGGCGAGCAGGTTGTGCCCGACGTGGGTGATGTGGTCGGTGTCCGGGGTGAAGTGCTCGGGATCCTTGGTGCCCATATAGGACACGACGGTGCGCATGACGTCCATCGGGTGGCAGTCGGTGGGCAGGGAATGGATCAGGGAGATCAGTCCGGCATCGAGCGAACGGTAGGACCGCCCCCGGCGGTTGAACTCCGCCAGCTGCTGCGCATCGGGCAGCTCTCCGTTCCACAGCAGGTAGGCCACCTCCTCGAAGCTGCAGTGCTCGCACAGTTCCTGAACCGGGTAGCCCCGGTAGGTCAGGGAGTTCGTCTCCGGCACGACCTTGGACACGGCGGTGTAGTCTGCGACAACCCCGTAGAGGCCCTTGCGGATCTCAGGTCCCTGCTTGGTCTGGGTGGTGGTGGTCATGATGGTCATCCCCTTCTAGCGGTGGTCGGTGGAATCGAAGATGGGCTGGTAGGTGTCCGCCGAGTAGGTGAACACCTCCTGGTCGAAGGCGTTGTACTCGGAGTAGCGCAGCAGTTCGTAGAGACGGGAGCGGTGCTGCATCCGGTCGAGCCAGCCGGTCTGGGTGCCGGTGAGCGCGATGTCCTGCAGAGCGCGCTCGACCTGACCCATCGCGATGCGCAGCGTGGTCACCGGGAAGATCATGGCGTTGTAGCCCAGCTCCTGGAGCTGATCGGCCGAGAGCAGTTCGGTCTTACCGAACTCGGTCATGTTGGCCAGCAGCGGGACATCGACGGCCGCGCGGAACTTCTCGAAGTCCGCCGGGGTGTGCAGCGCCTCCGTGAAGATCATGTCCGCCCCGGCGTCGGCATAGGCCCGGGCGCGTTGGATGGCGGCGTCGATGCCCTCGACCCCGGCGGCGTCGGTACGCGCACAGATGACGAACTGGTCGTCGCGGCGTTCGTTGACGGCCGCGGTGATGCGTCGCAGCATGAGACTGGTGGGCACGACCTCCTTGCCGTCGAGGTGACCGCAGCGCTTCGGGTTGACCTGGTCCTCCAGGTGACAACCCGCCACCCCGGCGTCTTCCAGCTCCGAGACGGTACGCGCGGCGGACATCGGTTCACCGAAGCCGGTGTCGGCGTCGACGAGCACCGGCAGATCCGTGCTGCGGGCGATCTGACGGGCCCGGCCGGCGACCTCACTGAGAGTGGTCAGGCCGATGTCGGGCAGCGCCAGGTCGGCGGCCAGTACCGCGCCGGAGACGTACACGCCCTCGAATCCGGCGGCGGCGATGGCGCGCGCCACCAGCGGGGAGAACGCCCCGGGCATGCGCTGGATGGTGCCGGAACCCAGCCCCTCACGCAGTGCACGACGCCGCTGGGTCGGACTGAGGGTGGAGGAGAACAGCCCGCTCATCCGAGCAGTCCTGCCGGGGTCTGCGGGGCGCGGGCCAGGACGTCCTCATCGAGGGTGATGTTGAGCTCGGTCAGGTCGGTGAGGTTCTCGACATTCTCGGCTGCCGCGAGGAAACGGTCCTGCTCCGCCGGGGAGACCACGCCCTCGGCCAGGGTGCGGAACTTCTCGATGTACTGCTCGCGGGCGAAGGGTCGTGCGCCAAGCGGGTGGGCGTCGGCGACGGCCAGCTCGTCCTCCAGGACGGTGCCGTCGTCGAAGGTGATCACGGCACGGGCCCCGAAGGCCTTCTCGTTCGGGTCGGTGGAGTGGTAGCGGCGGGTCCACTCCGGGTCCTCGACGGTGGAGATCCTGTGCCACAGCTCAATGGTCTCGGGACGGTTGGCACGCTCGGGCGCATAGGAGCGCTCGTGATGCCAGGTGCCGTCCTCCAGGGCGACCGCGAAAATGTACATGATGGAGTGGTCGAGGGTCTCCCGCGAGGCCTTCGGGTCGAACTTCTGCGGGTCGTTCGACCCCGTGCCGATGACGTAGTGGGTGTGATGGCTGGTGTGCAGCACGATCGACTCGATGCGGCTGGTGTCCTCGATCTGCCCGCGCAGCCGCCGGGCCAGGTCGATCGGCGCCTGCGACTGGTACTCCGCGGAGTGCTCCTTGGTGTAGGTGTCCAGGATGCCGCACTTGGGCTCACCCTCGGCCGGCAGTGGGACGGTGTACTCGTGGCCCGGCCCCGACAGCAGCCAGGCGATGACCCCGTCCTCGCCCTCCCAGATGGGGGCGGGGGCACCCTCACCGCGCATGGCCCGGTCGACGGCCTCGATGGCCATCTTGCCGGCGAAGGCGGGTGCGAACGCCTTCCACGAGGAGATCTCCCCCTTGCGGGACTGTCGGGTGGCGGTGGTGGTGTGCAGCGCCTGGCCGATGGCCTGGTAGATCGTGTCGATGTCGAGCCGGAGCAGGGTGCCCAGCCCGGCCGCCACGGAGGGACCGAGGTGGGCGACGTGGTCGATCTTGTGCTCGTGGAGGCAGATGCCGCGGACCAGGTCGACCTGGATCTCGTAGCCGGTGGCCAGGGCGCGGATGAGATCGTGACCGGTGCTGCCCGCGTGCTGCGCGGCGGCGAGGATCGGCGGGATGTTATCGCCCGGGTGGGAGTAGTCGGCGGCGAGGAAGGTGTCGTGGAAGTCGAGCTCACGCACGGCGGTGCCGTTGGCGAGTGCGGCCCACTCCGCGGAGAAGCTGCCCGGTAGCCCAAAGACCGCAGCACCCCCGGAGCCCACCGGGTGGGCCTGCGCCTGTCGACGGGCGACGGTGACGGGGCGGCGGAGCACGGAAGCCGCGGAGACGGCGGCGTTATCGATGATCCGGTTGATGATCATCTCCTTCACCGGTTCGGAGACCTCGACGGGGTCGGCTGCGACGCGTGCGATCCGGTGGGCGAGGTGTTCCTCGTGGGGGAATTCCTCGGCGGAGGGGTACGTGCGCACGGTGTGGTCGATCATGGCGGGCGGTCAGCTCCTTCTCAGGGGTCCTGCTCAGGCGGTCGACGTCGGATGACGCGTTGCCGATCACACTAACCCGCAACATGTGTGCATGATCACAGTGAAGGGTGTGTAAAGTGGCGTCATGCCTTGCCGAAGTCTGCGAAACTTGTGGAACAACCAGTTCAGAACACTTTTCCACCCCAGGGGTTCACAGTGACGAAGCATTTCGCGGGGGGACGGATCCGCACGCTACGCAGGGAACGCAACCTCACCCAGGTCGAGATGGCGCGCCGCCTGGACCTGTCCACCAGCTACCTCAACCAGCTGGAGAACGATCAGCGCCCCCTCACCGTCACCGTCCTGCTGGCACTGTCCAACGTCTTCAACGTCGACCCGGCCTTCTTCTCCCCCGAGCACGACGCCCGCACCGTCGGTGCACTGCGCGATCTCTTCCCCGCCGCCGGGGCCGAGACCCTCGCCGACCTCGCCGCCCGCTACCCCGACCTGGTCCCCGGCATCCTGGAGCTGGCCAACCGCACCCCCGCCCCGGTGGATACCAGCCCCTATGAGCTGGTGCGAGACTACTTCTACGACAACCACAACCACATCCCCGAACTCGACAATCGCGGGGAGGAGCTGGCCGGCCGCCTCGGCGAACCCCAGCTGCGCCTGACCCGGCTGGCGCATGTCCTCCACGAGGAACACGGCGTCGACGTCCGCTTCCGCAGGATCACCACCGGCCCCCGCCGGGTCTTCCACCCCGAGAGTCGGGAACTACACCTGCGCACCGGGCTGACCGAGGCGCAGATGTGCTTCGAGCTCGCCCTGCAGTACGCGTTGTTCGCCCACCGGGAACTGATCGACGGGCTGGCCGCCGATCTACCCACCACGGAGTCGCGCGATATCGCCCGGCTGGCACTGGCGCAGTACTTCGCGGGCGCGGTGACGATGCCCTACCGGATCTTCCTGGAGACCGCTGAGCAGACCCACTACGATATCGACCGCATCGCCGCGCACTTCGGCACCGGTTTCGAGACCACCTGCCACCGCCTGTCCACGCTGCAGCGTCCCGGCGCGCGGGGGGTGCCGTTCTTCTTCGTGCGTACCGACCGGGCGGGCAATATCTCGAAGCGCCAGTCGGCGACGGGTTTCCATTTCTCGCGTTCGGGTGGTTCCTGCCCGCTGTGGGTCATCCACCGGGCGTTTGAGACGCCTGGTCGGGTGACGCGGCAGGTGGCGGTGATGCCGGACGGGCGGAGTTACCTGTGGATCGCTCGGACGGTGACGGGGCAGGCGCGGGGTTTCGGGCAACCCCGGAAGGAGTTCGCGGTGACCTTGGGCTGTGATCTGGAGCAGGCGGAGCGGCTCGTCTATGCGGGCGGCCTGGACCTGTCCCCCGCCTCGGCGACGCCGATCGGGCCGGGGTGCACCACGTGTCCGCGGGAGCGGTGCCCGCAGCGGGCGTTTCCCCGGGCGGGTCAGCGGGTGGTGGTGGATCTCGATGCCACCGCCGACCGGTCCTATGAGACGGTCACCCCAGGTCGTCGTGAGCCACGAGACGCCGTGCGGCCTCGGTGATGGAACCCGACAGGGAGGGGTAGACCGCGAAGGTGTCGGCCAGGTCCTGGACGGTGAGGTTGTTGGTCACCGCGACGGCGATGGGCAGGATCAGTTCGGAGGCCGTGGGTGCGACGACGACGCCACCGATGACGAGGCCGGAGTTGCGTCGGCAGAACAGTTTGACGAAGCCGTAGCGCAGGGAGCGCATCTTGGCGCGCGGGTTGGACTGCAGGGGCAGGACGACGGCGCGGGCGGAGACCTCACCGCCGTCGACCTGGGCGTGGGTGACGCCCACGGCGGCGATCTCGGGGCGGGTGAACACGGCGGTGGCGACGGTCTTGAGGCGGATGGGGCTCACGCCCTCGCCCAGGGCGTGGTACATCGCCAGGCGCCCCTGCATGGCGGCGACGGAGGCCAGGGGGAACAGGTCGGTGCAGTCACCGGCGGCGTAGATGCCGGCGATGTTGGTGCGGGAGACCCGGTCGACCTTGATGTGGCCGGAGTCGGTGGTCTCGACCCCGATGTTGTCCAGGCCGAGGGAGGCGGTGGAGGGGATCGAACCGATCGACATCAGGGCGTGGGAGCCACTGATCTCGCGGCCGTCGGCGGTGCGTACCAGCACCCCGCCGTCATCGGTGCGGGTGACGGTGTCGACGCGGGCGTGCTTGACCAGGGAGACGCCCCGTTCGGCCAGGACCTGCTCGAGCACGTCGGCGGCGTCGGCGTCGTCGTGGGGCAGGATGCGGTCGCGGGAGGCGACCATCGTGACCTTGACGCCCAGTTCGGCGAAAGCGGAGACGAATTCCGCGCCGGTGACACCGGAACCGACGACCACCAGGTGCTCAGGCAGCTCGGTGAGGTTGTAGACCTGCTGCCAGGTGAGGATGCGCTCTCCGTCAGGCTCGGCGCCGGGCAGGATGCGGGGGGTGGCGCCCGCGGCGATGAGGACGAGGTCGCTCTCGATGGTCTCCTCGGTGCCGTCGGGCAGCGTGGCGATGACCATGTGACGGACCTGGTGCCGCTGGTTCTCGGTGAAGTGCCCCCGGCCGTGGATGATGCGCACCCCGGCGCGTTCGAGCTGCTGCTGGATGTCGGCGGACTGTTCGCCGGCGAGTTGGCGGACGCGCTCGTTGAGGGCACTGATGTGGATGCGTGCCCGACCGAGGAGACTGTTGAGGCCCATGTCATCGGCCCTCCGCAGGTCGGTCTTGATGCCGGTGCCCGCGATGAAGGACTTGGAGGGGACGGAGTCGAACAGGACACTGGAGCCACCGGGGCCCTGGTCCTCGATGAGCGTGACCTCCGCCCCGTACTTCGCTCCGGCCAGCGCGGCTTCATAGCCCGCTGGTCCACCTCCGATGATGACGATCCGTTGAGCCACAGATTCTCCTTCGCGCTGAAAACTCTCGATTGGGGCAGGTGATGCTACCATCCGAGCCTAGCGTTTAGGAAAGAAAGCCGCCGGTGTCTTCTGTGCCGTACTCGTCGATGAGTGAGGCGAAGAGCCGGACGCCGACGCCGATGGCGCGTTCGTCGATGATCAGGTCGCCCTGGTGCAGGTCCTGGGTGTCGCCCTCGCCCGACCAGCTGCCCAGCCGCGCCATGGATCCCGGTACGTGTTCGAGGTACCAGGAGAAGTCCTCCCCACCGGAGGACTGCGGTGCCTCAACGATGGCCTGCGGGTCGACGGCCCGGCCGGCACCGGCCAGTAGGGCGGTGGCGACATCGTCGTTGACCACCGGTGGCACGCCACGGGTGTAGTCGAGCTGGTGGGTGCAGCCGGTGGGGGCGAGTACCTGGGCGATGAGTTCCTCGATCAGCGGCTGGACGGTGCGCCAGATGCTGATGTCCGCGGTGCGCAGCGTGCCCATGACCGTGCCGGACTCCGGAATGGCGTTGGGCGCGTAGCCGGCGTTGACCGAGCCGAAGACGAGCACCGTGCCGGTGCGCGGATCCACCCGGCGGGACAACAGGCCCGGCAGCTCGGTGATGATCTTGCCCAGGGCGTAGACGACGTCCGCGCTCAGGTGTGGGCGGGAGGAGTGGCCGCCGGGGCCGAGCACGGTGAGTTTGATGATGTCGCTGGCGGAGGTGATCGGCCCGGTGCGTACCCCGATGTTCCCGACGCGTAACTTCGGTTCGACGTGGACGGCGAAGATGGAACCGACACCCTCCAGCCCGCCCCAGGTGATGACCTGGCTGGCACCGCCGTCCATGACCTCCTCGGCGGGTTGGAAGATCACCCGCACGCCCCGCTCGACGCCGCATTCGTGCAGGGCGCAGGCGGTGGCCAGGGCCACGGTGGTGTGGACGTCATGGCCGCAGGCATGCGCCACACCGGGGACCGTGGAGGAGAAGTCCAGGCCGGTGACCTCGGTGATCGGCAGGGCATCGATGTCCGCCCGGAAGGCGATGCGACGGTTGCTGGCGGGGCCGATGTCGACCATGAGGCCGGTGCCGGGGAAGCGCACCGGAACCAGGCCGTGCTCGCGCAGCACCTGTTCCAGGAAGTCCGTCGTGGCGTATTCCATGTTCGACAGTTCGGGATTGGCGTGGATGTGACGGCGCCAGCCCACCACCTTCTCGCGGTGGGTGTGCAGCCACTGGTCGACGCGGGTGGCGATGCCCATGCAGATCCGTCCTTTCGGCCCCTGGGTGGGAACTTCCCCCGAGTCTACAACTAGACCGTGCGGTTCAGTCATTCACCCTGCTCGGCCACCGCCCCACCCGTCCCCGGCGCCAAGGCACCGTCGCCGGACCGCCGCTGGGGCAGGACCGGGACCTCGATCTCATGCGCCGGGGAACGACGGAAGCGGGGCCGGTCCTCCGGGGAGGCGTTGTAGAGGTGGTGGGCGTCGAAGGCCATGGTGTCCTCCGGGTGGGCGGGCCAGCGGACGTCCACGCCCGGCCCCTCGGCCGGGCAGATCTCATCGACGAGCTGGTCACTGGCGGGCAGCAGCGCCGCCGGCGGAACATGCAGGGCCCGGGCCAGCTTGTACAGGGTCGACAGCACCGGGTCAGCCGAGCGACGGGAGGAGTTCTCGTTGCGTTCGATGTTGCTGATCTGATTGCGCGAGACCCCGGCCAGCTCCGCCAGGCGGTCCTGGCTCAGGCCCCGCATCGTGCGCAGCTGCCGCAGGTTCTCCCCCAGGCAGTGGCCGTAACTGGCCCAGTGCCCCCACTCCAGTCTGCGTCGCATGACCCCACGATGCCCAGCGCAGTGGGAGGATACCGCCCACTGTATTGGGCAGGGCCGGGGCGTCGGTCACACTCACAGATCGATATTGCGCGGCCCGTAGAGCCGGTCCCCGGCGTCACCGAGACCGGGGACGATGTAGGCGTCCTCGTCGAGACCCGGGTCAATGCAGGCGGTGATCAGCCGCACGGGCAGGCCGGAGTCGGCGAGCGCATCCACGCCCGGCTGTGCCGAGACCATGCAGATCGCGGTGATGTCCGTGGCCCCACGGGCGGCCAGCAGCCGCACGGCGTGCAGCAGGGAACCGCCGGTGGCCAGCATCGGGTCGACGATGAAGACGGTGCGCCCGCCCAGATCCTCCGGCAGGGCCTCCAGGTAGGGCACCGGCTCGTGGGTCTCCTCGTCCCGGGCCAGACCGATGAAACCGACCTGCGCGTCCGGGATCATCGACAGCGCCGGGTCGATCATGCCCAGACCAGCCCGGATCACGGGCACGATGATCGGCGGATCCTGCAGGCGGGTACCCTCCGCCACGGCGACGGGCGTGCGGCAGTCGAAGTACTCGACCGCCAGGTCACGGGAGGCCTCGTAGACGAGCATGGCCCCTAAG
>CAZTIZ010000058.1:0-13597 GCA_964613845.1 uncultured Corynebacterium sp.
CCGCTTTGGCCCCCTTGTAACATTTGCGAAATCAGAGACGATCGAACTCTGTCGGCGCTAAAGGTTGCCAGCGGGAAAATGAGACGCTACTGTTACCCTTCGGAAGTAACGGTAAGGTCACAATCTCGCTCAGCGACGCAGGAACCGAACCGACGAAAGCACGACGGAAGAAGGCAGATGCTCATCAAGGCTCAGCGGCCGGCCGGCGGCAGGCACCGTAAGTTCTCCGCCTCACAGACCACAAAGGGCCGTGTAGCCCTCGTAGCTGTGGCCACTGGAGCCGTGTCGACCGCGGGGGTCGGCGGCGCAGCCGCCGCCGCGTTCCAGGCGGATCCGCAGGAGGCCTCTTCCCAGGCCCCGTCCATCGACATCGAGCTCGCCAGCAATGCCTCACTGATGCCCGCAGGCTCCTCCGAGTTCATCCCGCAGATCCTGCCCATCGCAGAATTCAAGCCGGTCGAGAACCTCGGCGCCCAGCTGGGCAAGGCCTATAACGCCCACATCGACCGCATGCAGGTTGACCAGGCCCAGCGTGGCGCGTCCGTCGCCAAGCCCGCCGAAGGAGCCTTCACCTCCGGCTACGGCATGCGCTGGGGCGCCCTGCACGCCGGCATCGACATCGCCAACGCCGTCGGCACCCCGATCTACGCCATCATGGACGGCACCGTCATCGACTCCGGCCCGGCCTCCGGCTACGGCCAGTGGATCCGCGTCCAGCACGATGACGGCGCCATCTCCGTCTACGGGCACATGGAGACCCTCGGCGTCCAGGTGGGCGAGCGCGTCCACGCCGGGCAGCAGATCGCGGGGATGGGAAACCGGGGCTTCTCCACCGGCTCCCACCTGCACTTCGAGATCCACCCCTCCGGCAGCGGTGCCGTCGACCCGATCCCGTGGTTCGCCCAGCACGGCATCCACATCGGCTAGCCCACGCGCTTACCTTCCCCGTCAAGAAAGGGGCCCGACCGTGAAGGTCGGGCCCCTTTCTCAGTCAATTGACCCGGAACCAATGTGAAGGCGGCGAAGGTCGACCTGTGCGCCACCTCACAATGGTAGGCAGCCTAGAGCTTCTCCATCGGGACTCCCCCGATGAGCATCAGGCGCACCTTGCCGGAGGAACCGAAGTCGATCGTCACGGTGGCCCGAGCTCCGGAACCGTCCGAGGAGAGAACCGTGCCCAGACCGTACTTCGCATGGTTGACCCGGTCCCCCACTGCCAGCTGAAGATTACTGTTCTGCGCCCGGGTGGGAATGCTCCGCCCCGGCTTTTCGGTACGCCCTGCCCACCCGGTGCGCCGGGCACCGCCCCTGAGGGAGCGCGCGGTGGCCGGTTCCTCGCGACGCCAGTGGATGAGGTCCTCCGGGATCTCGGCGAGGAACCGGCTGGGCGGGTTGGTCAGTGGGTTGCCCCAGGAGGAGCGCAGCATCGCCCGGGTGAGGTAGAGGCGTTCCCGGGCCCGGGTGATACCCACATAGGCCAGACGGCGTTCCTCGGCGAGCTCCTTCGGGTCCCCCAGGGCTCGCAGGTGCGGGAACTGACCATCCTCCCAGCCGGTGAGGAAGACAACCGGGAACTCCAGCCCCTTGGCGGTGTGCAGGGTCATCAGGGTGACCACGCCCTGTTCGTCGTCTGGGATCTGGTCTGCGTCGGCGACCAGCGAAACCCGTTCAAGGAAGGCCTGGAGACTACCCGGGGCGACCTCCCCTTCGTCGAGCCTGTCCGGTTCCGCGTAGGCGATCTGGTTGGCGGCCTCAGAAGTGAACTCCCTGGCGACGGAGACCAGCTCGTTGAGGTTATCCAGGCGCGCGCCGTCCTGCGGGTCGTTGGAGGCCTCCAGTTCAGCCCGGTAGCCGGTGACATCGAGGATCCGGGAGACCAGTTCGCCCAGGTCGGGCAGGCCGGTGGAATCGTCGGTCAGCTCCGGCATCGCGGCGCGCAGCCTGTCCATCATCTCCACGAACTTGATCACCGCGTTGCGTCCGCGCGCGCCCAGCAGCTCCACCTTGTCCAGGGCGGCGTCGCCGAGCGCGGCGTTGAAGCCAACGGAGTTGTTCGCGGCGTGCAGATTGATGAAGGCCTGCGCGCGATCGCCGATACCGCGGCGCGGGGTGTTGATGATGCGCCGAAGGCTGACGGTGTCCTCCGGGTTATCCAGAACACGCAGGTAGGCCAGGACATCGCGGATCTCACGACGCTCGTAGAAGCGGGTGCCGCCGACGACCTTATAGGGAATGCCGGCGCGGATGAACACGTCCTCCAGCGCGCGGGAGGCGTTGTTGGTGCGGTACATCACGGCGATGTCGGAGTAGGAACGCCCCCGGTCCCCGAGGGCGTCGATCTCGGTGGCGATGAAACGCGCCTCGTCATGCTCGTTGTCGGCGACGTAGCCGACGAGGGGGTCGCCGGTGCCATGGGCTGTCCACAGCTTCTTCTCACGCCGTCCGTCGTTGCGGGAGATCACCGCGTTGGCCGCGCTGAGAATGTTCTGTGTCGAGCGGTAGTTCTGCTCCAGCAGAACCGTGCCGGCCTGCGGGTAGTCCCGTTCGAATTCCTCGATGTTGCGGATGGTGGCGCCGCGGAAGGCGTAGATGGACTGGTCGGAATCGCCGACCACGCACAGCTCGGGGGCCTCCGGGCCCGTACCGACCAGGGTGGAGACGAGCATGTACTGGGCGTGGTTGGTGTCCTGGTACTCATCGATGAGGACGTGGCGGAAGCGACGTCGGTAGTGGTCGGTGACCTCCGGGTGGTGGCGGAGGATATACACCACTTCACCGATGAGGTCATCGAAGTCGACGGCGTTGGACTGACGCAGTCGACGCTGGTACTCCGCGTAAACCTGGGCGACGGTGATGTCGAAGGGGTTACGGGTGGCGGTGGCGTCGGCCAGTGCCTGATCCGGGTCGATGAGCTCGTTCTTGAGGTTCGAGATGGCGTTGTTGAGGGCCCGGGCGGTGAACTTCTTCAGGTCCAGGTCGAGGTCCCTGCCGATCATGGTGAGCAGTCGGCGGGAATCGTCGGCGTCGTAGATTGTGAAGTTCGTGTTCAGGCCGGGCACCAGATGGGCGTGCTGACGCAGGATACGCACGCAGATGGAGTGGAAGGTGGCCACCCACATCCGTTCCGCGACGGGCCCGATGAGTCCGGCGATACGTTCCTTCATCTCCGCGGCAGCCTTGTTGGTGAAGGTGATGGCCAGGATCTGCCAGGGGGCGACGCCGCGGTGGTGCAGGAGGTGGGCGATGCGGCGGGTGAGTACGGCGGTCTTGCCGGAACCGGCCCCGGCGACGATCAGCAACGGGGACCCGGAGTGCTCGACGGCGGCCTTCTGCTCTTCGTTGAGGCCGTCGGTGAGATCAGGGGTATGAGAGGTGTTGAAAGGCGAGTCCATGATGACTAACAACCTACTAGTCGCGGCGGACACCAAGCTGCGTGGCACAATGGGAGCATGACCGACGCCGCTGACCAGAACTTCGAGATCCGCATGCCCACCGGCACCGATGACCCGCTCTCGGATGCGGAGATCCAGCAGTACCGTCAGGAGATCGACCGCCTCGACCGCATCATCCTGGACGCCGTGAAGCGCCGCACCGAGGTGTCCAAGGCAGTGGGTCGCACCCGCATGGGCTCCGGTGGCACCCGTCTCGTCCACACCCGCGAGGTGGCCATCATCAACCAGTTCCGCGACGAACTCGGTGAGGAGGGGCCGGCCCTGGCCTCTATTCTGCTGCGGCTCGGGCGCGGCCGACTGGGCTGAGGCCGGAGGCTCCGCCCCTAATCCTGCTGCGTGGAATCGAATACGACCTCGAATTCCAGCAGCTGGGCACCGGAGGCGACCGGCTTGCGCGCTTCCCCACTGTGGGCGGCGCGGGCGTCACCGTCACGCCACGCCTCGTAGGAGGCCTCATCGGCCCAGCGGGTGACAACGAAGTAGCGGTCATCGCCCTTGACGGGACGCAGCAGTTGGAAGCCCTCGAAGCCCGGCGCGGAGTCGACGGCGTTCTTGCGGGCGGCGAAGCGCTGTTCCAGCTCCCCGCCGGCGCCTTCGGGAACGGTGATGGCGTTGATTTTCACGATGCTCATACCCGCCATTATGCACGGGGGCCTCCCCCGAGGGGTGGGATTATCGCGCTCCTCCGGCGGAAGCGGCTGTTCTTCACTAGATTCGATCAGTGGACTCGCCCCGATCGTCCCCCGCGAAGGAGCCTGACATGGCCGATATCACCACCACCGCCGAGTGGCGGAACCTCGAACACGTCTACGAGCGGAAGCGGCAGCTCACCCTGCGTGAACTCTTCGCGGCCGACGGGCAGCGCGCCCACGCCCACACCTTCGATGCGGCGGGTCTGCACGTGGACCTGTCGAAGAACCTCGTCGACGATGAGATCCTCGCCTCCCTGGTGGCGCTGGCGGAGAAGTCTGAGCTCAGCAAGCGCACCGAGGCGATGTTCACCGGTCTGCACATCAACAACACGGAGGGTCGGGCGGTTCTGCACACCGCCCTGCGGCTGCCGGTTGAGGAGGATCTGGAGGTGGACGGCCAGGATGTCGCCGCCGATGTCCACCGGGTACTCGGCCGGATGCGTGACTTCGCCTCCGCGCTGCGTTCGGGCCGGTGGCTCGGGCACACGGGACAGACGATCAAGAAGATCGTCAACATCGGCATCGGCGGCTCCGACCTGGGCCCGGCGATGACCACGCAGGCCCTGCGCTCCTACGCCACCGCCGGAATCACGGCGGAGTTCGTCTCCAACGTTGACCCGGCGGACATGACCGCCACCCTGGAGGGGCTGGACCCGGAGTCCACCCTGTTCATCCTGGCCTCCAAGACCTTCTCCACCCAGGAGACGCTGGCCAACGCCCATGCTGCGAAACGCTGGCTGCTGGAGGCCTTCGACGGGGACGGGGGCGCGGTTGCCAGGCACTTCGTGGCGGTGTCCACGAACGCGGAGAAGGTCGTGGAGTTCGGCATCGATCCGGACAACATGTTCGGGTTCTGGGACTGGGTCGGGGGGCGCTACTCGGTGGATTCCGCCATCGGCCTGGCTCTGATGGCCGTCATCGGGCCCATGGACTTCATGCGCTTCCTGGAGGGCTTCCGGGCGATGGACGAGCACTTCCGCGCCACTCCCCTCGAGCGCAATGTGCCGGTGCTCATGGCGCTGCTGGGGGTCTGGTACTCCAATTTCCACGGCTTCGACACACACGCTGTGCTGCCCTATTCGCAGGACATGGCGCGTTTTCCCGCCTATCTGCAGCAGCTGACCATGGAGTCCAACGGCAAGTCCGTGCGTCGGGACGGTACCGCCGTCCCCCACGGCACCGGGGAGATCTACTGGGGCGAGCCGGGGACGAACGGCCAGCACGCCTTCTACCAGCTCATGCACCAGGGCACCCGGACCGTGCCCGCGGACTTCATCGGCTTTGCGCGGCCGAAGGATGACCTGCCCACCGGCACCGGCGAGGGCTCCATGCATGATCTGCTCATGGGCAACCTCTTCGCCCAGGCCCGGGTGCTGGCTTTCGGCAAGACCGCCGAGGAGATCAGGGCGGAGAACGTGGATTCGACGCTCGTCCCCCACAAGGTCATGCCGGGCAACCGCCCCTCCACGACGATCCTCGCGGAGGAACTGACCCCGGCGGTGCTCGGCGCGCTGATCGCGCTCTACGAGCACATCACCTTCGTCCAGGGGGTGATCTGGGACATCAACCCCTTCGACCAGTGGGGGGTGGAGCTGGGCAAGCAGCAGGCCAGCCAGCTCGCGGCGGCGGTCTCCGGCGCCGAGCAGCCGGCCTCCGGTGACCCCTCCACCGATGGGTTGATCGGCTGGTACCGCAAGCACCGATAAGCCCCGGGCAGGCGGAAAGTGTGGTTATCTCAGGGGCATGGGTGAAGCCGTATCCTCAGACAGCTACACGCCGCAGCAGCGGACGAAGTACCGCCGGCGTCTCGGTGACGATCTGGAATTATTCGACCGCCACCTACAGAGCGCGGAATTCGTGGACCGGGGCACCATCGGCCTGGAGCTCGAACTGAACCTCATCGACGCCGACCTGCGCCCCGTACTCGACAACCGACGGGTGCTCGCACGCCTCGACAATGAGTACCAGTCCGAGGTCGGCGGCTTCAACGTCGAGCTCAACCACCCGCCCCTGTCGGTCGCCGGGGACGGCCTGCGGCAGCTCCACGACGGCGTCGCCACCCGCGTACGGCACGTACGGGAGGCCGCCGAGGGGCGGATCGTGATGATCGGTACCCTGCCGACCGTGACCACGGAGTTCCTCTCCGACCCCGCGTGGATGACACCGGAGAACCGGTACCGGGCCCTGAGTAACTCCGTCATGGGTAGCCGCGGTGAACTGTTGCGCATCGATATCGCCGGTGAGGAGCACTACCTCCACGACTTCGACGACATCTCCCCCATCTCCACCTGCACCTCCATGCAGCTGCACCTGCAGCTGGCACCGAACCGTTTCGCCGCCGCCTGGAACGCCTCCCAGGCCATCGCCGGAGCACAGGTGGCCCTGAGCGCCAACTCCCCGCTTCCGCTGGGGCATAAATTGTGGCACGAGAGCCGCATCCCGCTCTTCACCCAGGCCACCGACACCCGTACCCCGGAACTGGTGGCGCAGGGAGTACGCCCCCGCGTCTGGTTCGGCGAGCGGTGGATCAACAGCGTCTTCGATCTGTTCGAGGAGAATGTCCGCTACTTCTCCCCCCTGATCCCCGAACCCCGGGACGCCTCCGGCACCCCGATCATGAAGGGCAGCTCCCCTGCCCTGCACTACCTCAATCTCCACAACGGCACCGTATGGCGCTGGAACCGGCCCATCTACGCCCCCAGTGAGGAACTGGCCCACCTGCGGGTGGAGAACCGTCTGCTACCGGCCGGGCCGACGGTCGTCGATATGATCGCCGACGCCACCTTCTACTACGGCCTGGTCCGCTACCTGGTGGAACAGACGCGCCCGGTATGGTCCCGGCTGACCTTCCCGGAAGCCGAACAGAATTTTCAGGCGGGGGCACGTGAGGGACTGTTCGCCCGTCTGCACTGGCCAACGTTGGGCAAGATCGACGTCGCCACGCTCATCAGCAGCCACCTGCTCCCCCAGGCACGCGAGGGCCTACGGCTCCTGGCGGTCGACGGGGACCTGATCGACCATTACCTCGGCATCATCGGGGAGCGCGCGCTCTCACGGCAGAACGGAGCGACCTGGCAGCTGCGCACCCTGGAGGCGCTCGATCCACCCGGCTCCCGGCCCGGCTCCCCCGAGCGGCAGGAGACGCTGGCGGAGATGATGCGGCTGTACCTGCGCAACCAGGCCACCGAACAGCCGGTACACACCTGGCAGGTTGGCCTCTAGCAGGACGGAAACCACCCCCGCCAGGGAAGGAATACACTGCTCAGGACTGCGGGAATCGAGGTCGGGGGTGGTCGTGTCCGGACCTTCCCCTAACCTCACCATCGAACACAGGGGCGAACCCCCTGCTCTCGATCGTGAAGAACCGAACACCTTCGGGGAGGTGCTCTTTCCCATGACCATCACGGACAACCCTGCCCCCTACTACTCCGTCTGTTCCATCACCGACCCCTTGGCCGTCGCACGCCGCCTTGCACGCATCGCCGAATACGAGTCCTGGCGGGCCTGCCTGCCAGACACCCCTGAGAAGAATGAGCGTGACTGGACAACCCACGCAGCCACCCTCACGCGTTCCATCGGCGGTTCACCGCACTTCATCGCCGCCAACCTGGACGCGCTGACCACCCTCGACCGACTCCCCCGGCTGCGTGCCCTGGTGGAATCGCTCCACCATCTCGATATGTTCCACCTACGGAAGATCGACGACGTCCTGCTCGCCCTGCCCCCGGCCCTCGACAACGACCCCGCTTTCTGGGAGGTGCTCGACGAGACGCTGACCGGGTACCTCTCCCCCACCCGTCCCAGTCAGCTCCTACCCACACCGGCCGCGATCACCCGCAAGATCCGGGGAGTGGTCCGGATGCTGACGGAGGGCGGAGAGACCCCACCACAAGAGCCTGCCCAGACCAACCCACCGCCCTACCGCAGCCACACCCATGCAGACGGCTCGGTAACCACCGAGGTCAACCATGACCCCACCACCGCGGCCGCGGTGGATCAGGCGGTGCGCAACCTGGCGGGGGAACGGGGCTGCACCCTCGCCGAGGCCTTCTCCGCTCTCCTGCTGGAGAAGATCTCCGTGAAGGTGGTGCTCAACCTCTACCGGGCCAGCGATGTCCCGGACGCACCCGGCCACCTCCAACCCCTCGGCTGGTTGCCGCAGCACTGCACCCGGGAGCTGGCCGCACGCGCCGCACAGGTTCGGGACATGGACGAGGCGGCGGAGACCAGCACAGAGGGTTACCGGCCAACCGCGGCGATCAGGGCCTTCATCGAGGGTAGGGACGGGACCTGCCGGTGGCCCGGCTGCACGAGACCGGCGATCCGCTCACAGAAGGACCATCGGATCAACCACCGGGAGGGCGGTCCGACCACGGCGGCGAACATGATCTGCCTGTGCCAGCACCACCACAACCGCAAGTCAGACAACCAGGTCTCCTACCTTCTCGACCCGTTCACCGGTGACGTGTACTGGCTCTTCGGGGACGGCACCTGGGCCTGCGATGAGGCTGGCGGGCCGCTGTCTCCCCGGCAGCGCCGCTGGGTGCAGACGATGGGCCAGCGGCGCCGACGACGTCAGGAGCGTGCTCGACGCGGCGCCTACAGCTTCACCATGGGCTCATAACCGTAGGGGATGGCGTCCGAGGGCACGATCCGCTTGCCGAAGGGGAAGCAGGTCACCGGGATCATCCGGAGGTTCGCGAGGGCCAACGGGATACCGATGATGGTGACCGCCTGGACCGCCGCGGTACCGACGTGACCGATGGCCAGCCACAGGCCAGCGACGAGGAACCACACGGCGTTGGTGAGGGTGGACAGTCCGCCGGAGCCACCCACCGGCTGAACCACTGAGCGGCCAAAGGGCCAGAGTGCGAAATTTGCCATACGGAAGGAGGCCATACCGGCGGGGATCGTGATGATGAGCAGGCAGGCCAGGATGCCGAACAACAGGTATCCGAGGGCGAGCAGGAAGCCGCCGAAAATGAACCAGATGAGGTTGAGGATCAGGTGCATGATCCCACCGTAATCCGGGCTGGGCGCGCTCGCTGCAGACCGTGCCGAATCCACGGGGGAACCACTACCGTGGAGATCATGAATGACCACCTGCGGCTGAGCGACAATGACCGAATCCATGCCCTGCAGGCGCTGTCGACACACTTCACCGAGGGTAGACTCGACGAGGCCGAGTTCAACGAGCGTACCGGTGCTGTCGCCGCCGCACGCACCATCGGTGATCTGCGGCCACTCTTCGCCGACCTGCCTGACGGACTGCCATTCCGGGGCGGTAGACCCCTGTCCCCCGCCCCCGCAGAGATTAATGATGACCTCCGGGAACTGCGGGAGCTGAAACACCGGGGGAAGAAGGTGGAGGGGCTCAGCGGCCTCATCCTGGGCCTCACCCTGCTCTCCTTCCTCATTCTCCAGTTCGCCGTGGGGGTCTCCTGGGCCTGGATGGTCTGGCCATCGCTGATCGTGACCCTGTCGGTACCCCGCCTGATCTACCACTACTCCGATGATGACGAGAAAATCTACGAGGAACTCAAGAAGACCGAGGTCGAGCAGCGCCAGACCCGTATCGAACGCGCAGCGGAACGTATGCGTGAACTTGAGGAAGGGAACTGAGGCACTTCCCGGAAAGGATTCACCATGATCAACTCCCTGGTCGACTGGGTCGTATCACTCATGGAAGTACTGGGTGGCCCGGGCGTGGGCCTCGCCGTCCTGCTGGAGAACATTTTCCCGCCGATCCCCTCCGAGGTGATCCTCCCGTTGGCAGGCTTCACCGCTGCGGCCGGGGAACTCAACCTGTTCTCTGCTTTTCTCTGGTCGACACTGGGATCCCTGGTCGGCGCCTACCTGCTCTACTGGTTGGGATCGGCGATCGGCGCGGACCGGTTGCGACGCATCGCCGACCGGATGTGGCTCGTGGAGGGGGCGGACGTCGACAAGTCGCTGCGCTGGTTCGACCGTTATGGGCAGTGGTCCGTCCTGTTCGGTCGCCTCATTCCCGGGGTCCGTTCGCTGATCTCCATTCCGGCGGGCGTCAACCGGATGAATCCGTGGAAGTTCGGCCTGCTGACCCTGCTCGGTTCAGGGCTGTGGAATGCCGTGTTGATCGGTCTGGGCGTATGGCTCGGTGAGAGATACGAGCTGGTCGCCACCTACATCGACCGCTACTCGACCATCGTGTACATCCTGATAGCGATCGGACTGGTGGTCCTGCTCGGACAGCTGACCGTGCGCGCCCGGCGGCAGCGGTGACACGGATGGGAGGTGGACAGCAGGCCCCCCGGCGCGCTGGAGGACAGCCCCCCTCTGTCCCTCTCGACACGCCACGGCTAAATCCTGGCCCCCACCTGCGCCCGTCGGGTCCCCCTCGCACGGAAGCCGCGGTCTTCCTCCCGACGCGGGGCAGGTGGGGGACGGGTTCAGCCGTGGCTGCCTTCCACCCCCCGGAAAGAGATGATAAAGCTTGCACCATTGCTTTTCACTGCAAAACATCACCACTACAGTGGGCAACCAGCCCCTAACGGGGGCCCTGTCCCGTCGCTCCAGCCAGGCATCTGGCCCTGCTCAACTCCAGCGGGGGCGGTAGGGTCGTGGACATGACTGCGCAGATTGACGACGCCCGCCTCACCCACCGCCTCGCCCAGGGCACGGGGGAGATCCTCAAGGGCGTCCGTAACGTGGGTCTCCTGCGCGGGCGTAATCTCGGTGACGCCGGTGATGAGCTCGCACAGAACTGGATCGCCCGCGTCCTGAAGCAGCACCGCCCCGATGATGGCTTCCTCTCCGAGGAGGCCGCCGATAACCCCGACCGACTGGGCAAGGACCGGGTGTGGATCATCGATCCGCTCGATGGCACCCGCGAATTCGCCACCGGCCGACAGGACTGGGCAGTGCACATCGCCCTGGTCGTCGACGGGGTCCCCGCCCACGCGGCCGTCGGCCTGCCTGATCTCGGGGTGGTCTTCCACTCCGATGAGGCGCGTGCCGTGACCGGCCCCCTCGCCCGCAAGATCGCCCTCTCCCACAACCGTCCGCCCCAGGTCGCGCTCAGTATCGCCGAGGAGTTGGGTTTCGACACCGTGGCGCTGGGTTCCGCTGGCGCCAAGGCCATGCACGTGCTGTTGGGTGACTACGACGCCTACATCCACGCCGGTGGACAGTATGAGTGGGACTCCGCCGCACCGGTGGGGGTCGCCAAGGCCGCGGGGCTGCACTGCTCACGTCTCGATGGCTCTGAGCTGACCTACAACAACAAGGACACCTACCTGCCGGACATTCTCATCTGCCGGCCCGACCTGGCCGATGAGATCCTCGCCATGGCCGCGGCCTTCCTCGAAGAGAACGGCCGCTACTAAGTTAAGCGGGGCAGATTGGTTAAGGTGGGTCGCATGACTGCCGAGATCTCCACCCCCTACGAGGATCTGCTGCGTGAGATCCTCACCGACGGCGCGCCCAAGGGCGACCGCACCGGAACCGGTACCACCAGCGTGTTCGGAAAGCAGCTGCGCTATAACCTCGCGGACTCCTTCCCCTTACTGACCACCAAGAAGGTGCATTTCCACTCGGTCGTCGGCGAACTGCTGTGGTTCCTGCGTGGGGACTCCAACGTGACCTGGCTGCAGGAGCACGATATCCGCATCTGGAATGAGTGGGCCGACGAGGACGGTGAGCTCGGCCCCGTCTACGGCGTGCAGTGGCGTAGCTGGCCCACCCCTGACGGCCAGCACGTCGACCAGATCGCCGGAGCGCTGGAGACCCTGCGTAGCAACCCCGACAGTCGCCGCAACATCGTCTCCGCGTGGAACGTGTCCGAACTGGACAAGATGGCCCTCCTGCCCTGCCATGTGCTCTTCCAGCTCTACGTCGTCGACGGGCGACTCTCGCTGCAGGTGTACCAGCGTTCCGCCGACATGTTCCTCGGCGTGCCCTTCAACATCGCCTCCTATGCCCTGCTGACCCACCTGTTCGCCCAGCAGGCCGGCCTGGAGGTCGGGGAACTGATCTGGACCGGCGGTGACTGTCATATCTACGACAACCACCTCGACCAGGTCCGCGAGCAGCTGAGCCGCACACCCCGCCCCTATCCGCAGCTGACACTGCACAGGGCGGCGTCGATGTTCGACTACGACTTCGCCGATATCGAGGTCATCGGCTACGACCCGCACCCGGCGATCCGGGGAAAGGTCGCGGTCTGATGCTGGGGGCGATCTGGGCGCAGTCGATCGACGGGGTGATCGGCGACGGGGAGGGCATGCCCTGGCACGTCCCCGAGGATCTCGCTCATTTCCGGGAGGTCACCATGGGTTCTCCCGTGATCATGGGGCGCCGGACGTGGCTGAGTCTGCCTGAGCGTTTCCGGCCTCTTCCCGGCCGGGAGAATCACGTACTGTCCAGCCGGGAGCCCGGCGACTGGTCCACCGGGGCCAGGGTCTCCCCCACCCCGCCGGAGATCCCCGCCGAAGCGGACGTGTGGATCATGGGGGGCGGACAGGTTTATGCCAGCACCCTGTCCGAGACCGATGTCCTGGAGGTCACCCTCATCGGGGTGCACCTGAACCAGGTTCTCGGAAGCCGGGCAGTCCACGCCCCACAGGTGCCGGAACAGTTCAGTCTCGTTTCCGACACCGACTGGATCGTCTCGGAGAAGGGCCACCTCACCGCCGGTGAGGACGCCGACCTTAAACTACCGTTGAGGTACCGCTTTCTGCGGTACGAGAGAAAGGAAGCCGCATGACCGCCGAACACGTGATCATCCACGTCACCGACTGGTGCCCCTACTGCAAGAACCTCATCAAGCGCCTCGACCGGACCGAGACTCCGTACACGCTGATCGACGTCGATCAGGATGCGGAGGCTGCGTCCTGGGTCGAATCCGTCAACGACGGCAACCGGGTGGTGCCCACCGTCAGGTACTCCGACGGCACTCACGCCACCAACCCGGAGGCATCGGCCGTGCGCCGCAAGCTTGAGGAACTCGCCGGCTAGTCCTCCTCGTCGGCACCGAAGAGCGCCAGCATGTCATCAGGCGAGAGGCTGGCGTTCAGGCCATCCAGCTCCAGGGAGTAGACCTGGTTCAGGTAGGCCTCCAGGAGGGACGCGAGCTGCTGGGCGTCGACCTTGTTCAGCAGGAGCAGACGCTTTGAGGAACCGCCCGGCACCCTCTTGTCGACGGACAACACGGGCACCCCGTCCCTGGAAACGATCTCGGCGGAGATCTCACGACGCTGGACATCGGTGAAATTGAGGCTGTGCTGGGCCACTGAGGTGGTCCTTTCTGAAAAGTGAGACAGGCAATCAAGTTCAAGACTAGTGTGAGGGCGGTCGGTTTCCGACACCTCCCCCTCGTCAGGTAACCTGTTCAACTAGTCCAGCCCCAGTAGCTCAGTGGATAGAGCACGGCTCTCCTAAAGCCGGTGTCGGAGGTTCGATTCCTCTCTGGGGCGC
>CAZTIZ010000059.1:0-13515 GCA_964613845.1 uncultured Corynebacterium sp.
CCATGGCGGACATGTCGACCACGGCGATGAAGATGAACGTGTAACCCAGCACCAGCGGGCCGAGTGCCTCGGGGATGATGACGGTGGTGATGATGCGCCACGGCCCGGCCCCCATGGCACGGGCCGCCTCGATCACCCCGGGGTCGATGGTGACCAGGTTCTGCTCCACGATGCGGGCGACGGCGAAGGTCGCGGCGATGCACATCATGAAGGTGGCGGCCTCCCGCCCGATGGTGGTGCCCACCACCGCCATGGTCAGGGGGCCGAAGGCGGTGATCATGATGATGAAGGGGATGGGCCGGACGAAGTTCACCAGTACGTTGAGCACGGTGTAGACGGTCCTGCTGCGCAGGATGCCCTGCTGGCGGGTGGTGTAGAGCAGGATGCCCGCGCCCAGACCGAGGAAACCACCGACGACCATGGTGATGGAGACCATGAAGAGGGTGTCGCCGATGGCGTCGACGAAGGTGGGGCCGAGCCGGTCCCAGTCGGCGGCGAGGTGGGTGACGGTCATCGGAGGATCTCCTGAATCTCGGTGGTCCGGGCGAGGGTGGAACGGAATTCCTCGATCGCGGCGTGCGGTCCGTTGATCCGGACGGTCATCTTGCCGAAGGACTGCTGCTGCAGGGTGGTCACGCCACCGTGCACGATGCTGATCGACGCCCCCGCCTGCCGCAGGTCGGCGGCGGCGGCGAAGAAGTCGGCGTCATCAGTCAGGTCGACGGTGAACAGGCGGCCGCCGTGGGCCAGTAGATCACCCTGCTCGATGGTGTCGGGGGTGTTGCGCAGGGTGGTGGCGACGAAGCGGTGGGCCACACCGGTCTGCGGGCTGGAGAAGACCTCGTAGACGGTGCCGTGTTCGACGACCCGGCCGTTCTCCATGACGGCGACCTTGTCGGCGATGGACCGCACCACCTCCATCTCGTGGGTGATCACGACGATGGTGATGCCGAATTCCCGGTTGACCTCGCGCAGCAGCTCCAGCACCTCCTGGGTGGTCTCCGGGTCGAGGGCGGAGGTCGCCTCGTCGGCGAGCAGGAGCGAGGGGTTGGTGGCCAGGGCGCGGGCGATGCCCACGCGCTGCTTCTGGCCGCCGGACAGCTGCTCCGGGTAGCTGCGGCCCTTGTCGCCGAGCCCCACGAAGTCCAGCAGTTCGGCGACGCGCCGTCTGCGCTCGGCCTTCGCGACGCCGGCGAGCTTGAGCGGGTACTCGATGTTGCCGGCGGCGGTGCGGGAGGCGAAGAGGTTGAACTGCTGGAAGATCATGCCGATGCGGGCGCGGACCTTACGCAGCTTCGCCTCGGACAGCGGCACGACGTCGGTGCCGTCGAGGAGGAGCTGGCCGGAGGTGGGGCTGTCCAGGCCGTTGATCATGCGGACCAGGGTGGATTTGCCGGCGCCCGAGTAGCCGATGACTCCCAGGATCTCGCCGGGCTCGACGGTCAGGGTGACGCCGTCCAGGGCCCGGGTCTCGGTCTTCCGGTTGGTGGTGAAGACCTTCGTGATGTCGCGGAACTCGATCCGGGTGCCGCGGGGGTGTGGTTCTGACACGGTGGTGACTGCTCGATTCAGAAACGGGGGTGGGGATGAGGACGTGCTAATGCTAGGGGGTGTCCCGTCGACAGGCTGAATTCCTCGCGCACGACAGCGGTGACCTGGTATAAGTCAGGCGCCCTCCCCACGCCCACCGGGCGGGGAGGGCGCCTTCCGTCCTCTAGTTGGTGGCCTGCTCCACCAGGCGGTCGAGGATCTCCTGCAGCTCGGAGGTGGGGCGGTCCATGGCGACGGAGGTGCCGCGGGAGTCCTCGGCGACGGCGGCCTGGACCTCGGGGGTGTGCCACAGCTCGACGAGTCGGGCGATGTCCTCGTTGTCGGCGTCCTCCTCGCGGGTGACGAAGACATTGATGTAGGGCTCGGCGTCCTCGGAGGTCGGATCATCCTCGAACACGGCGGTGTTGGGGTCGATGTCCGCGCGGTCGAGCCAGGAGTTGTTGATGATCGACGGGCGGCCCTCGCCGTAGGCGGCGGGGGTCTGGGCGGCGTCGATCGGGATGACGGAGACCAGCGAGGCCTCGGTGTCGATGTCGACCGGGGCCGGGGTGACCAGGTCCGGGTCATTCAGGGTCAGCAGCCCGGCCTGGGCGAGCACGGTGATGGCGCGGCCCTGGTTGGTCGGGTCGTTGGGGATGACGACCTCCTCGCCCTCGATGCCGTCGAGGGAGTCACGGTCCTGCCAGAACAGGGCCAGGGGGATGACCTCGGTGGAACCGACCGGCACGAGGTTCTCCCCGGTGTTGGCGTTGTACTCGGAGAGGAACTTCAGGTGCTGGAAGAGGTTGACGTCCAGCTGGTTCTGCGACAGTGCCTGGTTCGGCGTGGAGTAGTCGGAGAAGTTGACGATCTCCAGGTCGATGCCGGCGGCGTCGGCCTGCTCCTCGAACACGGCCCAGGCGGACTTGGAGGAGTCGGTGGTGCCGATGCGGATCGGGCCGTCGCCGTCCGCGGAGTCGTCGGCGCAGGCCACCAGGCCGGTGGCTGCGAGGACAGCGGCGGCGCCACCGGCGAGGATGCGGGAGAGGTTCATGGGTGGTGTCCTTTGTCGGGGGTCGGGGTCATCCGGCTGCAGGAGAATCTAGCACCAGGCGTACCGCTCTGTCTACTGGCTGGTCTTTTATGTGCCCTGAGCTGCCCGAATGCTTGCCGCAGAGCGGCCTAGAGGCGGTCGCGGATCATCTCGATGGCCATCATGATCAGGGCCGCGAAAATAGACCCGGCCAGCCACACACCCAGGAAGAACAGCACCCCGGGGAGCGTGAAGGGGGAGTCCACCGTCAGGATGGTCGACAGGAACGCGATGACCACCGCGATGGTCGCGGCGGTGGGGAACTTGGCGATGAAATATTCGAGGGGCGTCACCCCGCCAGATTAACCGGCCCGGGGCGCGGCCCCACCCGGGGCGGGCGCTGGGGCACCATGGAGGACGTGAACCCCGTTTCCCCGAAACTGACCTACGCCCGCTACCTCGGCCGGCTGCCCTGGCAAGTGCTGGCGGTGATCGCCTTCCTCATCCTCGCGCTCTGGGCCAGCCCTTGGTTCTGGATCGCCCTCGGTCTGGAGGGCGTCCTGCTCGTGTGGCAGGTGTGGCTGATCCCCGCCCAGGTCCGGCTGCTCGGCTGGGCGGAGACGGAAGAGGAACTGCTCATCACCAAGGGCAGGCTCTGGCACCGCTTCACCGTTGTACCCTACGGGCGCATCCAGTACATCGACGTCACCGCGGGACCCCTCGAACGCGCCCTGGGGATGAAGACGGTGGTACTTCACACCGCTTCCGCCACCTCCGACTCCACGGTGGAGGGACTGCCCGCCGAGGAGGCCGATGCCCTGCGCGAACGCCTGGCGGTCAAGGCCCGGGAGAGGATGAGTGGGCTGTGAGCACCGACCTCGACGACCACCCCTACCGGCGGGTCCACCGGCTTACCCCGCTGTTGCGCTTCTGGGTGGTCATCCTCACCGCCCTGGCGGCTCTCCTGCTCAATATCGGCATCGACACAATGTCCACCATCTGGTCCTTTTTCGCCGACGGGTCACTCTGGCAGATCCCGGCGGGCATCGGCGCCTTCGCCGCCCTGTGCGGGCTCGTGTGGCTGGTCTCCCAGATCTGGTGGGCGGCCACCGGCTACCGGCTGACCGACGAGGAGATCTCCCTGCGCCGCGGCGTGCTCTCCCGCCAGCTGCGCACCGCCCGCCACGACCGGATCCAGGCCGTCGACGTGGTCGAGAAGCTCATTCCCCGCCTCTTCCGGCTGGCCGCGGTCCGCGTCGAGACCGCCGGCGGCGGAAACTCCGTCATCGAGATCTCCTACCTGCGCCGCGACGTCGCCGAACAGGTGCGCGCTGAACTCCTCGCGAAGGTCCACGGCCCCACCCCGGGGCCTCCCGGGGACGGGCCCGGGGAGGAGCCGCGGCAGGCCCCCCAGGCGGACTCTCAGCAGGGTGAACCGGTCCCGCAGATCCCCATCGCCCGTTCCCTGGCCGGAGCCGCCCTGCGCAGCACCGCGGTACTCGGCCTGCCGGTGCTGCTGACACTGATCCTCCTGCAGGTCCCCCTCGCCGTCCTCCTCCCCGTTCTCGTCGGCGTGGGCCCCACCATCTGGCGACAGATCGACCGCAGCTGGCGCTTCACCGCCAGCCTCGACGGCGAGGAGGAACGCGCGGTACTCAACCTGTCCTACGGCCTGGCCAACCGCCGTCGACAGGCGATCCCTCTGCGACGCATCCACGGAGTCTCCATCCACCAGCCCGCGCTGTGGCGGGCACCGGACTGGTGGATGGTCACCGTCTCCGTGGCCGGCTACGGCGACGATTCAGCATCCGCCGCCACCACCGCCATCCTGCCGGTCGGCTCCCGCGAACAGGCGGTGCAGCTGTTGGCTCTGGTCTCACCCCTCGACCACTCCCGCATCGAACACATCGCCCGCCCCGAAGGGGCCACCGTCCCCGATTTCCGTTCCCCCCTCACCGCCCGCCCGGTCTCCCCGGTGGACCACCGCCAACAGACGGTCACCCTCCGCGAGGACGCCGTGGTGGTGCACACCGGACGCCTCGCGCGCCGGGTGGCGGTGATCGATCCGGCACACATCCAGGAGCTGACCCTGTCCCGAGGGCCCGTCCAGCGGCTGCTGGGGTTGTGCACCGTGCGTTTCGACCTGGTCAAGGGGCCGGTGGCCATGGCGGGGGAGGACCTCACCTACGAGCAGGGCCGGGCACTGCTGGATGCGTTGCGACGCCGTCGGCTCCCGGCGTTGGAGCAGGCACGCTGAGGTGCCGGCGTCGATGTACGCGGGTGAGGATGAGTACCGCGGTGAAGAGGAGGCCGTAGAAGACCGCCATGCCCGCGCTGGTGGCCGCCCCGCTGAGATAGGCCAGCCAGAATCCCGCCAGGGCCCCGCCCCCGGCGAACAGGAGGGTCAGGGTGATCATCTGGGGCAGGCGGCTGCTCAGCAGGAAGGCGGTGGCTGGGGGCGCGACCACCAGGGCGATGACCAGCAGTGCGCCCACAGCGTGGAAGGCCGCGGTGACCGTGACCGAGACCAGGAACATGAACACCAGATTCAGGGACTGTGTGCGGATTCCGATCAGTCCGGCGAACTGCGGATCGAAGGTCGTGGCCTTCAGCTGCGGGAGGAGAGCAGTCAGGAAGGCGGCGTTGATCAGCAGCACCACCAGCATCACGTACAGGTGGGTGGGCCCGAGGCTCAGCCCCCCGATGACAAGTTGGTCAAAGGCCGCCAGGTTCAGGTCACCGACGAGCACCGTGTGGGTGTCCAGGTGGATAGTGGAGAAACGCGCCGTGGTCAGGATGATGCCGACCGAGAACAGTGCCGGGAAGATCAGACCCTGCGGGGCATCGCCGGAGAGCAGGCCGGTGCGCGAGAGCCATTCCGAGCCCAGGACCACCAGCAGCCCGGACAGTGCCGCCCCGAGGATCAGCAGGGGGGAGTTGAGGTCGTGGGTGAGGAGATAGCCGACGACGATGCCGGGGAAGACGGCGTGCGCGACGCCGTCGATGAGCATGGAGTTGCGCCGCAGGACGATGAAGACGCCGGGTAGGGCGCAGGCCAGTGCCGTGACCACGGCCAGCAGTGCGGTGCCGAGGAGGAAACCCATCTAGACCACCGCCTCATCGAGCTCATCCTGCAGCTGCCGGATGAGACGGCGCCGTCGTAGCGCACGCACAACGAGGCTGCGCCTGGGCGCGGCGAGCAGGGAGAAGAGGAAGAGGGCGAAGAGGGTGAGCACGATCAACGGACCGGTGGGCACTGAACCCAGCTGGATCGACAGGTAGGCGCCGAGGGCGGAGCCGGCTCCGCCGATCGCCCCGGACAGGAACACCATGCCGGACATGGTGGACACCCACTGGCGGGCGGCGGCGGCCGGGGTGACCACGAAGGCCACCATGAGCACCAGGCCGACGGCCTTGACCCCGATGACGGTGGCCACGGCGATGGTGGCGAAGATCAGGGTGTCGATGAGCCGGTTGTTCAGCCCCAGGACGGTGGCCTGCTCCCGGTCGAGGGTCTGCAGGCAGAACTCCTTCCAGAACACGGCCACCACGGCCAGGGCGACGCCGCCGGTGAGCAGGGAGATCATCAGGTCGGCCCGGGTGATGGTGGAGGCGTTGCCGAACAGATAGTCCTGGATGCCGCCCTTGCCGGGGAGGGGGCGGTCGGCGATGTACTGCATCAGCAGCATGCCCAGACCGAAGAATCCGGACAGCACCACGGCCATGGCGGTGTCGATGCGAATCTTGGAGCGCCGGGGGATGAGGTTGGCGCAGGCCACGGCGATCGTACCGATCACCACCGCCCCGATGATCAGTCCCAGCATGTTGCGCCCGTCGAGGCCGAACCCGGCCAGGATCAGGAAGGCCAGCAGGGTGCCGGGCAGTGCCGAGTGGGAGATGACATCACTGATCAACGACTGTTGGCGCAGGTAGGCGAAAGATCCCAGGGCCCCGGCGACCACGCCGATGATGGTGGTGCCCCAGAAGACCATCGTGAAGGTGTGGTCGGCGAAGAAATCCACGATGCTCATCGGCTCGCCCCCCGGGGCAGGCCGGGGCCGTCGGTCGGTAGCCCGTAGGTGATGCGCAGGTTCTCGCCGGTGAAGACCTCATCGAGCGCCCCGGAGGCGATGAGCCGGCCGGAGTTGAGCAGCGTGACCCGGTCGCAGTAGTCGGGGACCGTGCCCAGGTCGTGGTGGACCAGGACGATGGTGCGCCCCTGTGCCCGCAGGTCGTGGAGGACGTCGACGATGGCCTGCTGGCTCACGATGTCCACCCCCTGGAAGGGCTCGTCCATCAGGTAGAGGTCCGGGTCCTGGGCCAGGGTGCGGGAGAGGAAGACGCGCTGGCGCTGGCCGCCGGACAGCTGTCCGATCTGCCGGTCCGCCAGGTTGGTGATCCCGGTGCGGTCCATCGCCTCCCGTGCCCGGGCGTGTTCCTTCCGCCCGGGGCGGCGGAACAGTCCCAGGGAACCGTAGGTGCCCATGGTGACCACGTCCGCCACCGTGGTGGGGAAGTCCCAGTCGACGCTGGTGTGCTGGGGCATGTAACCGACGCGGCGGCGGACCCGGTCCAGCGGTTCGCCGAAGAACTCGACCTGGCCCGTCAGTCGGGGGACCAGTCCCAGCATCGCCTTGAGGAGGGTGGACTTCCCGGAACCGTTGGGGCCCACCACGCCCATGACCACACCGGCGGGCACGCTCAGGTCGATCCCGCGCAGCACCGGTTCGGCGTGGTAGGCCACCGAGAGGCCCCGGGCGCGGGCCACCGGCTGCGGGGTCGGGTGGGGGATCGGTGCGGACATCAGCGCCCCAGCTCCTCTGCGACGACGGTGGCGTTGTGCTCGAAGGCTCCGAGGTGGGTGTCCACCGGTGCCTCCGGGCCGAGTGAGTCGGCGAAGAGCTCCGCGGCGGAGAGACGCACGCTCCAGCCCCGTGATTCGACGGCCTCCCGCAGGGCGGTGACGGCTTGCGGGTTGGCCTGGTTGTCCTGGAAGATCACGGGCACCTCATGCTCGACGATGTAGTCGGCCAGCCCGGACAGCTCCGCGGCCGACAGTGTGGCCTCGGTGGAGATGAAGTCGGTGGCCAGCACCTCCAGGCCGTAGGTGTGGCCGAAATAGCCGAAGGCGTCGTGCCCGGTGACCAGCACGCGGGGTTCGGGGATGGCGGCGAGCAGGTCGACGACGCGGTCGTCGGCCCGGGCGAACCGTTCCCGGTAGTCCGCGGCGTTGGCGTGGTACTCCTCGGCGTTGACGGGGTCGGTCTCGGCGAGCTTATCGGCGATGAGGCCGATGACCAGCTGCCAGGCCTCGGGACTGTTCCACACATGCGGGTCGTGCAGGGCTCTGCCCTCGGAGTCGGTGCCATCCCACTCGATCAGAAGGTGATCGGGCAGGAGCTCGGCGGTGGCCAGCTGGCGTTCGCCCAGGCTGCGCAGCTGCCCCTCCATCTGGGCCTCCAGGTGCAGACCGTTCCAGAACACCAGGTCTGCGTCACGCAGCTGCTGGATGTCGCGGGTGGAGGGCTGGTGGGTGTGTGGGTCCCCGCCGGGGCCGACCATGGTGGTCACCTCGGCCCCGGGGGCGATGTTGGCCACGGCATCGGCCAGGTGGCCCGTGGTGGCATAGACCGTGACCCGGTCAGTTTCGGAGGCGGGGGAGGTGCAGGCACCCAGGACGAGGGCGCCCAGGGTGAGTAGGGCCAGTATCGGGCGGGGGCCGGGGAATCTCACGGCAGTGCTCCTAATGTTCTCGAAAATAAGTCTTCAACTGATTGAACTTTGATCATGTTAACGTTGAAGGCTCGGAGCGGCAATGAGGGGGCGGTCCCTTCAGAGCGGCTGGATTAACATGGGCCCATGCATGTCAGTGAGCTGTCCGACCGCACCCAGGACTACCTCAAGGTGATCTGGGACATCACGGACCGCTCCGGCGGCTCCGCTCCGCTCGGGGAGGTCGCCCGCCGCACCGGGCAGAAGACCTCCACGGCCTCAGAGGCGGTGAAGCGGCTGGCCGCCGACGGTCTGCTCCACCACGAGCGCTACGCCGGTGTGCGGCTCACCGCTCAAGGGGAGAAGCTGGCCGTGGAGATGGTGCGCCGCCACCGCCTGATCGAGACCTTCCTGGTGCGGGTGCTCGGTTACACCTGGGACGAGGTCCACGAGGACGCGGAGATACTGGAACACGCGGTCTCCGACCGCTTCATGGCGCGTATCGACGCCCACCTGAACCACCCCCGCCGCGACCCCCACGGAGACCCCATCCCCGGCGCGGGCGGCGAGGTGGAGGAGCTGCCCGGGGGGCATCTCACCGCGGTCACCGAGGGGGAGGTCGTGGTGGAGCAGGTCAATGACGATGATCCTGAGCTGCTGCGCTATCTGGCCGGGCACCGGATCGTGCCGGGTGCCCGGATCGAGGTACTCGGCCCACCGGTGGCGGGCATCCTGCGCGTGCGGGTCGGCGGAGTGGAGGTCGTGCTCGCCGAGGCCAGCCTGGGTGATATCCGGGTCCGTCGCTGAGGGGCCGGCCGTCCGCCGCTATTGGCCGTCGGGGAAGCCGAGCTGCCGCCAGGCCTCGTAGGTGGCCACCGCGGCGGAGTTGGACAGGTTCATGGACCGTCGGCCGGGGATCATCGGGATGCGCACCCGGTCGGTGACCCGGGGGTGGTGCAGATGCCCCTCGGGCAGGCCGGTGGGTTCCGTGCCGAACAGCAGGGCGTCGCCGGGGTGGTAGGCCACATCGGTGTGGCGGGTGGCACCCCGGGGGTCGAAGGCGAAGATGCGGGAGGCTGCCAGCGTCGAGAAGCAGGTGTCGAGATCGGGGTGGACGGTGACGTCGGCGAGGTCGTGGTAGTCCAGGCCCGCCCGCCGCAGGTGCCTCTCACTGAGGTCGAAACCCAGGGGTTCCACCAGGTGCAGGTGTGCGCCGGTGCCCGCACACATGCGGATGGCGTTGCCCGTGTTGGGCGGGATAACCGGATTATCGAAGATGACGTGCAGTCTGGACATTCCCCAGAGTCTAGGATGAGGGGCGTGACTGCGATCAAACTTGACGGACAGCTCTACCGAGACGAGATCTTCGAGGACCTGGCCACGCGCGTGGCGGCCCTGAGGGAGCGGGGCATCGTGCCCGGACTGGCCACCGTGCTGGTCGGCGATGACCCGGCCTCCCACTCCTATGTGAAGATGAAACACCGCGACTGCGAGCAGATCGGGATCACCTCGATCCGGAAGGACCTGCCCGCGGACGTGAGCCAGGAGGAGCTCAACGCCGTCATCGACGAACTCAACGCCGATGACAGCTGCACGGGCTACATCGTGCAGCTGCCGCTGCCGGGGCACCTCGACGAGAACGCCGTGCTCGAACGCATCGACCCGGCCAAGGACGCCGACGGCCTGCACCCGGTCAACCTGGGCAAGCTGGTGCTGGGTGAGCCGGCTCCGCTGCCCTGCACCCCGAACGGTTCCATCCACCTGCTGCGCCGCTACGGCATCGAACTCAACGGCGCGAAGGTCGTCGTCATCGGCCGTGGCGTGACCGTCGGGCGTCCGATCGGCCTGATGCTCACCCGCCGTTCCGAGAACTCCACCGTGACCCTGTGCCACACCGGCACGAAGGACCTGGCCGCGGAGACCCGCGCCGCGGACATCATCATCGCCGCCGCCGGCCAGCCGCACATGCTCACCCCCGACATGGTCCGGCCAGGTGCCGCGATTCTCGACGTCGGTGTCTCTCGTCTCGATGGCAAGCTCGCCGGCGACGTCCACCCCGACGTGTGGGAGATCGCCGGTCATGTCTCCCCGAACCCGGGGGGCGTGGGACCGCTGACCCGTGCCTTCCTCGTCCACAACGTCGTCGAGCGGGCGGAGCGGCTGGCTGCCGGATGAGCGATGCGACGCCCCTGAAACTGGACAACCCCCACGACCGGGGGGTGTCACCCTCCCGCCTGCCGCGTGCGTTGCAGTGGGCGGGGCTGGTTCTCTTCCTGGGGGGCGTCGCCACCGCCACGGGTTTCGCGATCACCGAGCACTGGCGGCGCGCCACCTTCGTGCTCGGGGTGTCGGTGCTCTTTCTCGCCCTGCTGCGCCTGACCTGTGATTCCCGGGTGCTGGGGATCTTCGCGGTCCGCTCCCGGGCCTTCGACGCCGCCTTCTGCGCCCTGATCGGCGGAATAATGGCGTTTCTCGCCGCCTCGGTCGACGCGCTGGGCAGCTGAGTCCGGAAGGGCTCAGATGTGGTAATCGCCCACGTCGTAGCCGTGTTCGGCCTCGGCGTCGCTGAGTTCGATGAAGTTGCGCAGGATCCGATCCATCTGCCGGGTCTCGGTGAGGAAGGCGTCATGCCCGACGGGCGAGACGACCTTCGCCATCGCCAACAGGTTGCCGATGTTGCGGGAGAGGTGCTCCTGCTGGTGGTAGGGGTAGAGGATGTCGGTGTCGACCCCCACGATCATCGTCGGCACCGTGGAGGAGGCCAGAGCCTTGTTCAGGCCGCCCCGACCCCGGCCGATGTCATGCCGGTTGAGTGACTCCGTGAGTGCGACATAGCTGCCGGCATCGAAACGCTCGACGAGTTTGCGTGCCTGGTGGTCAAGATAGCTCTCCACCGCGAAACGCTGGGTGGGGTCCCGGTGGGCGCCGAGCGGGTTCTCGCCCTTCTGCGGGGCGGTACCGAAACGCTCGTCGATCTCCTGTTCGCCGCGGTAGGTCAGGTGCGCGATCCGGCGGGCGGCCGCCAGCCCGGCGTCGGGGAAGGTGCCCGTGCCATGATAATCGCCGCCCTGCCAGGCGGGGTCGCGTTCGATGGCGCTGATCTGGGCGGACTGGATACCGATCTGCCAGGCGCTGGCACGCGCGGAGACCGCGATGACGCAGGCGTTGCGTGCCGACGCCGGGTACAGCAACGTCCACTCCAGGGCCCGGGCCCCGCCCATGGAACCGCCCAGGACGGCGTGCATGCGGAAGATCCCCAGGGAATCGAGGAACTGCTTCTCGACGGCGACCTGGTCACGCACCGACGTGGCGGGGAAACGTGAACCCCAGTGCCGTCCGTCGGGGTGGAAACTGGCGGGTCCGGTGGAACCCTGGCAGCCGCCGATGACGTTGGTGCAGATGATGCACCACCGGTCGGTGTCCAGGGCCAGGCCCGGGCCGACCAGCCCACCCCACCATTCGGTGACATCGGTGTCGCCGGTCAGGGCGTGTTCGAGGAGCAGGACGTTGTTGACGCCGTCCGGATCTCCGCGGAACTCCCCCCATCGGCGGTAACCGATGACGACATCGTCGATGATGGCTCCGGCCTCGGTGTGGAAATCACCGATTGGCTGCAGGCTGAGCTCGCCTTCCGGAGCCAGTGTCACCATCGCTGTATGCCCTCCTGGGATGCCGGGTATGGTTGCGCAGCCAGTTTAGCCCTCCGGGCTGGGCCTGAGGACATTTTATTCATGGTGTGATCAAAGCGTGGCCCGTGCGCCCCGGAGGGAGCGTCAGATCGCGTCGAAGCCGGCCTCCAGGTCGGCGATGATGTCCTCGATGTTCTCGATACCGACCGACAGGCGGACGGTGGACGGGGTGATGCCGGCACGGGCCAGACCGTGTTCATCGGACTGGGAGTGCGTGGTGGTCGCCGGGTGAACCACCAGGGAGCGCACGTCACCGATGTTGGCCAGGTTGGAGTGCAGCTTCAGGGCGTCGATGAAGGCCCATGCCTCATCCTGGCCGCCGTCGATCTCGAAGGTCAGGACGGAACCGGTGTACTTCAGTCCCAGCTTCTCCTTCACGGGGTACCAGGGGGAGTCCGGCAGGCCGGCGAAGTTGATCCTGGCGACCTTCGGGTGCCGGTCCAGGAACTCGGCCACCTTGACCGCGTTCTCGTTGTGGCGCTCCAGGCGCAGTGACAGGGTGTCCAGGCCCTGCACGGCGGCCCAGGCGTTGAATGCGGACAGGGTGGCGCCGGTGTCACGCAGCAGACCGACGCGGGCCTTCAGGCCGAATGCCGGGGCACCCAGGTCGGCGTACCTCAGGCCGTGGTAGGCCTGGTCCGGCGTGACGAAGTACGGGAAGACCGGCTTACCGTCGCGCTCGACGGTCCAGTCGAACTTGCCACCGTCGACGAGAACTCCGCCCAGACCGGAACCGTTGCCGGTGTAGAACTTGGTCAGCGAGTTGGCCACGATGTCCGCGCCCAGCTCAAGCGGGCGGACCAGGGCGGCGGTGGCGATGGTGTTGTCCACGATCAGGGGGACGCTGTTGCGGTGGGCGACCTCCGCGATGGCGGGGATGTCCATCACATCGGCCTGGGGGTTGGCGAAGGTCTCTCCGAAGAAGGCCTTGGTGTTCGGCTTAACGGCCTCCTGCCAGGACTCCGGGTCATCCGGGTTCTCCACGAAGCCGACCTCGATGCCCAGGCGTGCCAGGGTGACCAGGAAGAGGGTCTCCGTGCCGCCATAGAGGCGAGGGGAGGTGACGATGTGGTCACCGGCACCCGCCAGGTTGAGGATGGAGGCGGTGACTGCGGCCTGTCCGGAGGCGAAGGCCACGGCGTGGACCCCGCCCTCCAGGGAGGCGATGCGGTTTTCCAGGGCCTCGACGGTCGGGTTGGTCAGCCGCGAGTAGACCGGGCCCAGATCCTCCAGGGCAAAGCGCTGCTTGGCGTGTTCGGCGGAGTCGAAGACGAAGGCCGTCGACTGGTAGATCGGCAGGTTGCGGGCACCGGTCTGCTCATCCACCGGCTGCCCGGCGTGGATGGAACGGGTCTCAAAGCCCCACTGGTCGGCGTTGCTGTTGTCGTACTTCGGCACGTGGATTCCTCCTGGAGTGGTTTCGCTGCGGGGTCTGGACCGTCTGGACCGGCACCCGGATATGACACGAGAGTAAGAGCTCCTGTGTTCCGCTGCAATCATACCGGCCGAGGGGATCCTGAAGCGCCAGCTCAGGGCCTGGAAAATAATTAG
>CAZTIZ010000060.1:0-4255 GCA_964613845.1 uncultured Corynebacterium sp.
GAAGTACTCGACCGCCAGGTCACGGGAGGCCTCGTAGACGAGCATGGCCCCTAAGTCGCTGAGGGCGGCGCGGAAGACGGTGTTGTCGCTGCGGGCATCGCGCATGATGGTGAGGCGCGATGCTGCGAGCGGGTGGTTGACCACGGTGATGTCCATGCGGACCATGCTAGACCCCGGAACCACCGGCGGACACACTCCACCGATCCCCGGGAGCCCCGGCCACCACGGCGCAGTCCAACAGGGCATGGACACCCTCCACTTCGACCCGGAACACGCCCGCCGACTCGCCGCCGATCTGCTGGCAGCCGCCGACCGACCACTCCGGGAGATCACGCCGACCCTGCCCGACTCTCCTGCCCTGGCCCGCCTCACCACCGCCCTGAACCGGGCGCTCCACCACCTCGACGCCCGATCCCACACCCTGCACGGGCAGGCCCGACGCCTGGCGGAAGACTCCCTGCACACCATCGACGCCGCGACGGGCACCGACCGGGCACTCGCCACAGACCTCGGGGCGCTGGCATGAGACAGTTCATCGACACCCTGGAGAGCCTTCACCTGCTGGAGCCCCCGCAACTTCCCCCACTGCCCCACCACCCGGCCCCTGATTTCGCCGCCGCCCGACCACTGGCCGCCCAGCTGTCCCCCGGCTCTCCCGGCGCCGATCAGCTCATCGACGCCGCCCACGCCCTCGGGCTCGACCACACCACCGCCACCGACCTCGCCGATGAGGCACGCTCACTCATCGACGCCGCCCGCACGGACCTGCTCGACCTGGCCGGCGAGTTCGGCGGCCAGGCACTGCCGATGATCTCCGGCCTACTCATCCCCTCCCCCGGCGGACAGTTCCACGCACTCGCCCAGCTTGAGCAGCTGGGGACGGTCACCGTCCATACCGCTGCGCAGCGGATGGCCCGGTTGGCCGTCGAACTGGACCCGGTGGCTGAGGCGCTCGACCTGATCGCCACCACCCCCGCGGAGAGTCCCTACGGAACGCCCGCCGCTGCACCATCGGCGCAGGAGCCGCTCCCGCAGCCCGTGCCCGAGCCGGAACCAGAACCGGAAACGGAGACCGACGGCCAGGGTGAGGCGGCCGTGGCCGCGGCACTCACCCAGCTGGGGACCCCCTACGTGTGGGGCGGGACATCGACCAGCGGCTTCGACTGTTCCGGGCTGACACAGTGGGCGTGGCGGCAGGCAGGGGTGGAACTACCGCGCCTGGCGGAGGAACAGACCGTGGGTCGGCAGGTCAGTGCCGATCAGCTCATCGCCGGTGATCTGGTGGTCTGGGACGGGCACGTCGCGATGTACGCGGGCGAGGGGATGATCGTGGAGGCCGGTGACCCCGTCCAGACCAACCCGCTGCGCACGAGCAACATGGGCATGGCCTTCCAGGGCTTCTGGCGCCCCACCGGTTAGGCCTCAGCTAGAATCTGCCCCCATGAGCACCCGCGCGATCGTCCCAGTGAAACTGTCTCTGACCGAGGGGGACTACTACACCCTCTGGGCGCCCCGGTGGAAGGAGCACGGGGCCGAATGGCAGGCCTTCCTCGGCGATGGTGACGCGCTCCACCTGTTCACCTCCCCGGCGGCGATGCTGGTCTTCCTGGAGTCCGGTCAGCGGCACGACCTGTCCTCCCACCCGCGCTGGGCCGACTTCACTTCCGGGCCCGCCCACCGCGTCGTTCCCACCCAGAAGGACCACTACGACATCATCGGTGCACCGGCCTTCCTGGCGGAACGCCCCTCCCACGAGAATGTCTCCACCATCGCGCGGATCTTCGCGGTCAGCCGCAGCCTCGCGGAAGTCACCGCGGCCGACGAGGCCGTCCTGTTCTTCGCCTCACACTCCGTTCTCCGCAACGTCGAGCGCGGCCACGACCACTACACCGGCGATCAGGGCCTGGCGGAGTGGACCACCGTGGGCCGCACCGTGCTCAGCGGTTGGCCCAGGGTCGTGGCATCCCTCGACGCCCAGGTCAACGTCGTCGAACTGGACAAGGGCACGGTGGATGAGGCACGGGTGCGTATCGGCACCTCCCAGGCCGCTGCAGTCGAGGCCCGGGAGAAGGTCGAGGCCGAACGCAAGGCACAGGCCGAACAGGCCGACCCCTACGACGCTTCCGCCTGGGCCGCCGCCGGCATCGACCCGGTCAAGATCACCATTCAGGGCAAGTCCGTCTACACCCTGCGCACCTACCTCGACGGCCAGCCCGTCTTCCTCGGACGCTACGGCGAGATCTTCACCTTCCCCGCCCCCAAGACGCTGCTGCGCTGGATGGTGGAGAACGAGGAGCACGACCTGATGCGCGCCTCCACCTGGGAAGACCTGGTCACCGCCGCCAACAGCGGCGAGCTGGAGCTGAGCGTCCACGCCGACAACTCATACTCCTACGCCGGGCTGGCCGACGACATGGAACGCGGCCCCGAAGCCGTCGACACCCCCCAGATGCGCCACGGCTACGAACTCTTCGCCGACGCCGCCGACTGGGCCGCCGATGACTCCCTCAACTCCTACTTCCTGGCGAATCCGCGAATGCAGGACTACATCTCCTACATGCTCGGCTCCACCGCAACCTCCGGCTACGTCCCCTCCAAGCCCTACACCGGCCACGCCCGTGGCTGGCAGGAGCTGGAGGAGATGCTGCTCAAGCGGTTCTCAAGGTTCTAGCCCCGACCGGGGAGAGACTCCCCCTATTCCTCCTCGACCTCCGCCAGTTCCTCATAGGAAGGCAGGATCCGGGTATCGAGAAGTTCCTGGCGACGCTCCTGCTCACAGAAGGAGTTCTCCACCGCCCGGAGGGTGAGGTCAAACAGTTCCTCCAGCCCGTAATCGAAGGTCTCCACCAGGGCCATGAACTGATCCGTCAAGGTGCCCACCGACCGGTCACCGGTGTTGACGGTGCAGGTGAAACCGAGCTGCTGGAGCAGCGTCAACGGGTGGTCGATGAGCTCGTCAGCGGCCTCTGAACCCAGTTCCAGGGTGGGGCACAGCTCCAGGGCCAGACGACGGTCGCGCACCCAGGAGGAGACCCGCCCCGGAGCGATGCCACCCAGGTTGACCCCGAAATCCTCAAAGATGCGGGCACCGTGGCTCAGCCGCACCGCGCCAGCCTGCACCGCCTCCGCGATCGACTCCACCCCGGCTGCCAGACCGGCTTCGATGGTGACGGGCACGTAGTTCTCCCGCAGCAGGGCCAGTGCCGGGCCATGCTCGCCCACCGCCACGCCCTCCCCGTCCCCGGTGAGGGCGAAACCGGCGACCTGCCCACCGTGGGCGTCGACTGCCAGCCGGGCGATCTCCCCCACCCTCCCGGAGGCCCGGGAGACGGTGAGGATGAGACGGGCGTCGACACGCGCCGGGTCGAGCCCCGCCAGGGCGGCGTCGAGCACCTGCCGTGCTGTCATTCCGCCACCCGCGTGCAGGTCGGGGTTCAGGCGCAGCTCAGCGTAGATGACCCCGTCATCGACGAGTGCGGTGCAGGTCTTGCGCACCAGTTTCTCGACGCCCTCCGGCGTCTGCGGTGCGGACGTCGTCGCGGCGGCGCCCACCAGGTGCTCATGGAGGAGCACCTTGGGCAGTTGGGCCACCACCTCACGGGTGACGTGCTTGTGTTCGGGACTGATCTGGGGAGTGTCGTGCATGGGGACCATCGTAGTGGTCCCCACCCAGGGTCAGTACCTCTGTTTGCGCACGACCTCAGCACCGGCCCACCGGTCGTGGGAACCGATGTTGTTGTTGGCCGGGCTGATGGAGACACCGATCGCGATCATGCCGATGACGGCGATCAACATACCGATCCCCGGGATGAGGGTGATGAGACGCCACCAGTAACGCTTCGCGGACTGGGCCAGTTCAAGCTTCTCGCCCGTGGTGGCGTCCCGCACCTCATAACCGAACAGGTGTTTTGCCGGGGTCGCACCGGTGTAGACCTCGAAACCGATGAAGTAGGCCACCCCGATGAGACCGCTCGCCAACAGCAGCAGGCTATCGCTGAAGAAGAAGATCGCGCCACCGACCGCCGCCAGCAGACCCGCGGCAACCGAATCGATCAGCATCATGCCCAACCGCAGGCCGGCACCCGGCCGGTCCGAGTAGGGAACGACGGCGTGGGAGGCCGCGTAGGCGGGCGTGGGCGCCTGCTGGTGCGGGGACGGGAAAGGCTGTCCCTGCCCCGGCACACCCTGCGGGAAGGGGGACTGCTGGAAGGGGGGCTGGTGCGGCCCCTGAGTGGGCGCCCAGGGGCCGGGGCCG
>CAZTIZ010000060.1:4355-13451 GCA_964613845.1 uncultured Corynebacterium sp.
CTGCTGGAAGGGGGGCTGGTGCGGCCCCTGAGTGGGCGCCCAGGGGCCGGGGCCGGGCCCCATGGCCGGGCCGGGCTGGGGCTGGGCCTGAGGCTGGGGACCGGTGGTGGGGTAGCTGGGAAGGGTGCCGAAGTTGCCGAGGTGCTCCAGGTCGTACCAGTTCAGTGGCTGACCGACGGACAGGGCGTGATCGTAGACGGAACGGACCTCGGGTGCCTTGAGTACCGCGTAGGCCACCTGCAGTTGGTGACGCTGCGGGGCGTCGGCGGCCATGCCCCGGTTCTCCAGGGCGGCGTCCCGGCCCGAGAGCAGCAGCCCGAGCTCATCGCTGGAGTTGGTGCGGTCGAGCCCATAGAGCTGATAAAGGTCAGGGGTCGGGGTCATCGGTCTTCCTTCCGTGGGGATCTTCACTCTTCAGGATAAGCCTCCGGTCAACCCGGGGCATCAGGGCCTTCCCCGAACTTCCCCTGATCCTTCCAAGTTCAGCGACGTCCGCGGCGGCGCAACAGGGCGAGCGCCCCGGCTCCGACAGCTCCGATGGCGGCGCCCGCCCCCACGGCGGCACCGGTGTTGGGCCGGTCCGGGATCTCGTTGCGCACGCGGATGACGGCCGGCTCCGGCACCGGGACCTCCGCCTGCTCCAGGGACTCGTGGGTGGTGGCGGCCCAGGCGGAGACGTACATCAGCAGACGCCAGATCAGGTAGAGCACGACCATGAGACCGATGATCGGCCCGAAGGTGGCACCCGCAGGGTTGGAGAGGGCGTTGGAGGCGAACAGGGAGCCCAGCTGCTTGATCACCTCGAAGCCCAGGGCCCCGAGCAGGGCGGCGGTCAGCCCGGAACGGCGGGGCACCTTGGTGCGGGGGAGGTAGAAGACCAACCAGGCCATGACCAGGAAGTTCGCGAAGATACCGACGAGCAGCGCCACGCCGAAGGTGATCCAACGGATACCCGGGACATCGCCGAGCCCGACCAGATCCAACAGGTTCTGCGTCAGACCGGAGGCGCCGACGGCGGTGATCGCGAAGGCCACCACCAGGGCCAGCAGCAGGCCGATCAGGCCCAGCAGATCGGCGATCTTCTTGGTGACGAAGTTGCCCACGGCGGTCGGGTCGACCTTCCACATCTTGGACACGCCGTAGCGCAGGTTGTTCATCCACCCCAGGCCGGACCACAGCGCGGTGATGGCACCGATGCCGGCGATGGCGCCACGCTGCTCGATCGCGGCGACCAGGATGTCATTGACGATATCGCCCAGCTCACCCTCGATATTGGCACTGACCTGGCTCTGGATCTCGTCCAGCGCATTGGGGTTGTTGGCCAGCACCGTGGAGATCGCTGCGATCACGAGCATGAGGATGGGGAGCAGGGCCAGCACCGAGAAATAGGTGATGCCCGCCGAGTACTGGTTGCCACCCATGGAGGCGTAGCGCTCCTGCATCCGCATGATGTGGTCGATCCACTCGGACTTCTTCCGGATCTTGTCTACTACCCCGGGTTCATCGGTATGGGTGCGCTCAATACCGAACTCGTCGATGTTGCGCTGGTCAGGTTGGGTTCGAGTTGCCATGACTGGTCCTTCCGGTTGCACGCCACTCCTGTAACAACCAAGGTAGGTATTTCCTCCCCCGCCCGCACCCGATTCCGGGGAGGGGGCCCCTGACCAGCGTCGGATCAGCGCGAGGCGCGCAGGAAACCGGTCTTCTCGTAGACCTCCCGGATGATCGGCTCCGCGATGCCGCGGGCGCGTTCCGCCCCGACGGCGAGGATGCGCTCCAGCTCGCCCCGGTCGTCCATGAGCTCGTCGTAGCGCGCCTTGAGCGGGGTGGTGAAGGCCTCCAGGGCCTCGGCGGTCTCACCCTTGAGTGCGCCGTAGCCCTGGCCCTCGTAGCCGGTGACGAGATCGTCGATGCTCGTGCCCGTCAGCGCGGACTGGATGGCCAGCAGGTTGGACACGCCCGGCTTGTTCTCCCGGTCGAAGGCGATCACGCCATCGTTGTCGGTCACGGCCGAGCGGATCCGCTTGGCGGAGGTCTTGGGCGGGTCAAGCAGGTTGACCAGACCCTTGGGGTTGTCACCCGACTTGCTCATCTTGGCCGTCGGACTCTGCAGATCGTAGATCTTCGCGGCACCCTCCGGGATGAAGCCCTCGGGGACGACGAAGGTCTCGCCGTAGCGGTTGTTGAAGCGCTCCGCCAGGGTCCGGGTGAGCTCCAGGTGCTGGCGCTGGTCCTCACCGACCGGCACCAGCTGGGGGCGGTAGAGCAGGATGTCGGCGGCCATGAGGATCGGGTAGGTGAACAGGCCGGCGGAGGTGCGGTCCTGCCCCTGCTTACCCGACTTGTCCTTGAACTGGGTCATGCGGGAGGCTTCGCCGAAGCCGGTGAGACAGGTCAGCACCCAGGTCAGCTCAGCATGCTGCGGCACGTGGGACTGGACGAACAGGGTCGATTTCTCCGGGTCGATGCCCAGGGCGATGAGCTGGGCGGCACCGGCGATGGTGCGCTGACGCAGCGCCGCCGGATCCTGCTCCACGGTGATCGCGTGCAGGTCCGGGATGAAGTAGAACGCGTCGTGATCCTCCTGGAGGTCGATCCACTGTTTCAGGGCACCGAGATAGTTGCCCAGGTGATAGGAGTCCGCCGTGGGCTGGATTCCGGAGAGGACGCGCTGTCTGGTGTCGTTCATCGGGGTCTGCTCGCTCATGGATTCAGAGTGTATCGCCCCGCCCCGGGCTCAGGGGTACACGGTGCGACGGCGGCGAGCCCCTCACTGCCTCCGGTCGTCCCGCTTCTTGCGGGGGCGGGCCTCCGGCACCCGGAAGCCGACGCCGAGATCCCCCGGGGTGGGGATCCTGCCCGTCGCGGCGGACACCACGATGTAGACGAACATCAGTGAACTGAACACGATGCCGATCACCCCCAGCGCCAGGGGGAGGGTGCCGTCGAGGCTGCCGATCGCCCAGATACTCACCCCGAGCAGCAGGGCCGCGATGACGTTGCCGATGACCAGACGCAGAAGCAGTCCTGCCATGGTTACCTCCTGAAGTCGAACCTGGTTCCACCATACGACTCCGGTTCCCCTCCGCGTCCCCGGTCAGAAGGTGCAGGAAACACGACAACCCGCAGTCCGGGCGTCCGGACTGCGGGTTGTCGTGGAGGGCCTGGAACTAGAGCTTCCGGGAGGTCGGCGAGAACATGTCGAGGGCGACCGCGATGCCTGCCACGATCAGGGCGCCACCTGCGGCGAGAACCAGGGCCGCGACGATGGCCAGGACACTGTGGCCCTCGGCGATCACCCACCACCAGCCGCCGGCGGTGACGAGTGCTCCGAGGATGAGCAGAAGGAGTGCACGCATGTTGATTCTACTTCCGTGAAGGTCATTGGACGGCCGGTGACGCAGACGGGCACCGGCAGCCACCGGCTAAAGTTTCGTTGGACAGCGTAGCAGGTCGCCTCCCCCCGAGGTTCGTTTCGTTCAGGATTCCCCGGGCTGATCCGTGCCCGGCGGCCACTTCTGTTCACCCTTCCCTCCCCCGTCGCCCGGGCCGTCCTTCGGGGGCTTCGGCTCGGAGCGCCTCCCCCGCCGCGAGGACCTGCCCTGACGGCGGTTGAGGAGGGCGTAGCGGGCGGCGTCGAGACCGGCGCGTCGACGGGCGGTCCGCACGCCACGGCGCATGAGCTGGTAGGACAGGCGCAGACGCGGGTCCACCGGCTGGCTCTTGCCGCGGTAGTCGAAGACGGGCAGGCCCATCCCGAAGTAGATCGCGATGAGCCGGGTGGCGAAGGCCGCGATCAGGGTGATGACGATGGTCCAGTTCTCGTCGAGACCGACCCACAACAGAGTCATGTAGATGCTGGTGGCAAAGATGGAGATGGAGGCGTAGATCTCCTTGGAGAAGACCAGGGGGATGCGGTCCGACATGAGGTCGCGCAGCACGCCGCCGGAGATGCCGTTGACCACCGCCGCCACACAGGCGATGACGTAGCCGTGTCCCAGCCCCAGCGCGACCTGGGTGCCGATCACGGAGAAGACCGCCAGCCCCACCGAGTCCAGGACGAGGAACAGGACCCGGAAGTAGTGCATGAGGAAGGACAGGGAGACAGTGGTGATCGCCGCGACCACGACGATCACCAGGTACATCGGTTCCTCCACCCAGGTCAGGGGGTAGTCGTCGAGGAGGATGTCGCGGATCGTGCCGCCACCCAGGCCGGTCAACGCCGCCAGGGCGATGACACCGAACAGGTCCATCCGCTGCCGTCCCGCGGACAGGGCGGCGGTCATGGCCTCACAGGTGATCCCGATGATGAACAGCACCGTGATCAGCTGGGCCGTGTCCATGTTCAGACTCATGGTCTCAGCGGTACAGCACGTTCAGCGGGGCGTGGTCGGACCAGCGCGTCTCGACGCTCGGCGCACGGTCCACCCAGGAACGTTCCGCGCGGGCGAGCATCGACGCCGTGGCCGCCTGGTAGTCGATGCGCCAGCCGGCGTTGTTGTTGAAGGCCTGGCCACGGTAGGTCCACCAGGTGTAGGGGCCCTCACCCTCCGGTTGAAGCTGACGGGCCACGTCGAACCACTGCGGGTCCGTGGCCGCGTCCGGCAGGGGGCGCGCCGGATAGTCGACGACACCGTGGAAGTCCCCGAGCCCGGGCTTGTCCTGCGGCTGGGCGTCGGGGAATGTCCCGAAGACCGAGTCCATGAACGCACGTTCCTCCGCCAGGAAACCGGAGCTCTTGAAATTACCCTTCCAGTTCTTCAGGTCCTCCCGTCGGTGACAGATATTCCAGTCACCGCCGATGACCATGTCTGGGTACCTGTCCGCGCGGTCTGCCAGCACGTCGGTGAACTCGTCAAGGAAGCGGTATTTCTCATCCAGCTTCTCCGAGCCGGTGGAACCGGAGGGCAGGTACAGGGAGGCGACGCGCACCCCCTCGACGGTGCCCTCGATCCAGCGGCCGGCATCGGGGAAGGAACCGAAGCCGATCTGGACGTCATCGAGCGGGGCGCGTGAGAGGACACCCACCCCTGCACGTCCTCTGGCGGCTGCGGGGGCGCCGACATAATGCCAGCCGTCCGCCAGGGCCGGGGCCAGCGCCTTCTCGGTTTCGGCGAGGGTCGCACGGACCTCCTGGAGCAGGACGACGTCGCTGTCGGATTCCCGCAGCCAGGCGAGCATGCCCGGGTTATCCTCGTTGCGTTGCTTGACTGCGGCACGGATGCCGTTGACGTTGACGGATGTGATGGTCAGGCTCATGGTCCATTACCTTATCCTTGACCGGCGGCGCAGCAGGATGGCGGGGAACCAGATCAGGATCGCGGTGACCGCCAGGCCCGCGCCCGCCAACGCCGGGGCGGAGTAGCCCAGGCCCGCCGCGATGACAGCCCCGCCGAGCGCGGCCCCGGAGGCGTTCGCCAGGTTCAGGGCCGAGTGGTTGAGCGCGGCAGCCAGGGTCTGCGCGTCACCGGCGACGTCCATGAGACGGATCTGCAGGGAGGGGATGAGTGCGGAACCGAAGAAGCCGATCAGCGCAAAGTTCAGGGTGCCGGCCCACGCGTTGACGGAGGTGAAGTAGAAGGAGGTCAGCACCAGCGCGATCATCACCAGGGCGAAGAGGATACCGGTCTCCAGGTTGCGGTCCGCCAGTCGGCCGCCGAACCAGTTGCCCAGCACGGAGCCCACGCCGTAGGCCATGAGCACCAGCCACATCCAGCCGATGTCGATCCCGGCGCGTTCGGTCATGGTCCAGGAGATGTAGGTGTAGACGGCGAACATGCCGCCGAATCCGACGGTGCCGATGGCCAGGGTCAGCCAGACCTGGGAGCGGGTCAGGGCCCCCAGTTCGGTGAGCACGGAGGTCGGTGCCATCTTCGTCATGTGGGGCATGAGGAACCACAGGGCGAGGACGGTGAGGGAGCCGATGACCGCGACGAACACGTAGGCCCCCGCCCAGCCGAAGTTCTGGCCGAGTGCCTGGGCGGCGGGGACGCCCGCGACCGTCGCCACGGACAGGCCCATGCCGACGAAGGCGATGGCCCTGCCGCGCTGGCCTGGTGGGGCCATGGATGCCGCGGACAGGCCGGCGACGGAGAAGTAGGCGCCGTGTGGGAGGCCGGCGAGGAAACGGGAGGCCAGCAGCAGGAGGTAGTTGTCGGCGACGATGGATAAGAGGTGCCCGAGGGTGAAGGCGGCCATGAGGATCAGCAGCAGACGCCGTCGGGGGATGCGTCCGGTCAGGGAGGTGATCAGCGGGGCGCCGACGACGACGCCGAGGGCGTAGGCGGAGATGATGTGGCCCGCCTGGTCCTCGGAGATGAGGAAGTCCTGGGCGATCAGCGGCAGCAGGCCCATGGAGACGAACTCGGTGGTGCCGATCGCGAATCCGCCCAGCGCCAGGGCGACCATGACGATGATGCGGCGACGTTCGGTGATCTCGGTCTGGCGGGGCCGGGGGCGGCGGACGGTGGTGATGGTCCTGGGGGAGGTGAGGCGGTCATGCACGGGGAGAGACAGTACCCCACCGGCGCTGCCGGGGCCGACGGGGATGGACCTCACCCTCCGGCGCGGGTCACGGCGTGGAATTACGCGGTCGCCGGTGGCTTTCCCGGGTTGCCGGGGGCAGGGCACGGCACTGGGCGGCCGGCCGCCCCTCGCCCCCGTCACCGCCCGGTGAAAACCGGAGAGGGTAGCCTGGGAACCTGAATACTGAGCCCATTATCACGAGGGAGACCCATGGCAAAGATCATCTGGACCCGCACCGACGAGGCGCCGCTGCTCGCGACGTACTCGTTCAAGCCCGTCGTCGAGGCGTTCGCGAGCACCGTCGACATCGATGTCGAGACCCGTGACATCTCTCTGGCCGGTCGCATCATCGCACAGTTCCCGGATCGACTGACCGAGGCGCAGCGCATGGATGACGCCCTGGCCGAGCTTGGCCAGCTGGCCAAGAACCCGGAAGCCAACATCATCAAGCTCCCGAATATTTCTGCCTCCGTGCCGCAGCTCAAGGCCGCCATCACGGAGCTCCAGGAGCAGGGCTACGACCTCCCTGACTTCGTCGACTCCCCGCAGACCGACGAGGATAAGGACGCCCGCAAGCGCTACAGCGTAGTAATGGGTTCCGCCGTGAACCCCGTGCTCCGTGAGGGTAACTCCGACCGTCGTGCGCCGGAGGCCGTGAAGAACTTCGTCAGGAAGAACCCGCACAGTATGGGCGAGTGGTCCGCTGACTCCAAGACCAACGTCGCCACCATGGGTGCCGACGATTTCCGTCACAACGAGCAGTCCGTCATCCTGCCGGAGGCCGATACCCTGTCCTTCGTCCACGTTGCCGCTGACGGCACCGAGACGCAGCTGCGCGAGGAACTGCCGGTACTCAAGGGCGAGGTCGTCGACGGCACCGTCATGCGCGCCGACGCCCTGAAGACCTTCCTGACCGAGCAGGTCAAGCGCGCACAGGAAGAGGGCATCCTCTTCTCCGTGCACCTGAAGGCCACCATGATGAAGGTCTCCGACCCGATCATCTTCGGCTATGTCGTGCGGGCCTTCTTCTCCGAGGTCTTCGACAAGTACGGCGAGGAGCTGCAGGCTGCCGGTCTCAACGGCGAGAACGGCCTGGGCGCCATCTACTCGGGCCTGGAGCAGCTCGACAACGGCGGGGAGATCCGCCGGGCCTTCGACGAGACTCTGGCGAACGGCCCGGACCTGGCGATGGTGAACTCCGACAAGGGCATCACCAACCTGCACGTTCCCTCCGACGTCATCGTCGACGCCTCCATGCCGGCGATGATCCGTACCTCCGGTCAGATGTGGAACAAGAACGACAAGACCCAGGACACCCTGGCCGTCATCCCGGATTCCTCCTACGCCGGTGTCTTCCAGACCGTCATCGAGGACTGCAAGGCAAACGGCGCCTTCGACCCGACCACCATGGGCACCGTCCCCAACGTCGGTCTGATGGCCCAGAAGGCCGAGGAGTACGGCTCCCACGACAAGACCTTCAAGATCGAGGCCGACGGCCGGGTTGAGCTCCGCAACTCCGCTGGTGAGGTTCTCATCAGCCACGACGTCTCGGCCGGCGACATCTGGCGCGCCTGCCAGACCAAGGACGCGCCGATCCAGGACTGGGTCAAGCTCGCCGTCGACCGCGCACGCATCTCCGGCATGCCGGCCGTGTTCTGGCTCGATCCGGAGCGTGCACACGACCGCAACCTGACCTCCCTGGTGGAGAAGTACCTGGCCGACCACGACACCGAGGGCCTGGACATCAAGATCCTCTCCCCGGTCGAGGCGACCCAGCTGTCCGTGGACCGCATCCGCCGCGGCGAGGACACCATCTCCGTGACCGGTAACGTCCTGCGTGACTACAACACCGACCTCTTCCCGATCCTGGAGCTGGGTACCTCCGCCAAGATGCTCTCCGTCGTGCCGCTGATGGCCGGCGGCGGCCTCTTCGAGACCGGTGCCGGTGGCTCCGCACCGAAGCACGTCGAGCAGGTCCAGCAGGAGAACCACCTGCGGTGGGACTCCCTCGGTGAGTTCCTCGCCCTGGCCGAGTCCCTGCGCCACGTCTCCCGTACCCAGGACAACGCCCGGGCATCCGTCCTGGCTGACGCCCTGGATCAGGCCACTGAGAAGCTGCTGGCCGAGGGCAGGTCCCCCTCCCGCAAGGTCGGCGAGATCGACAACCGCGGCTCCCACTTCTACCTCGCCGCCTACTGGGCCGAGGCTCTGGCCGCCCAGTCCGAGGACGCCGGGCTCGCCGAGAAGTTCGCACCGGTCGCCGCCGAGCTGGCCGAGAACGCTGCCACCATCGACCGCGAGCTCATCGACAACCAGGGATCCCCGGTCGACCTGGGCGGCTACTACCAGCCGGCCGACGACACCGTCACCCAGGTCATGCGCCCGTCCGAGACCTTCAACCGGATCATCGACGCGCTGAAGAACTAACCTTCCGCAGTGCCCTGATCACCGGGCACTGAAAGGTTGTCAGGGCCCTTCCTCGTCGGGGCCCTACCTGACCGTCGATGTCAGCGGCCGAATCATCCTGGGCGCCGGCCGCGTGGGACCGGCCCGGACAGACAACTTGGTCTA
>CAZTIZ010000061.1:0-12767 GCA_964613845.1 uncultured Corynebacterium sp.
CCTGAATCAGGTCGACCCCGGAAAGCACGAAAGCCCATCCGCGGAAAATTTCCACGGATGGGCTTTCAGTACACATATTTCTATGTGCCAGATAGAAGATTCGAACTTCTGTAGGCGTGAGCCGGCGGATTTACAGTCCGCTCCCATTGGCCGCTCGGGCAATCTGGCGCAATCCCTTTGCAGGTGCGTTGAATACCCTACTACAACACCCCGCGACTGATGCAAATTGGCAGGCCAGAGCGGCTATCCGACGCGACGGACGGTGTACTGGGCGAGCTGTCGCAGAGCGCGGGTGACCTCGTTGTCGGGCAGCCGCTTGAGCTGTCTCTCCGCCTCCGCCAGGTAGTGGTGGATATCGGCCAGTGCCCTCTCCCGCCCCGTGGAACGACCGAGCAGGTCGAGTGCGCGGGCGACGGCTGCGTCATCCTCACCGAGCGGGCCGGTGAGTAGTCCGCGCAGTTCCTCGCCGACCTCGGTGTCCTCCGCCAGGGCGTGGAGGACCGGCAGGGTGAACACGCCCTCCCGCAGGTCGGTGCCCGGTGTCTTCCCCGACTCCTCCGGGTCGGAGAAGATATCGATGATGTCGTCGACGATCTGGAAGACCATGCCGATGGCGTAACCGAGCTCCCGCAGGGCATCGGTGTGTTCCTCGGTGGCCTGCCCGTGCAACGCTCCGAGATAGCCCGCCGACGCGATGAGCACGCCGGTCTTCTCCCGGATCACCTGGGTGTAATGCTCGATGGGGTCGGCGCCCCGGGGACCCACGGTCTCCCGCATCTGCCCGGTGACCAGGTCCCCGAAGGTCTCGGCGAAGTGCGCGACGGTGGCGGTACCCAGCTCGCTCATGATGCGGGAGGCGTGCGCGAGCAGGATGTCACCGGCGAGGATCGCCACGGAGTTACCCCAGCGGGCGTTGGCTGACTCCACACCCCGACGCAGTTCGGCCTCGTCCATGACGTCATCGTGGTAGAGCGTGGCCAGGTGGGTGATCTCCACGACAGCGGCGGCCCGGATCACGTCGGGCCCGCCGGCCGCCGGACCGTATTGGGAGGCCAACAGCGCCATCAGGGGTCGGAACCGTTTCCCACCGGCCTTCGCCAGGTGAGCCACCTTGTCCACGAGGAAGCCCTCACCCTGGGAGAGCTCCTCTTCCAGTAACCCCTCGACGGAGGACAGACCAGCGAAGATGCGCGCGTTGAGATCGGCATCTCCCAGGTCCACGTGCCCGGCGGTGAAGGGCGGGTGGGTGGGGCCGTGGGTCATGGTGGGCAGTCCTTGCAACAGTCAGTCCCCCACCCCGATGGTGAAGGAAAATGGTGTAGAAAGCTCGTCCATAACCGTAGTCCAAACGGGCCCACCGCCACACCCCGGGGTGTGGGATCCCGGGCGTGCTCTGCCACAATGGGGCACGTGAGCGAGAACCTGGAGCATGTCGATGTCCTCGTGGTCGGGGCAGGCCCCTCGGGCAGTGCCGCCGCCATCCACGCCGCGCAGGAGGGATACTCGGTACTGCTGGTCGACGCAGCCTCCTTCCCCCGCGACAAGACCTGCGGCGACGGCCTGACCCCCCGCGCCATTCACCAGCTGCGCCGCCTCGGCGTCATGGAGCGCGTCACCGCGGGCTACACCAACAACGGTCTCAAACTGCACGGTTTCGGCGGTTCCGTCACCGCCCCCTGGCCCGACGGACACTTCGGCACCGTCGGCTCCGCCATGCCGCGCACGCGCTTCGACGCCCTGCTCGTCGACGCCGCCGTCGAGCGCGGCGCCGTGCTGTGGTCCAACGCCCCGGCAGTGGACGTTGAATTCGACGGCGCGCGGCTGTCACGCGTGACGGTGCGGCGCGGGGGCGTCGATACGCAGGTGTCCCCGAAGTGGGTCATCGTCGCCGACGGTGTGCGCTCGCCCTTCGGCAAACTGCTCGGGCGGCAGTGGCACCGCGGTGAGGTCTACGGCATCGCCGCGCGCTCCTACTGTTCCTCCCCCTATTCGGCGGAACCGTGGATCCACTCCCACGTCGAACTCAAGGACGCCGACGGGGTGGTCCAACCCGGGTACGGCTGGATCTTCCCCCTCGGCGACGGGGACGTGAACCTCGGCTGTGGTGCGCTATCAACGGACGCGCGCCCCGCGAAGGTCAACACCAGAAAGCTCCTGGAGTTCTACGCCTCCCGGCAGCGCACGGAGTGGGAGCTGGGACAACCCCGCGACATCGCCTCCGCGATGCTGCCCATGGGTGGGGCGGTATCCAACGTGGCCGGCCGCAACTGGTTGATCATCGGCGACGCCGCCGCCTGCGTGAACCCGCTCAACGGTGAGGGCATCGACTACGGCCTGGAGACCGCCGAACTGGCCGTGGGGCTGATCGGCGCGCAGGGTCGTGACCTGACGCTGGTGTGGCCGCACGTGCTGCGCGAACACTACGGCGAGGCGTTCCTGCTCGCCCGCACCGCCGCCCGACTGCTGACCTACCCGAAGTTCCTGCCACTGGTGGGACCGCTGGGTCTGCGCGGGCCGGTCGGGGCGATGCTCATGCCCGCCGCCGCCCGACTGATGGGCAACCTCGTCACCGATGGGGACCGGGACCTGATGGCCCGACTGTGGCGGGCCGCCGGGCGTGGTGTCTCCCAGGTGCGCGCCGGGTCCCCGCTGTGGTCGACCGGCCAGCTCAGCCCGGCTTGACCGCCGAGTGCATCGCCACGATGCCGAAGCTGAGGTTCTGCCAGCCGCAGCCGGCCCACCCGTTGGTGTTGATGACCCGGGCCAGTCCCTCCTGGTCGGGCCAGGCACGGATGGAGTCGGCCAGGTACTCGTAGGCCGCCGGGTTGGAGGAGACCAGCCGGGCGATGGGCGGCAGCAGGCGCGTCAGGTACTCCTTGTAGACGGTGCCGAACACCGGCACGACCGGGGTGGAGAACTCACTGACCGTCAGGCGGCCACCGGGTCTGGTCACCCGCGCCATCTCCCGCAGGGCCGCCTCGTGGTCGTGGATATTGCGCAGGCCGTAGGAGATGGTCACCGCGTCGAAGGTCCCGTCCCGGAAGGGCAGGTGCATGCCGTCACCGGCGACCTTGGGGACGTCGCGGTCGCGGCCGGCGGCCAACATGCCCGTGGAGAAGTCACAGGCCACGCACCAGGCGCCCGAGCGGGCCAGCTCCACGGTGGACACCGCGGTTCCCGCCGCCAGGTCCAGGACCTTCTCGCCGGGCTGCAGGTTGAGCCGCTCCCTGGTCCGGCGACGCCACCGCGCGTCCTGCCCGAAGGACAGGATCGTGTTGGTGAGGTCGTATTTCTCGCCGACGTCGTCGAACATCGAGGCGACGTCGAAGGGTTTCTTCTCCAGGGATGCCTTAGCCACACCCTGATCCTAGGTCAGTGTTCAGGCCACGCGGGCGCCGAGGGCCCTGGCCGCCCAGCGGGGTAGGTCGCGCCGTTGGCCGAAGAAGGTCAGCGGCACCCGGTGCGCGTCGGCGAGGACGTCGTCGTAGTAGCCCAGCAACTGGGCACACAGCGCCTCCCAGGTCCGGTTCTTCACGGAGTCGCGGGCGTTGCGGCGCAGTTGGTCGTGGCGGTGACGGGCGAGCAGCCAGTCGGCGGCCTCGGGCAGGTGGGTGGTGAAGGAGTCGACGTCGAGGAGCAGGCCGTTGTGGCCTTCCTGGATCAGGTCGACGGGGCCGCCGGCACGGGGGCCGATGGTGGGCACACCGGAGGCCTGGGCCTCCTGGATGGTCTGGCAGAAGGTCTCGAATTCGCCGGGGTGGACGAACAGGTCGAGGGAGGCGTAGGTGCGCGCCAGGTCCTCGCCGCTGAGGGCGCCGGTGAAGATGGCTTCGGGTAGGAGGGCCTGCAGTTCGGCGCGTTCGGGGCCGTCGCCGACGATGACGAGCTGGATATCGCGGCGGCCGTGGAGGGGGGCGAGACGGCCGACACCCTTCTCGGCTGCGAGCCGACCGATGAAACCGACGACCCTCTTCGTACCGGTGGGATCCCACTGGCGACGCAGCCGGGGGCAGCGCTTGTCCGGGGTGAAGCGGACGGCGTCGACGCCGCGCCCCCAGTGGTGGACGTTGTTGATGCCGTGGCTCTCCAGATCCGCGATGGTCAGCGAGGAGGGGGCGAGGGTGCGCTGGCAGATGTTGTGGATGGTGCGTGTCCAGTCCCAGGCGGCGTTGGCCAGGGGGGTGAGGTTGTACTTGGTGGCGAAGCCGGCGACGTCGGTCTGATAGACCGCGACGGCGGGGATGCGCAGTTGGCGGGCGGCGAAGGCACCCGCGGCACCGAGGACGAAGGGGCTCGCTAGGTGGATGATGTCGGGACGGAAACGGTTGAGGGTCTCGGCCACGGTGTGGGTGGGGACCCCGATGGGCAGGGAATCGATCAGGGGGACCCGGACGGTGGGGACCCGGACGATCTCGTACCCGAGGTAGTGGTGGATCTCCTCCTGGAAGTCCCGGGCGCCGGGGGCGATGACCATCGCCTCATGGCCCTCCCGGTGGAGGTGTTCCAGCACTCTGAGTACTGAGTTGGTGACACCGTTGACATTCGGGAGAAAGGCCTCTGCAACGATTGCGACACGCATGCGTGACATCATCTCCTGACAAGGCTAAGCGATTCTGATCCGCAGCTTTCCACTCACCTAATTATCGGTGAACTTCCCGCTCCGGTCCAGCCCCGCCCGTCGGGTGAGGGAACTGACCAGCCACCAGGCCAGCGCGGCGATGGCGGTGGAGCCGGCGGCCAGGCTCAGGGCGGGGATGACGGACAGGGTCCACTCGCGGTTCTCCACCTTCACCAGATCCGGGTCGGACTGCGCGTAGGTGACCCACACGCGCTGCCCCTCCCCCAGCCCCGTGGGGTAGAGCAGACCCGTGGGCGGGGAGTGGTAGATACCCTCCCGGTCCTGGTACTCCACGGTGGTGCGCAGGGAGCCCACGCCGGTGACCGTCGCCAGGGCCCGCCCCGGATCGGCGGCGATGGCGCGGTCGTTGGCGGCCGCACCGACGACCATCGCCACGCAGCTGAGTAGGGCGGCGGCGTAGAGCAGCATGATCAGCTGACGTAACCGACGCCGCACGACCGCGGCCGTGTAGTTGGGCACCGTCGTCGGGTCGGTCACCTGATGACCAGCTCCCTGAGCTGGTCATGCAGGGCCCGGCGTGTGGCCCGGGTGGTGCGTGCCTCAATGACGGTGAGTCCGGCGGGCACGTCGGTGGTGTCGAGCAGGGCGTCGATCAGTTCCCGCAGGGTGGTGACCTCCCGGTGGTCGACGCCGTAGCCGGCGCACAGGTCGGCCATCGACGCCGCGTGCGGGGTGGCGAAGGCGCGTTCGAAGCTGGGCCGCAGGTCATCGGCACCGATCTCCAGGGTCTCGAAGATGCCGCCGCCGTCGTCGTTGGCGACGATGATGGTGAGGTTCTCCGGGCGGGGCTCGCCGGGGCCGATGAGCAGGCCGCCGATGTCGTGGAGGAAGGTGACGTCGCCGAGCAGGGCGACGGTGCGGGGTGCGCGCGGCTCGTCCGGGTGCAGCGCCTGGGTGGCCAGGGCGATGCCCACGGCCTGGGAGACGGTGCCGTCGATGCCGGCGGCACCGCGCGGGGAGTGGGTGTCGACCCCGTCGAAGGGCAGGCCGGTGAGAGCGGCGTCGCGCACCGGGTTGGAGGCGCCGAGCAGCAGGCTGTCGCCGGTGCCGAGGGTGTCGGCGACAGCGGCGGCGACGTGCAGGCCGGTGAAGCCGTGCGCCTGGTCGGCGAGGGTGTCACGCACGGCGTGGGCGGCCTGTTCGGAGGCCGTCGAGCAGATCCGGAGCCACTGCCTGTCCGGCTCACCGGTGGTGCGCACGCGGGTGGCGCGGGTGGTGGTCCTTCCCAGGTCGGTGAAGTCACCGGTGCGCGACAGGGTGGTCACCTCAATGCCGGGGTCGAGCAACAGGGCGAGGACGTCACGGTGCAGGGTGGGGTGGCCGACGACCACGACCTGCTCGGGCCGGGTGTGGATGACGTAGTCGTCGGCGCTGATCTCACCGCGACGGAACAGGCCCGCCGCCAGGGGGTGGACCGGGTGGTGGGCGGCGGGGGCGGTGGGCTCGGCGAGGGTGGGGACATCCTCCAGGCCCGGCACCTCCCAGGCCTCGTCACCGGCGATGACCAGGGTGTTGCGCGACAGGTCCAGGGGTACCTCCCCGTGGTCGAGGGGTCGGGGCGCCGGGGTGCGCCGCTGGTTGATGGCCTCCGGTGTACCCGGCAGCGTCGCGCCGACCAGCGGGTCGTCGAGGGCGATGTTGAGGTGTACCTGCCCTGAGGTGGTGAGCGCCTCGGCGACCTGCGGTAGGTCAGCGGTGGTGGTGACGGCGGTGGTGTCGGCGTAGACACCGAAGATGCCGTGCTGCTCGATGGTCTGGCTGGCGCCGGTGCCGATCAGGCGTGCCGGGCGGTCGGCGGAGATCACGGCCAGTGGGGTGTGGGACTGGGCGGCCTCAACCATGGCGGGCAGGCAGTTGGCGACGGCGGTGCCGGAGGTCATGACGACGCCGACGTGGCGGCGCTGCACCCGGGCGATGCCCAGGGCCAGAAAGGCGGCGGAGCGTTCATCGAGCCGGACGTGGACCCGGATGTCGGGCCTGGCCAGCAGGGCCAGCGAGAGCGGGGAATTGCGGGAGCCCGGGCAGATCACGACGTCGCTGAGGTGACGCGCGAGCTGCTCGGCGACGGCGGTGGCCAGGGAGATCGACTCGGGTTGCGACATGGCCATGAGTCTACTGAGCGGACCCGGCGGTCACCGCAGCCGGTCGAGCAGTGAATCGAGGTTGAAGTCGGGGACCTCGACATCCTCGGGTAGCTCCGTGGGCAGCGGGGCCGGCTCGGCGGTCTCGGTGACGGTGGCGGTCTCGGTCAGGGTCTGCTCCACCGTCTGGGTCTCGGTGACCGGCGGCGGCGGTTCCCGGTCGGCCTCGGCCGCAGCGGAGCGCCACAGGAAGAAGAACACGACGGCCGCGATGACCGCCAGACCCAACAGGATGCCCAGCAGCATCGGTAGCCGGCTGGGTCGCCCCTCGTCGTGGTGGTACGGCTGTGGTGGCGGGGGCGGAGGTGGCGCAGCCTGCTGCGGGGGCGGGTTCTCGGGGAAGTACTGGCGGGGTCGCTCCCACCCACCACCCCGGGGTGGTTCCGGGGGCCCCGTGGGGCCGAGATACCGGGTCTCGAAATTGTCCTCGCGTGAACTCACCGGCTGCTCTCCCTTCCTTCTGACTGTCTGATGGTAGAGGATCCCACTGTGGAGCGGCTGGGTCCCGGGTGCGCACTGCCCGGCAACCCGGCTAGTGTGCCGCACCCGCCCGCAGGTACCGGCCGGTGGCGGAGCGTTCATTGCCGGCGATGTCGGCGGGTGCCCCGTCGGCGATGATCCGCCCGCCCTCGGCGCCGGCCCCGGGCCCGAGGTCGATGACCCGGTCAGCCCGCGCGATCGTCGCCGGGTCATGCTCCACGACGACGGCGGTGTCACCGGCGTCGACGAGCCGTTCGATCTCCCCCAGCAGCTTCTCGACGTCCGCCGGATGCAGGCCCGTGGTCGGTTCATCGAAGAGGTAGAGGGTGTGGCCGCGTCGGGAACGCTGTAGTTCGGTGGCCAGCTTGATGCGCTGGGCCTCGCCGCCGGACAGTTCCGGTGCGCCCTGGCCGAGGCGCAGGTAGCCCAGTCCCACGGCGCGCAGGGCCCGGATCGCGCGGGCGATGGCCGGGGTGTCGGCGAAGACGTCGGCGGCCTCATCCACCGTCAGGCGCAGGACGTCCGCGATACTCAGTTCCCGCCAGGTGACCTCCAGGGTCCGGGCGTGGTAGCGGTCGCCGTGACAGTCCGGGCAGCTGGTGTAGGAGCCGGGCAGGAAGACCAGCTCGACTTCGATCTGGCCCTCCCCGTGGCAGGTCGGGCACTGACCCTGAGCGACGTTGTAGGAGAACCGCGAGACGGTCCATTCCCGGCGTGTCGCCTCTTCCGTGGCGGCGAAGAGTCGACGCACGTGGTCGAACAGTCCGGTGTAGGTGGCCAGGCAGGAGCGTGGGGTGCGGCCGATCGGTTTCTGGGTGATCTGCACCAGTCGGGTGATCTGCTCGGCACCGGTGATCCCGGTGACCCGCCAGGAGTCCCCCGCCCCTTCCGCGGGGGTGTCGGTGGCCTCGGGGGCGTCGTGGACGGTGGTGGCCACCCGTTCCCGCAGTGCCTCGGCGAGCACGTGGCTGACCAGGGTGGATTTACCCGACCCAGACACCCCGGTGACGGCGGTGAGCTGCCCGAGGCCGAGATCGAGATCCACCCCCCGGAGGGTGCGCGCATGAATCCCACGCAGGGTGAGTCGGCCGTGGGCGGGGCGGGTCTCCGCACGCGTCTTCGGCACCGGGAGTCCGGCGGCCAGCGCCCGGGTAGTCGGTGAATCGGGCAGTTCGGCCACCGGGCCGGAGTGCAGGATCTCTCCACCGCCCTCACCGGCGGCGGGGCCGACGTCGACGATCCAGTCGGCCTCGGCGATCAGGGATAGATCGTGCTCGACGAGCAGGACCGTGTTGCCCGCGTCGAGGAAGCCGCGGATGAGGGTGGCGACGGCGCGGCGCTCCACCGGGTGCAGTCCGGCCGAGGGCTCATCGAGGACGTAGGCGACCCCGAACAGGCCGGAACGCAGCTGGGAGGCCAGGCGCAGCCGCTGCAGCTCACCGGCAGAGAGGGTGCGCGTACCCCGGTCCAGGGACAGGTGACCCAGTCCCAGTTCGGTGGCCGAGTCGAGGATCGGCACGACCTGTTCCAGCAGCAGGAACTCGGCATCGCTGTCGGTGGACAGGCCCGCCAGACGCTCGGCGAGCAGCTCCCGCACCCGGGCCAGGGGCAGGGCGTTGAGTTCGTCGACGGGCAGGTCCAGGTAGGTCACGGCCAGGGCCGCTGAGGTGAGCCGGCGGCCCCGGCAGGTCGGACACCGGGTGGACTCCATGAAGGACAGGGCGCGGCGGCGCAAGGGCTCGGACCGGGTCTCGGCGAGGGTCTTGCGCAGGTGGGCGGACACGGAGCGCCAGGTGCCCTGGTAGGTCTTCTCCACCTGGGCGGCGCTGCGCACCGGGTGCACCGTGACCACGGGCTGCTCCTCGGTGAACAGGATCCACTCCCGGTCCCGGCGCGGGAGCTCCCGCCAGGGCAGGTCCATCGGATAGCCCAGGGTGGCGAGGATGTCGTGGAAATTGCGGCCGGCCCACCCGCCCGGCCAGGCGGCAATGGCGCCGTCGGTGATGCTCAGGGAGGGGTCCGGGATCATGGTGGCCTCGGTGGGCCGGTGGCGCACGCCGGTGCCCTGGCAGTCCGGGCACATTCCGGCGGCGGTGTTGGGTGAGAAGGCGTCCGAATCAAGGTGGTGGCCGGCGTGTTCCGGGGAGGTGCCGCAGCGTGAGTACAGCAGCCGCACCGTGTTCGAGATCGTCGATACCGTGCCCACCGAGGAGCGCGCCCCGCCCGCCGAACGGTTCTGTGCCAGGGCGACGGTGGGGGGTAGGCCCTCGACTGACTCGACCTGCGGGTCAGTGGCGCCGCCGATGAGTCGGCGGGCGAAGGGTGCGATCGACTCCAGGTAACGCCGCTGTGCCTCACCGTGCAGGGTGCCGAAGGCCAGGGAGGACTTTCCCGAGCCCGATACCCCGGTGAAGGCGACGAGTCGGTTGCGCGGCAGCTCCACATCCACGTTCTTCAGGTTGTGCAGGTGGGCGTTGCGGATCCGGATCATTCCGTCGTCGGTGAATCTCATGCACGCCCAGTGTAGGCAGGGCCGGGGCCTAGAGGGTCTCGACGACCTCGTCGAAGGCCAGGCGCGGCAGGCGGTCGTACCAGGCGTTCTCGGCGGGCTTGCCCATGTTGATGGCCACGAGGACGCGGTGGCGGCCGTCGGGGAAGAACTCCTTCGAGACGGCTTCGGCGTCGAAACCGGTCATGGGGCCGGCGGCCAGACCGGCGGCGCGGATGCCGACGATGGCGTAGCCGATCTGCAGGCCCGCGTTGAGTTCGGCCATGCCGGCCCGGCCGGACTCGTCGCCCGCGAACATGTCGCGTGCACCCTCGAAGTGCGGGAAGACCTTGGGCAGCTCATCGTGGAAGTCGATGTCAGCGGCCAGCAGGGCGACGGCCGGGGCGGCCTCGGTCTTGGCGCGGTTCCCCTCGGCCATGTGCGGAAGCAGGCGCGCCTTGGCCTCGGCGGAGCGGACCACCACGACGCGCAGCGGCTGGGTGTTCATCGCGGTCGGCGCCCACTTGACCAGGTCGAAGATGGCGTTGATCTGTTCATCGGACACCGGTTCCCCGGTGAAGGCGTTGGCGGTGCGGGCCTCCCGGAAGAGGAGGTCCTGGGCGGACTCGTCGAGGACGAGGGGGGTGGGGTTATCGGAAGAGGTGCTCATAATTACTGCAACCTTAAACTATTCTGCTCTATTCCGTCCGGCGCGTGAGAATCCTCACAGGCACGCGTGGGCCTGCCGTACCCGCTCCAGCCACTGCTCCCGCACCGGGGCCGGTGCCGCCAGACCCGCCAGCCGCGCCGGGTCCGGACTCACCGGCGCCACCGACATGTGTCCGTCGACAATCTCGCGCGGGGCCGCCACATCCTCCCGGAACAGCTGCTGAGTAGCCAGGCCGGCGGCGGCCGGCGGCACATCCATCTCATCGTCATCGCGCAGCCGGGGCAGCGCCGCCACCGCCGCCAGTCCGCCGTTCATGCCCACGGCCGTGTCGAGTGCGGAGGCCACCGTGATGTCCATGTGCCGGGCCCGCAGGTGACCGGCGACCTCCAACACCCGGCGCACTCCACCCAGCGGGGCGACCTTGACCACGGCGACGTCGGCGGCCTGCTTCTCCGCCACCAGGTAGGGATCCCCGGAACGCCGGATCGACTCATCGGCGGCCACCCGCACGAACACCCCGGCGCGCATCAGCCGCATGCGCACCTCGGCCAGCTCGCCGACCGAGTGGCAGGGCTGTTCCAGGTAGTCGAGCGGGCCCAGGACGCGGGCGGCCTCCAGGGCCTGCCCGACGCTCCAGCCGCGGTTGGCGTCAACGCGGATGACCGCGCCGGGCCGGGCCTGTCGCACGGCCTGCACGCGGGCGAGGTCGTCGGCAAGGGTCTGTCCGGCCTCGGCCACCTTGACCTTGATGGTGCGGCAGCCGGGGAAGCGGTCGAGCAGTTCGGCCACGCGATCGGGACCGACGGCCGGGATGGTGGCATTGACCTCGACGGTCTCGCGCAGGGGCTCGGGGTGGCCGTGCCAGGCGGCCTCGATGCCGGCGGCGAGCCAGGTCGCGGATTCGCGGGCGTCATACTCGGGGAAGGGGGCGAATTCGCCCCAGCCGGCGGGGCCGTCGATGAGCAGGGCCTCGCGCGTATCGACGCCGCGGAAGCGCACCGCCATCGGCAGGGCGACGACGTGGGCGCGCTCAAGGATCTCGTCCAGGGAAGGGGTGGTCATGCCCCCGACTCTAGGGGCAGAATGGGGGCATGAGCGATCCGAGGAAGATCCTGTCCCCCGACCAGATCGATGAGGCCCTGCCCACCGGGTGGCAGCGGGCGGGTGAGGCCATCCGGGTGGAGTTCGCCACCGGTGACTTCGCCACGGGCCTGGAGCTGGTGAACCTGATCGGCGCGTCCGCGGAGTCCGCGAACCACCACCCCGACCTCACGCTGACCTACCCGACGGTGACCGTGGCCCTGTCCAGCCATGACGTGGGTGGGGTGACCGGCCGGGACATCGACCTGGCCCGGCGCGTGAGCGGACATGCCGGGGAGCTGGGGGTGGGCCCGGCCTAAGCTGGTCGGCATGAGTAACTACAGCACCGACACCCCCTTCGATCCCACGCAGTGGAAGACCGTGGAGGGTTTCGAGGATCTCAGCGACATCACCTATCACCGGCACGTGGGCGAGGGGCGGGTGAACGGCATCGTGCGCATTGCCTTCGACCGGCCGGAGGTGCGCAACGCGTTCCGCCCGCACACCGTCGACGAGCTCTACCGAGCGCTCGACCACGCGCGCCGCAGCCCGGACGTGGGGGCGGTGCTGCTCACCGGTAACGGGCCGAGCACCAGGGACGGGGGGTGGGCGTTCTGCTCCGGCGGTGACCAGCGCATCCGGGGCCGGTCCGGCTACCGTTACGCCGACGGTGAGACGGTGGACACCGTCGACGCCGCCCGGGAGAGGGCCGAGGGTGGGCGCCTGCATATCCTGGAGGTCCAGCGGCTGATCCGGACGATGCCGAAGGTGGTCATCGCGGTGGTCAACGGGTGGGCGGCCGGGGGCGGGCACTCCCTGCACGTGGTGTGCGACCTGACGATCGCCTCGCGCCAGGAGGCGAGGTTCAAGCAGACCGATGCCGATGTCGGCTCCTTCGACGCCGGTTACGGTTCCGCCTACCTGGCGAAGATGGTGGGACAGAAGAACGCCCGGGAGATCTTCTTCCTGGGTCGGACCTACTCGGCCGAGGACATGCAGCGCATGGGTGCGGTCAACATCGTCGCCGAGCACGCCGAGCTGGAGGATGAGGCGATCCAGGCGGCCCGGGAGATCAACGGCAAGTCCCCCACCGCCCAGCGCATGCTCAAGTTCGCCTTCAACCTCACCGATGACGGCCTGATGGGCCAGCAGGTCTTCGCCGGAGAGGCCACCCGCCTGGCCTACATGACCGATGAGGCCATCGAGGGCCGGGACTCCTTCCTGGAGAAGCGCGATCCGGACTGGGAGCAGTTCCCCTACTACTACTAG
>CAZTIZ010000062.1:0-12750 GCA_964613845.1 uncultured Corynebacterium sp.
CTCCCCCTCGCGGCGTTCCCGGTTGAGCACCCCGGAAGGTCAGGGGTTGAGCGCAGGATCCGGCTGCGACTCCCGGTCGCCGCCATTCCTGCGCCCGGGCAGCCAGCCCAGCACGGCGGCCATGCCGAGCACCACGACCGCGACGATCAGGGAGGCCCAGCCCAGCCCGGCGGTGAGGCCCGCCAGCACGGCGATGGGCGCGAGGATCGTCATACCGATCTCGAAGGGGGCGAAGCCGACGTAGGCCACGCCGTACTCATTGAGGGTGCCGGACCTGAGCTTGGGGTCGACGATCTTGAGTAGGGCGATGCCGGTGGCCACGGCGGCCGTCGCCCAGCCCCAACCGAAGATGGCGCGCTCCAGCCACTGCTCGCCGAACCAGGCGGGCGCGACGAAGAAGAAGAACAGGACGCAGTAGATGGTGCCGGCGATGAAGAGAATGAGCAGTGGCACCCAGTAGTCGGCGATCGCGGCCGGGACGATGGAGGCGATACCGAAGGCGATGAGATAGTCGGTGGAGGCACCCGAGATCGAACTGACGGTGTCCTTGTCCAGGTAGTCGGGCTTGCGCACCACCCGCAGGACCACCCGGCCGAGCAGTCCGATGACGAAGGACATGGCGAACAGCGGGATCGCCACGTTCGGGAAGACATCGGTGATCAGCCCGTTGACGAAGTAGGCGAGCATGACGGTAAGGACGATGACGCCCAGGTGCAGCGCGAGCGGCTCAATGGCGGAGGGGTTGGTGGAGGCCCGGCCGATGGAGGGGCGCTTCGACACATCCTCGATATATCCGGAACGTAGGTCCCAGGGCAGTGTGCCCGGCATCTGTGAGGTGCGGCCGGTGCGCACGCCCCAGCTGGTGAAGATCAGGCCACCCACGATCGCGGCCAGCGTGCCGATCGTCGCGGAGGTGAAGCCGAGGGAGATCGCGGCCTCCGCACCGGCCGACTCCAGGGAGGAGCCGACGGCGGCGGCGGTGCCGAAACCACCCACGAAGCCCACCGGCAGCATCATGCCGAACCAGTCCTCGGTGCCGAAGACCGGACTGAAGACATACACGCCCAGCAGGATGAACAGTCCCCACTGCCCCATGAACATGCCTGTGGAATAGGACCACATGGTCTTCGCCCCGGTGCGCACCGACGGCGTCAGGTCCATCCCGTAGGCCATGGCCGCGAAGACCACGGCGATCAGCAGGGAGGTGTAGGCACCGATCTGGTCGGAGAAGCCGATGAGGCCGAGTACCTGGGGGCCGAGCAGCATACCCAGCAGTCCCGCGGTGATGGGGGCGGGTAGGAGCAGCCGCTGGAAGAGCGGGACCGTGCGGCGCAGGAAGTTGCCCACGACCATGAGCACCGAGATCCATCCGATGTCGATCAACAGACTGTAGGGGGTGTAGTCCACAGCCGTACCTTCTTTCCGTCTCCGTCGCCGTGCCTGATGCGGCTGGCGATCCTCGCCCCGGGCAATGGTCATCCGAAGCCCGGTAACTGTAACGCAGGTCTCACATCCAAAGGTAATGACAGACCCCCACCCCGATGTTGACGTGTCACTTTCTTTTGGTAGGATTGGGCCCGTGTCCATCCCCCACTTCCAGGCCATCATCATCGGCGCAGGCCAGGCCGGCCTCACCGCCGCCCACGAACTGGCCCGCCGAGGGCTGGAGCCGGGTGGGGATTTCCTGCTTCTCGATGCCAACACCGGTCCCGGTGGCGCCTGGCGTCACCGCTGGGACTCCCTCACCCTGGGCGCGGCCCACGGTATCGCCGACCTCCCGGGCCTGCCCATGGGACGCCCCGACCCCACCGTCCCCGCCGCCACCCTCGTCGCCGACTACTACGGAACCTACGAGGACTCCCTTGACCTACAGGTCCTGCGCCCCACCACCGTCCGCCGTGTCGAATCCACCGACCCCGCCGACGCCCGCTCCCCGCTCCGGGTGAGCACGGCCGAACACGGCGACCTCACCGCAGACCTCGTCCTCAACGCCACCGGCACCTGGGACAGCCCCTACATCCCCCACGTGCCGGGCATCGACACCTTCCGTGGCCGCCAGCTCCACACGAGGGACTACGTACGCCGGGAGGACTTCGCCGGCCTACGCACCCTCGTCGTCGGCGGCGGACTGTCCGCCGTCCAGTTCCTCCTCGAACTCGAAGAGGTCACCGAGACCATCTGGGCCACCAGACGCCCCCCGAACTTCACCCGGCGCGACGTCGACGCCGGCTGGGGCCTGGCGGTGGAGAAGGCCGTGCGCGAACGCACCCACACCGGCCTCGCCCCGGCGTCGGTGGTGCGCACCACCGGCATCCCCCAGTTGCCGGAGTACCTGGCCGGGGTGGAGCGCGGCACGCTGGTCTCACGCGGCATGTTCGACCGGATCCTGCCCGGCGGCGTGCGCGTGGGTGAGCCCCACAGCCACGACACCGGGGGGTTGGGGCCGTCGGCGGGCGAGGGCCTGCAGGTGCCCGCTTCCTGGCAGCCCCTGCCGGCTGGTGAGGAGATCGACGTCGACGTCATCTTCTGGAACACCGGCTTTCGCCCCGCCCTGCGCCACCTCGCCCCGATGAAGCTGCGCGGACCGCGCGGCATAGAGCTGCTCGACGAGGTCACCCCGGCCGCCGACCCGCGCGTCCTGCTCGTCGGTTACGGGTCGACGGCCTCGACGGTGGGGGCGACACGCGCCGGGCGGCTGGCGGGCAGACTGGCGTTGCGCCGTCTGCGAGACACACCACCGACACGAATTTAGGATGGGAAGACATGAAGGCATTCGGATTTCTCAGCTTCGGCCACCACGCCATCGGCAACCAGTCCGGCCCCGACGCCGGGCAGGTGCTCAGGGACAGCCTCGCGATCGCGCAGGCCGCCGATGAGCTGGGCGTGAACAACGCGTCCTTCCGGGTCCATCACTTCGCCCCGCAGGGTTCGGCGCCGATGCCTCTGCTGGGCGCGATCGCGGGTTCGACCAGGCATATCGAGGTGGGCACCGGTGTGATCGACATGCGCTATGAGAACCCGCTCCACCTGGCGGAGGAGGCCGCCGCCCTGAACCTGCTCTCCGAGGGCCGCGTCGCCCTCGGTGTATCCCGTGGCTCACCGGAACCGGCCGACAAGGGATGGGAGTCGTTCGGTTACACCGCCGAGTCCCCCGACGGGGGCGAGATGGCGCGCGCGAAGTTCGAGACCTTCCTGTCCGCCGTCGACGGCTACGGTATGGCCCGTGCCGCCGCAGCGGAGAAGCAGTATCCGCGCATGTACCGTCCCGGCACGCCGCTGCCGGTCTTCCCCCAGTCGCCGGACCTGCGTCGCAAGATCTTCTGGGGCTCGGGCACCAATGCCAGCGCTGAGCAGGCCGCCCGTGACGGGGTGAACCTGATGAGTTCCACGCTCCTCTCGGAGGCCGACGGTCGTTCCCTCGGCGAGGTGCAGGCCGAGCAGATCGGGATCTACCGCAACGCGTGGCTGGAGGCCGGGCACGACTGGACCCCGCGGGTGTCGGTCTCGCGTTCCATCTTCCCGATCGTCACCGACCGTGACCGCCAGCTCTTCGCCACCTCCGCCACCGGCAGCGACCAGGTCGGTTCGTTGGGTGAGGGCCGCAACGTCACCTTCGGCCGCTCCTACGCCGCCGAGCCCGACGTGCTCATCGGGCAGCTGAAGGAGGATCCGGCGATCCAGGCGGCGGACACGTTGCTGCTGACCATCCCGAATCAGCTGGGGGTGGACGTCAATGTCTCGATCCTGCGCAACTTCGCCGAGCACGTCGCCCCGGCGCTGGGCTGGATCCCGGCGGACCGGGGTCCCGTCGAGGGTTATCCGATCGACTGATCCACGTCGAGGGAGATCGGCTCGTCCGGGTTGACCGTGATGGTGCCGTTCTCGAAGTTCTGGGCCCGTCCCTGCCGGTCGGTGATGGACTCCTCAGCGACCGGCAGGCCGATCTCCGCATCGATGCCGCCCTCAGCCAGCCAGGTCTCGGCGATCTCGCCACCGATGGGCTGGGCATCGGTCGCCAGGGAATAGACGAGGTAATTACCCTGGTCGAAGCTGACCAGGTAGCGGCCCGCCTGCTCCTCGACATCAATGGGCGCACCGAAATCGAAGGAGTAGGTGTCCACGCCCGCGGACAGGGCGGCGGGCAGGTCGATCATCTGCCCGTCGAGGAGCTGGACGGGTTCGGTCCCGCCCTCCGGGTCGTCGGCGGGGGCATCGTCGATGTCCTGGGTGGTCTCCACCGGGGTGTCGCCGAAGGTGGCGTCATCCGCCCCATCGGTACAGGCGACCAGCCCGCAGGCCAGGGTGGCGGCCGCGAGTCCGGCCAGGAGACGACGGGGCAAGATGGGACGGGACATGATGACGCATCCTTCCAGGAGGGTTCCGGGGTATGACCCCGATTGTGTGCTCGCTGGCCCACCCCCGCAACCGACGGGGGAAAGAGGCAGAATGGGGGACATGCCTTCGACCTCCCTTTCCGCCGTCGGCGGCCTCCTGCGAACACGGGGGGACGCCTTCCGCGACGAAGTCCACCGCCTGTTCTACATGGACGTGCTTGAGGCGCGCCAGGTCTTTCCCATCCAGCTGCACGACACCCACGTCGACCTCGCGGCGTCGTTGGCCTGGGTGCTGGAGCGTACCCCGCTCGACGGGGTCGTTCCCGACCGCATCCTCCGCCGGATCCGCCAGCTCGGCCTCGATCACCGGCGTCACGGCTTCCCCGCCGAGGCCTACCCGGCTTTTCTCCGTGCGCTGCGGCACGGGCTGCGTGAGATCGCCGGCGGGGAACGAACCCGCACCGATCCAGGCATCGAGGCCGCGGAGAATGCCTTCGCCCAGGTCTGCGCGACGATGGCCGAGGCCGCCCGCGAGGCCGATACCGTCGGTGTCCCCCACGCCTACGCCGCCGAGGTACTCAGCGTGGAACGGCGTTCCCGCCGCATCAGCGTGGTCCGGCTCGAATCGGGCATGCCGCTCAACTACGCCCCCGGCCAGCACCTGCCGGTGACCACCTCCTACCTGCCGGGCATCTGGCGGATGCTCTCCCCCGCCCTGCCGACCGATGAACACGGCCAGCTTGAATTCCACATCCGTTCCCACGACGGGGGCAAGGCCTCACCGCTGCTGTCAGCGCCCCACCCGGGCGACTACTGGACCTTCGGCAATCCACAGGGCAGCCTGCAGATCACCGGGGAACGCGACGTCGTCATGATCGCCCACGGCACCGGCCTCGCCCCCCTGCGCTCCATCCTCTTCGCCCTGTTCGGGGAGGCGGACCGCCCGCGGGTGCACCTGTTCGTCGGCGCCGAGTACCCCGGAGAGCTCTATGACCTGCGCGGGCTGATGAACCTCGCGGACACCACCGCCTGGCTCACCGTCACCCCTGTCGCCGAACACGCGGAGGACGCCTGGTGGGTCGGCGCGACCGACTTCTCCCGGGCGCCCGGCTCCCCCGCCCCCCGGGTGGCGGGCAACATCGCCACCGTGGTCACCTCCCTGGGTGAGTGGACGGACCACGACATCCTCATCACCGGCGCAGCGGAGAAAGTCTCCCGCACGGTCACGGGACTGATCACCGCAGGCATCCCGCGACGCAATATCCAGGCCGAACCCTGGGGGATCCGGGAGCAGTGGCCGGAGATCGGGGTCCGCTGGCGGGGCACCCCATAACAGCACCCCGGCAGGGACCACAGCCTCCCCGACTTCCGGGCAGGCTCAGCACCAGCCCACTAGTTTTCCAGCACCGGCAACACCTTGCGCACCTTGGCAATCTGCTCCATATCGAGATCACTGATGAGGATCTCCGGGGTGTAACCGGCCTCCGCCAGCCGCCGCCCCACCGGATCCACCACGCAGGAATGGCCGATGCCGGTCGGGCCGGAAGCCTTACCCGCCTCCTCGTCGCCACCGGGGCGGGCCTGGGCCGATGCGGCGAGGAAGGAGGTGGAATCAAGGGCGCGCGCGGCCGTGAGCAGCCGCCACTGCGCCAGCTTGCCCGGCCCGTCAGCCCAACTGGTCGGCACCACGATCAGCTGTGCGCCCGCCCGCGCCAGGGAGGTGAACAGATCGGGGAAACGAATGTCGTAGCAGATCGCCACACCCACCCGCACCCCGTCGACGTCGAAGAGCAGGTGCTCCCCGCCCGGCAGGACGGTGTCGGACTCCGCGTAGTCAAAGGCGTCGAAGGTGTGGATCTTGTCGTAGCCGGTGTGGATACCCGGGCCCGTGACCAGGGCGGTGTTGTACACCCGGTGGATGGTCTTACCGCCGCGCTCCACGGTATCGGCGGGGCGGAACATCCCGGCCACGACGGTGACACCCAGGTCCTCGGCGATCGCGCGCAGACCGCTGGCGAACTCCCCGTCAAGCTCCTGGGCCTGGGTGTCGAGGCGGCCGGTGGCGAAGGCCTGGCTGGTGGCCTCGGGCAGGATGATCAGCCGGGCGCCATGCCCGGCCGCCTCCCGGACCTTCTCCCGGGCGAGGGTGAGGTTATCGACGATATCCCCACCGGACTGCAGTTGCACGACTCCGATACGCATGTGTCCACGATATGTGGATAACCCCGGGTTATCCACAGGTTCGTGCCACGCCTGCCTGGCCGGGTCCGCCCGGTCCCCGCACACTGACCGGCATGAGCCATCTCCAGCTGCCCCTCGCCGTCCTCTCCCACCTCAACGATCTCCTCCGTCACCGCCCGGCCGAACCCGAACAGCCGGTCCTGCCCGGTGCCTCGCGCACCGGCGCGGCGCTGGCCAGGGCGGTGGGTACCTGGCAACTCAGCCGCGACGCCGATGAGCGGGCCCTGCACGATCACCTGCGGGAGGTGCACGGCTTCGCACGCCACGCCCTGGAACTCGACGCCGACCGCGCCCGCATCCTGCGTGGGATGCTGCCGTGACGTCTCTCGACGCCGCCGAGCTGCACGCAGCCGCCGGCACCCTCGACCGGGCGGCGGTCACCCTGCGGGAGGACGTCGCCGCCCGCCACCACAGCTGGGGTGTCCTGCCCGTCAGCGGTTTCCGCGGTGCAGCCGCGCAGGCTGCAGTGGACCGGCTGCACGAACTCACCACTCCCCTCGGCCTACCGGCGGAGCAGATGGCGGCGGTCGCCCGGGTACTGGCCATCTCCGCCCTGCTCCAGGAACAGCTCGATCGGGCCACCGCCCGGGTCATCGCCGCCGCCGACCTGATCGCCGGGGTCTCACCCTTCGTCGACGTCGCGCTGCGCGAGCTGGCCAGTCTCGGTGAAGCACTGGACTGGATGTGCGCCCGCCAGGTCGACCGGCTGTGCACCCCCGTGCCCGCGGCACCGCCGCAGCGATTGGCGGACCTGCCAGACCTGACCATCGACGCCGTCCATGACCTGATGCTGCTGCACGCTGACCCGGAGATCGTCGCGCTGGCACGTCAGCACCCTGACCTGCGGGTCCTGGAGGTCTCCGAGGGAGGTCTGGTGGGGGTGATGGGGGAGCTGGAATCAGCGGAGGCCGTGACCACCGTGGTCGCCGGGGTGGGCTCTGCCGATCAGACGGGGTGGTCCTCCCAGATCGACCGGGTCCGCACCATCACCGCCACCACCGGCGGCGCCGGGGTGGTCTGGCTGGGCTATCCCGCCCCGGGGACGGTTCCCGGGGCACTGGCCCGCGACCCTGCCCGCCGGGCCGGGGAGGAACTGGCCCGCTTCCAGGCGGAACTGGCAAGACGCCAGCCGGCTCAGCGGCGTATCGTGCTCAGCCACAGCTACGGTTCCGTGGTAGCCGGGGCCGCCGCCCACCCCGACGGGCCCGGATTACACGCCGATGACCTGGTGATCCTCGGCAGCCCGGGGGTCGGGGTCGCGCGCGCAGATCAGCTGCAGCTGCACGGGCAGCAGCCCCGCGTGCACACCATGCTCAATGGTGGAGACCCGATCGGGCTGCTGGTCTCGCCCCGCGCCGGAGTGCACGGGGTGGACCCCGCCGCCGCCGCCTTCGGGGCGCAGGTGTGGACGGGGGATCCGCACGGGGACCACTCCTCCTACTGGGAGGACCCCGCCCTACTGTCCCGACTCGGGGAGCTGGCCGCTCAGAAGAAGCCGGCCGGGGACTCACTGTAGGAGACCAGGAGGTTCTTGGTCTGCTGGTAGTGCGCCAGCATCATCAGGTGGTTCTCGCGTCCGATGCCGGATTCCTTGTAGCCGCCGAAAGCCGAATGCGCCGGATAGGTGTGGTACTGGTTCACCCACACGCGCCCGGCCTGGATGTCCCGGCCAGCCCGGTAGGCGAGATTGTTGCTGCGGGTCCACACACCGGCACCGAGGCCGTAATCGGTGTTGTTGGCGATGCGGATGGCCTCCTCATAATCCGTGAAGGTGGCCACCGACAGGACCGGGCCGAAGATCTCCTCCTGGAAGATGCGCATGTCATTCGTCCCCCTGAACACGGTCGGCTCAATGTAGAAGCCCTGTTCAAGCCCCTCAATGGAGTTGACCTTGCCGCCGGTCAGGGTCTGGGCGCCCTCCCGGGGGCCGAGTTCCAGATAACTGTTGATCTTGTCGAACTGCTCCTGGGAGGCCTGGGCACCCATCTGGGTCTCGGTGTCCAGCGGGTTACCGATCCTGATCTGCTCGACCCGCTTGACGGCCAGCTCCAGGAACTCCTCGGCGATGGACTCGTGGACCAGCGCGCGGGAGGGGCAGGTACAGATCTCGCCCTGGTTGAGGGCGAACATGGCGAAGCCCTCCAGGGTCTTGCTGCGGAACTCGTCGTCCCTGTCCATGATGTCCGGGAAGAACAGGGAGGGTGACTTGCCACCCAGTTCCAGTGTGACCGGGATGATCTTGTCGGCTGCGGCCCGGTTGATGATCTTGCCCACCTCGGTGGAACCGGTGAAGGCGATCTTGGCCACCCGGTCGGATCCGGAGAGTGCGGCACCGGCCTCCGATCCGAGACCGTTGACGATGTTGAGTACCCCGTCGGGAAGCAGGTCCCCGACGATGTCGATCAGGTACAGCAGGGAGGCGGGGGTCTGCTCGGCGGGTTTGAGGACGATGGCGTTGCCGGCGGCGAGCGCCGGGGCGATCTTCCAGGTCGCCATGAGGATCGGGAAGTTCCACGGGATGATCTGGCCGACCACGCCCAGCGGCTCGTTGAAGTGGTAGGCGACGGTGTCGTCGTCGAGCTGGGAGAGCCGTCCCTCCTGCGCCCGGATCGCTCCCGCGAAATAGCGGAAGTGGTCGATGGCCAACGGAATGTCGGCGGCGAGAGTCTCCCGGACAGCCTTGCCGTTCTCCCAGGACTCGGCGACGGCGATCTCCTCCAGGTGCTCCTCCATCCGATCGGCGATGCGGTGGAGGATCAGGGCACGTTCAGCCGGGGCCGTCCTGCCCCAGGAGGGGGCGGCGGCGTGGGCGGCGTCGAGGGCCAGCTCGACGTCCGCGGCCTTCGAGCGCGCCACCTGGCAGAAGACTTCCCCGGTGATCGGGGTGATGTTGTCCAGATACTCGCCGTCGACCGGCGCTACCCACCTGCCGCCGATGTAGTTGTCGTAGCGCTTCTCGTAGTTGACGATCGAACCCTCGGAGCCGGGGTTGGCGTAGACGGTCATGGTGGTTGTCCTTCCTGGAGATCAGGCCCCGGGGCCGGAAACCCAGCGGGGACACGGAGACTTCCGTGACCCACAGCCTAATCGCATACCAGCCGTGAGCAAGGACACAAATTGCCGAGGGGTGGGTCCGGTCCCATGGGGGGCCGGCCGATCAGGGAAACGCCTTCAGCGGCTACGGCCCGCCCGGCGCGGCTCCCACATCACCACGGCGGTGGAACGGGGGACGTGAACGAGCTCACCGCTGCGGCGGAGATGGTGTCCGGAACGGGCGCGGAGACGACGGTTCTCCTCGCGAACATCGTCCAGCTCCTCGCGCAGCCGGTCGTTCTCCTCGGTCAGCTCGATGATCGCCTTGATGCCGGCGAGGTTGACCCCCTCATCCTGGGACAGGCGCTGGACCTTGCGCAGCATGGCCACGTCGCTGCGGGAGTAGCGGCGGCCACCGCCCGAGGTGCGCATGGGGGTCACCAGCCCGATGCGGTCATAGGTCCGCAGGGTCTGGGCGTGCATGCCCGCCAGTTCCGCTGCCACCGAGATGACGAAGACCTCTCCGAGGTCGTCGCGGGAGGATTTACTCTTCCTGGATGTCACGGTGCGTCACCTCCTTCCTTGCTGCTCATGGCTGATCAGTCGTTTCCGGCCCATCCGGCACGGGGGTTGAAGCCGGAGTCCTGCTCCGCCTGGGCGTAGGTGCGCAGGGCGCTGGTGGAGGCGGCGTCGAGATGCTTGGGGACGACGACATCGACGGTGACCAGCAGGTCGCCAGCGGTGCCGCTGCGACGGGGGACGCCCCGACCGCGGACCCGGAGGGTGCGGCCGTGGGGAGTGCCCGCGGGTACCTTCACCCGCACCGGGGCGTCGAGGGTGGGCACCGTGATCGTGTCACCCAGGGCGAGTTCCGCGAAGGAGACCGGGACGGAGACCTCCAGGTCGTCGCCGCTGCGGGTGAAGACGGGGTCTTCCCGCACGTGGACGGTGACGAAGAGGTCGCCGGCGGGTTTGCCGTTGGGGCCTGCCTCGCCCTGGCCGGCCAGTCTGACCTTCTGTCCGTCGATCACCCCGGAGGGGATGCGGACGGTGATCGAGCGGGTCCGGTGGACGGTGCCGGTGCCGGTGCACGTGGTGCAGGGGTCCGTGATGATCTGGCCGGTGCCGTCGCAGTCGGTGCAGGGGGCGGAGAACCCGAAGGTGCCCCGGTTCTCCGAGGTGAAGCCGGAACCGGAGCAGGTTCCGCAGGTGGCGGGGTTGCCGGATTTCGCGCCGGAACCGTGGCAGGTGTTGCAGGGGGCCTCGCCGCTCAGCTGGAGCGGAATGGTCGTCCCCTTCGCCGCTTCGCGGAAGTTGAGGGTGATCTCGGTTTCGACGTCCGCCCCCCGCGTCGGCCGAGCTGCGTGGCGAGGACCGCCGCCGCGGTTGAAAAAGCCACCGAAGATATCGCCCAGGCCGCCCTCCTGAGAAAATCCTCGACCGGATCCTCCGAAGAAGTCGGAGGTGTCGAAGCTCTCCGACGTCTGACGAAACCCGCCGGGGAAGCCGGCGCCCCCGCCCCCGAAGCCGCCGGAGCGGAGCATCGCCTTCAGTTCGTCGTATTCCCTGCGTTTCCTGTCGTCGCCGAGGACATCGTAGGCCTCGGCGGCCTTCTTGAAGCGCTCCTCGGCGGCGGAGTCACCGGGGTTCTTGTCGGGGTGGTTCTCGCGGGCCAGCTTCCGGTAGGCCTTCTTGATGTCCTCGGCGGATGCGGACGAGGAGACCCCCAGATCGGCGTAGTAGTTCTTGTCTGCCCATTCACGTTGGGTGGTCACTGGGCATCTCCTCCTTTCAGGAAAGTGGTGGGAGCTGGTGGATTCATGAGGGATGAGAGAACACCGCCGCCCGAGGCGGCCTGAAGATCGTCCCGGACGGCGGTGCTGGTCGGTCGGTGGTGCCGATGACGTGGCGGTCAGGCCTCGTCGGCGCCTCCGGCCGGGTCCGCGATGATGACCATCGCGGTGCGGATGAGGCGGTCACCCACGCGGTAGCCCTTGCGCAGGACGGTGCCGATCTTCTTCTCCTCGCCGGAGGACAGGTCCTGGACGGCCTCGTGGACCTCGGGGTCGAAGTCCTCGCCCTCCTCGCCGAAGGGGGCGAGTCGGACACTGTTGAGGGTGTCGCGGAACTTGTCGGCGAAGGCCTTGAGGGGCCCGTTCTCAAGGTCACCGTGCTGGCGTGCCAGGTCGAGGTCATCGAGGATCGGCAGGAACTGGGTCACCACGGAGGCCTTGGCGGTCTCGGTGATGGTGGCCCGTTCGCGCTCGGTGCGACGCCGGTAGTTGGCGTACTCCGCGCTGAGACGCTGCAGGTCCTCGGTGCGCTCGGCCAGCTGCGCCTCGATGGTGGGGAGGTCAGCGGTGGCGTCGGGGCCGTCATCGATACCGATGTCGGCGTCGATGTCGTCGAGCACCGCCTCAGTGTCCCCTGCGAGCTCTTCCTCACGAATGGGGTTCCACTCGTCTTCGCGGGCGTCGACCACCGGGTCCGGCTGGGTGGTCAGCAGGTCGTCGTCCTCGTCGCCGCCCTGGGCGCGGGCCGCCTCCTCGGCGAGGTTCTCGGCCTCGTCGGGGAAGGTGCCCTCGTTGTCGGTGGCGGCCGGGTCCCCCGGGTCCTCGGGGAGCTTGTAGGGGTCAGTCATCTACTTGTCTCCGTCCTTCTTCTCCTCGGTGGCGTCCTCGTCCACGACCTCGGCGTCGACGACGTTGTCGTCCTCCTCGGAGGCGGGCTCCGCCTGGGTGGCACCGGCGTTGGCGTCGGCCTCGTAAATGACCTTGCCCATCTCCTGGGACTCGGTGGACAGCTTCTCGACGGCGGCCTTGATGGCCTCGAGATCATCGCCCTTGAGGGCTTCCTCAACCTCGGTGGCGGCCTCCTCGACGCTGGTCCTGATGTCCTCGGAGACCTTCTCGGAGTTCTCCTCCAGGAACTTACGGGTCTGGTAGACCATCGACTCCGCGGAGTTGCGGGTCTCCTGCTCCTCGCGGCGCTTCTTATCTTCCTCGGCGTGGGTCTCCGCATCCTTGACCATGCGGTCGATCTCCTCCTGGGACAGGCCGGAGCCGTCCTGGATCTTGATCGTGTTCTCCTTGCCGGTGCCCTTGTCCTTGGCGGTGACGTGGACGATGCCGTTGGCGTCGAT
>CAZTIZ010000063.1:0-12606 GCA_964613845.1 uncultured Corynebacterium sp.
GGCTCGGTCGGGTAGCCGAACATCATGCGCAGGAAGTTCTCGCGGGCGTTCAGCGAGTTATCCGGGTACATGTACGGGTTGCCGCGGGAGGCACGGTAGGCGTAGGCGGCCAGCATCGGGACCTTGGCCATGAGGCGCACGGTCGCCTTGTCCATGTGCTGCTCGTTGAGCGGGTCCAGCTCATCCTGGTAGTAGGTGCCCAGGATGTTCACGGAGGAGGCCAGCACGGACATCGGGTGGGCGTTGCGCGGGAAGATGCTGAACTGGGACTTGAAGTCCTCGTCGAGCAGGGTGTGGCGACGGATGTCGTCGTTGAACTTGTGCAGCTCATCGACCGTCGGCAGGGCACCGTGGATGAGGAGGTAGGAAACCTCGTTGAAGGTGGCGTTCTCAGCCAGGTCGGCGATGTCGTAACCGCGGTGGCGCAGGATGCCGTTCTCACCGTCGATGTAGGTGATCTCGGACTCGGTGGAGCCCGTGGAGACGTAGCCCGGGTCGAAGGTGACCAGACCGGTGTCGGACAGCATCTTGCCCAGGACCACACCGTCGTTACCCTCGGTGGCCTTCATGATGTCCATCTCGTACTCGCCGCCCGGGTAGTGGAGAACGGCCTTGTCCTTGTTGTCAGTAGCCACTGTTTACCTTTCGAAATTTCGTTGTCGACATTGCCCCTCGTCGGGGTTAACCGCCGATGGAACCGGATGAGGATGTGACGCCTCACGCTAGTCCCACCCATGGCGAGTTACGCCATGAACCAGCTTAGGTGACGCTATCACTCGGGGGTTGCGACATTCGCCACATCCCGCCGTCATTGTGCAGTTGTCCGAGCCCCGCCGGGGACCCAGTGGAGCAGCCACCTTAGTGCTTACGGAAACCGCATCGGCGCCGTCCCGGTGGACCACGACACAGTTTAGCAAATTATGTGATGGGGGCAACAGTTTTAGCTTTCGCAGGTCATACCCCCATGAATTTACCGACCTCGCCCCCTCCCCCGCCCCCGTGGAGGGCTGTGACGCACCCCCGTTTATCCATCGGTCGTTCCCGGCGCGGACAGGCCGGGGACTAGAGTGGGTCCCATCCCGTCCCTCCCACAACCTGAAAGGGCCCGCGTTAGATGAGCGCAGCTGACCAGTTCCCCTCCCTCCCCGCTGACCTGATCCCGGCCGACGGCCGTTTCGGCTGCGGTCCCTCCAAGGTCCGCCCCGAGCAGATCCAGGCGATCGTCGACGGTGCCGCAGGCGTCATCGGCACCTCCCACCGCCAGCCTGCCGTGAAGAACGTCGTCGGTTCCGTCCGTGAGGGACTGTCCGAGCTGTTCTCCCTGCCGGAGGGCTACGAGATCATCCTGTCCCTCGGTGGCGCGACCGCATTCTGGGATGCCGCCACCTTCGGCCTGATCGAGAAGAAGTCCGGCCACCTGTCCTACGGCGAGTTCTCCTCCAAGTTCGCCAAGGCCTCCAAGCAGGCACCGTGGCTCGATGAGCCGACCGTCATCGAGGCCCCCGCCGGCGACGCACCGGCGCCGCAGGCCATCGAGGGAGTCGACCTCATCGGTTGGGCCCACAACGAGACCTCCACCGGTGCCATGGTTCCGGTCGTGCGTCCGGAGGGCTCCGAGGACGCCCTCATCGCCATCGACGCCACCTCCGGTGCCGGCGGCCTGCCCGTCGACATCTCCCAGACCGACGTCTACTACTTCTCCCCGCAGAAGTGCTTCGCCTCGGACGGTGGCCTGTGGCTGGCAGCCATGTCCCCGGCCGCCATCGAGCGCATCGCCAAGATCAAGGAGTCCGGCCGTTTCATCCCGGCCTTCCTGGACCTGCAGACCGCGGTCGACAACTCCCGCAAGAACCAGACCTATAACACCCCGGCGGTGAGCACCCTGCTCATGCTGGACGACCAGGTCAAGTGGATGAACGAGAACGGTGGCCTGGACGGCATGGTCGCCCGCACCACCGCCTCCTCCTCCGCCCTCTACGACTGGGCAGCCGGCCGCCCGGAGACCTCCCCCTACGTCGAGGACGCCGCCAAGCGCTCACTGGTCGTGGGCACCATCGACTTCGATGAGAGCATCGACGCCGCCGCTCTGGCAAAGGCCCTGCGCGCCAACGGCATCCTGGATGTCGAGCCCTACCGCAAGCTGGGCCGCAACCAGCTGCGGATCGGTATGTTCCCGGCCATCGACCCCGCGGACGTCGTGACCCTGACCAAGGCCATCGACCACCTGCTGGACTCGGGTGCAGCCAAGGCTTAAGCCCTGCTCATCCCGCATCAACACATGCGCCGAACCTCCAACGGTTCGGCGCATGTCTGCGTTAGGGTGGTCTACACAGATCATCCGCAGGACCGAAGGAGAACCGATGCGCGAGCTGTTCCTCGTCAGCAGTGAGTCGAACGAGACCTCCCTGGTGCTGCGTTCCGAGGACGGTGAGCAGTTCTTTCTCGCGGTCGATGACGTCATGCGCGAGGCGTTGACGGTCCCCCTCCCCGAACCGGCGCCTGCGCCGGAGCCCGAGCCCGAGCGGGTCGCCACCCCGGCGCCCGTCGAACGCAGCCTCCCCTCCCCCGACCCCCGGCTCACCGCCCCGCTGTCCCTGCGCCCCCGGGAGATCCAGGAACGGATCAGGGCGGGCGGCAGCATCGAGGAACTCGCCCAGGAGATGGGCGTCATGGAGGCCCGGGTGGAGCCCTTCGCCCACCCGGTGCTGCTGGAGCGGGCCCGTATCGCCGAGCTGGCCAAACAGGCGCATCCGGTACTGGAGGACGGGCCAGCCGGCCTGACCCTGTGGGAGACCCTGGCGGCCGCCTTCGCGGCCCGGGGGCACACCGTCACCGAGACCAGCTGGGACGCCCACCGTGAGCCTGGTGGCAAGTGGGTACTCCAGGTCTCCTGGTCCGTCGGATTGAGTGACAACACCGCGGAGTGGCACTTCCAGCACCACATGACCTCCGGTGCCACCGTCGAGGCCCGCAATGCGGTCGCCGCGGATCTCACCGACCCGGACTTCATCCAGCCGGTGCGCACCCTGACCTCGGTGGGCCAGGGATCACGCTATGAGGAGGACCTCATGGAGGATGCCGAGGAGGATCTGCCACTGGCGGAGCCAGCGGATGACCGCAGTGAGGAAAACCTTTCCGAGGAGATCGACGGCGAGGTCGATGACCAGGAAGCGGAGGACGAACGGAAGCCGCCCGCCAAGCGACGTCGAAAAGCAGTGACCCCGCACTGGGAGGACGTCCTCCTGGGGGTCCGTACCAACACCAAGCGTCCGCGGAACTAGGCGGGCACGGTGGAGGCAGTTCTCACCCTGTGGTTCGTCACTGCAGCGGAACCGGCCCGCATCCTGGAGTCGGAACCCAGGGCTGACCGCGGTTTCGGCCGGAAGTACCTGGCCCAGCTCAACCCTGCCTGGCCGATCACCCCCATCGGGCAGTTCCCACTCAACCGTTCCGCCCAGGCCTCGGCAGGCGAGTTCTACGTCTCCGGTCTCCCCGGTCTCACGGTCGTCCAGACCGTCATCGCAGACACCCCGCGACTGTCCGAGCTGCCCCGGAGGCTCCTGCGTTCCGCCCCTGCGGCGGACATCTTCGCCTTCGCCGTCAACCGCGCGAACGGCTACGGCGGGTTCGCCCACTGGAGCGGCGGGACGCTCAAACGGTCCCTGTGCGCCCGGCGCGAGGAGATCTTCGAGGACACCGGCCTGCCGGAGGTCTTCGAGAGCCCGTTCTGGGCGGGTGAGCGCGCCGAGCAGCTCGGCGGGATCACGCTGCCCTTCGATCCCGTCGACCTCGTCGAGGAGGCGCAGGAGAAATGGCTGGGAGTGAGGGTCTCCGCGGAGGGGCCGGACATCAACATCGTGGCCTACGCCGTGGATGGGCGTCCTGAGCCGAGGCTGCCTGATCCCCCGCGGACCCGGCGGGTCGGGATCGATGAGGTCGCGGACAGGCTCGCTCTCGGGGCCGGTCGCGGTGACTACGACGATTATGAGGAGCACCCGGCGGACTCCCCGGAGGACTCAGAGTTCGTGCGTCGGGCGGAGGCCTCGGCGGACCGGGTACGTCAGGTCGGGCGGGGACTGGTGCGTCGGCTGCGGTCGACGCGTGAGTACCTGACCGAGAAGCTGCGTCATTCCGACCGGCCGGATCGCAGCGAGCGGTCGCGTTCGTAGAAGGCGATCGCGGCGGAGGTCGCGAGGTTGAGCGAGTCGGTACCCGGCGCCATGGGGATCCGGGCGCGAATGTCGGTGGCCCGCATGGCGTGTTCCGTCAGGCCCGGCCCTTCCGAACCCACCAGCAGCGCCACCTTCTCCCAGGGACGTCCCTGCGTGTCGACGAGCGCGTCCGCCAGGTGCTCGGCCCCGGGGTCCGGGGTGAGGGAGACAAGGCGGTAACCGAGTTCGGAGAGATCAGTCAGGGAATGCTGCCAGGTGGTGAAGGTGCCCGCCAGGTGGGCGAAGGGGGTGCGCAGAACGTGTCCCATGGACACGCGGACGACCCGCCGGTAGAGGGGGTCGGCGCAACCGTTGCCGAACAGGACGGCGTCGATACCCATGCCGGCGGCGTTGCGGAACAGGGAGCCGATGTTCTCGTGGTCACCGACGCCCTCCAGCACCACGACGGTGCGGGCACCGGCGAGGACCTCGGGCAGCTGGGGTTCAGGCGCGCGGTCGGCGACGGCCAACAGTCCGCGGTGCATGTCGAAGCCCGCCGTCTCAGCGAGGGTCGCCCGGTCTACCTCGTAGACGGGCAGGTCGGCGGGGACGTCGTGGGTGGCGAGGAAGGCGTCGAGCCTGGCGGGGAAACCGACGAGGCAGCGGAGAGGGAACCGGGAGTCGAGCAGCCGGCCCACGACCAGGGGGCCTTCGGCGATCACCAGTCCCTTGCCGCCGGGCAGATCAGGGCGGTTATCGGAGCGGTTGAGGTCGCGGACGTCGTCGAGGCGGGGGTCGGCGGCATCGGTGACGGGGATGCGTAGCATCAGCCGATCGCCTCCAGGATCGGGTCCATGCCGAAGTAAAGGATGAACAGCGCGGAGATCAGCCACATGATCCAGTGGACGTCGCGGACCTTTCCGGCGGCGACCGTCATGAGGGAGAATGCGATGAAGCCGACCCCGATGCCGTTGGCGATGGAGTAGGTGAAGGGCATGACGACGATGGTGAGGAAGGCCGGCAGGGCGATGTGGAACTTCGACCAGTCGATGTCGGTGACCTGGGCCATCATCATGGCCCCGACGATGACGAGGACGGGGGCGGCGGCCTCGATGGGGACGACCTCGTAGAGGGGGGTGAGGAACATCGCCAGGAGGAAGAGCACACCGGTGACGACATTGGCCAGGCCGGTGCGCGCGCCGTCGGCCACACCGGCGGAGGAATCCGCGAAGACGGTCGCCGAGGAGGAGGAGGTCGCACCACCGACGACGGCGCCGAGGCCCTCGACCACCAGTGCCTTCTTCATGTCGGGCAGGTTACCGTCCTCATCAGTGAGCTTGGCCTGCTTGCCCAGGGCGGTCATGGTGCCCATGGCATCGAAGAAATTGGCCAGGACCAGGGTGAACACCAGCAGGGTCGCGGCGATGACCCCGATGCGGGTGAAGGCGCCGAAGATGTCCACGGCACCCACGAGGGACAGGTCGGGCAGACCACCCAGGGAGTCCGGGATGACCGGGATCGCCAGGGACCAGCCGGTGGGGTTGGGTTCACCGTCCTCGAAGGAGGCGCCGGAGTCGGTCAGTGCCTCGATGACCATGGCGATGATGGTGGTCGCCAGGATGCCCAGGAACAGGCCGCCGCGGATCCTGCGGATGACCAGGAAACCACAGACGATCAGGCCGAGGACGAAGGTGAGGGTCGGCCAGGAGGCGACCGAGCCGTCGATGCCCAGCGTGACCGGCACGGTGGTGCCGGCCTCGTCGGGTACCCGGCGGACGAAGCCGGCGTCGACGAGCCCGATGATGGAGATGAACATGCCGATGCCGACGCCCATCGCGGCCTTCATCGACGACGGGATCGCACGGAAGACCGCGGTGCGGAAACCGGAGACCGCGAGGATGAAGATGACGATGCCGTCGAGGATCACCAGGCCCATGGCCTCCGGCCAGGTCAGCCCTTCGCTCGCGACGAGGGTGACCGCGACCAGGGTGTTGAGTCCGAGGCCGGCGGCGATACCGAAGGGGTAGCGGGCGATGAGCCCGAAGGCGATGGTCATCACACCGGCGGCCAGGGCTGTGGCTGCGGCGACCTGCGGGATACCCAGGGTGTTGCCGTTGACGTCTTCGGTGGTGCCGAGGATCAGCGGGTTGAGGATGACGATATAGGCCATCGCGAAGAAGGTGACCACCCCGGCCCGGATCTCGGTGCCCACGGTGGATCCGCGCTGCGTGATATGGAAGTAGCGGTCAAGGGGACTCAGGGTGCTGGGTTCCCGGGGGGTGCTCTGGTGATTCACGCCAGTGGTCATGGTGTGGTTCCCCTTGTGGTGATCCTGGTGATTGAGTTATGTCAGGGCATAGGTTCTCACCTTCTCGACTTTTCCTCAAAATCTGGGGCCCATCCACCATGGACCCGGTGGAGCGGGGTAGATTCAGGGCTGGCCTACAAGGGAGAAGAACATGTACACCGCCACCTTCCTCATGCGCGACGGACGGGTCGCCAACCTGACCGATCATCTGGCCCGCCTCCGGGATGGCGGGGACCTGCCCCCGATGAAGATCTCCGAGGTGCGCGATCAGCTCCGGGCGGCGGGCCCCGGCATCCACCGTCCGGTGATCCAGGTGTCCGGCTCGACCGTGGCGGTGGACATCCCCCCGGCCGTCGTGCTTCCCGACGAAGCGGTGGTCGACGCCGAACCCGTCTTCGACGAGCGTCGCTCCCCCACCGCCAACGGCCCGGATCTGGGCTGGCAGACCCGACGCCTGGCGCAGGTCATCAAGTCCGGGGCGGACGAGGGGCTGCTGGTCGATGGAGAGGGGCGGGTCATCTCCGGCATCCGCTCTGCGCTGCTGTTCCTGGACGGCGGGTCCGCCCACGTCAGCGCACACCCGCGGAGCACCTACTCCGTCACCCTGGAGGCCACCCTGGCGATGCTGGTGGAGTCCGGGGTGGAGATCGTCGAGCATCCGGAAGGGCTGACGATCCCCCGGCTGCGCACCAGCGAGACCTGGCTACTTAACTCACGCACCGGTGTGCGGCAGGTGACCGGCTGGATGGAGTACGCCTCTGTGCTGCCTCCACGGCTGGTGGGCAGACCCCGGGAGGGTGCACCGACCCACCGGGAAATCAACGAGCGGATGTGGGCTGCGGCCGAGCAGGTCTAGAAAATCGGGCGCTCGTCGTCGAAGGGGGCCGGCCCGTCTTCCTCCAGGAGGGAGTCGAAGGGGGTGTCGGAGTGCGCCCCGCACCCGTAGGCGGCGTGCACGACGTGCCCGTCCGCCGAGTACTCGTTGACGCAGACCCCGAAGTTCGGGGCGACGGAGTGGGTCACCGGCAGATAGAAGGCGCAGCTTCCGCAGTGCAGCGTGGACTTCTCCGCGAACTCGGAGGTCGGGCTGAACTCGCCCGTGCGCCAGCGCTGCAGGGTGTGATCGAGCCCCCGACGCGAGAGCAGCCGCCCCGTCCCCTGGGCTTCCGGGTGGGCGGCGGCCGCGGGATCGTCAGTGAGACGTTCGTCGTCGGGGGCGGGGGGCATGAGATCGCCGGGCCCCAGGTCGCCGGGGCGGATGCGGTCGGCCCAGGGGACCCATTCGGGTGCCTGCAGGGCCTCACCGGTGGGGGCGGGGACGAGGGCGACCTCGTTGAGGGTGACATGGCGGGAGCCGGAGGCGCAGGCCAGCACGGCGTTCCATTCCCAGCCGGAGTAGCCGGGGACGTCGGCAGCGAAGCGGTGGGTGGCGACGTGGCGCCCCAGCGACTGGACGCCGATGTGCTCACCCACGCCGCCTTCACCCAGCTCCTCCAGCGCGGCGCGGGCGACATCGACGGCGCGGGCGGCGAGCAGTGGGTTGTGGTTCGGACGGTGGGACTTCTCGGGGGTGGCCCTTCTACGGCGGTTTTTGGCTGACACGCCCCTCATTATGGAGCATGGGGGCATGCTGGGTGTCATGGGTTCCCGATTCGCCCCCCTGGGCGCCATCGCGCTGCTGCTGGGTGGCTGCGCCGCACCTGCGCCGGAGACGGCGGCGGTGACGCACTACGACGTCGAGATCGTGCAGGTGCATCCCTTCGATGAGAGCAGTTTCACCCAGGGACTGGAGGTCGACTCCGACGGCACGCTGCTGGTGGGCACCGGCGGTGTCGGGGAGTCCCGGATCTACCGCACCACCCTGTCGGGGGAGGAACTGGTCTCTGCTGAGCTGGACCCGGAGCTCTTCGGGGAAGGCATCACCCGGGTCAACGGTCATATCTGGCAACTGACCTGGCAGGAGGGGGTGGCCGTGCGACGTGACGCCGACACGCTCGACGAGGTCGGGCAGGTCCGCTATCCCGGAGAAGGCTGGGGGCTGTGCGCGCGCACGGATGAGCTGATCATGTCCGACGGCACTGACCGGTTGCGGCGCCTGGACCCCCACACCTTTGAGGAACGGGGCCGGATCAGCGTCACCCTGGGGGATCAGCCAGCGGAACGACTCAACGAGCTCGAGTGCATCGGGGACGAGGTCTACGCCAATGTCTTCCTCAGCACCGACATCCTGCGTATCGACGCCGCGACCGGCACGGTCACAGGCGTCATTGACGCCTCCACGCTGCCCAACAACGCAGTGCCCCACCGTGACCACGTACTCAACGGTATTGCGCAGGTACCGGGCACGGATCGCCTGCTACTGAGTGGGAAACGGTGGCCCGACCTGTATGAGGTCGAGGTCGTACCCGCACAGTAGGATGAGGGATCATGGCCACCCGTAGAGAAGCTAAGAAGAAGTCGCTGCTGCAGATCCTGGCGATGATCATCGCGGTGGTGATCGTCGTGGTCGCCGCGGTGCTCTTCCAGAACTGGTGGAACTCCCGGCCGGGCCCGGAACCCGGGGAAGTCACCATCGCCGCCACCGCCGGCGGGGAGGCCATCGAGCTCTCCCCCTACCTGGTGTGCGAGCCGGGGGTGGAGTGTCCGGAGGGCGAGGTGCCGAACCTGCCGGTGGGAGCGGAAGAGACGCTGCGGCTGGAAATTCCGGAGCCGATCCACAACCACGAGTGGCAGCTGTTGATGGTCTACGACGATCCTGACGCCAACGACTACCAGCTCCACGGCCCCTACGACACCACCGAGGTGGAGATCCCCGGTTCCCTGGACCCGGTCGGCGGGTCGGGGGAGCGGCCCCAGCTCATCGTGGTTGAGGTGTCCTCCGTGATGATCGGCCGCGACGATGCGGGCGAGGAGACCCCCTACGCGACCGTGTGGTCCCTCAACACTGAGCGGTCCTAGGAATCGAGTTCCTTGGCCACGGCCCGGAGGATCTCCGCGACCTGGCGGCCGTTGCGGCGGTCCGGATAGCGGCCGGCGGCCAGGGAAGGCTGGACCTGGGTCTCCAGCAGCGTGAGCATGTCGGAGAGCAGGCTGTTGAGTTCCTCGGGGCGGCGACGGTTGACAGGGCGGCGACGCGGGGTGTCCAGGATGCGTACGCGCAGTGCCTGCGGCCCGCGGCGGCCCGCAGCAAAGTCGAATTCGATGCGCTGGCCAGCGACCAGCTCATCAACCCCCTCGGGAAGAACCTGCTTGCCGACGAAGACGTCTTCGTCACCCGGATTTGATACGAAACCGAAGCCCTTCTCCACGTCGTACCACTTGACCTTTCCGATCGGCACGGAGATCACCACTTTCTGTGTCGGGAACCGCCCGGTGGGCGGGACGCGTGAGGGGACAATCATACCTCCCCACCGGAGGAGACCCCATTCACCGACCCATCGACAGGAGAACCATATCCACCCGAATGAGGCGCATATCACACTTCCACAGTGAAACCGTGTGAGCTGGAAGAACGGGTAGGGAATCCGGGCCCATCCCCCACAATCGCGCCGATTCGTTCCCCTTACGTGACTTAAACGTTATAAACCGTTAGTGTGGTCCTCGCGCACCACACGCTCGCCCCGGTATCCGACGCCGAACCCTGTCTGGGACATCACGGGGAGAGCATGAAACACACACCAAGACTTCATATGCACAGACAGGGACGGGGAACCCACCCGCGCAACCTCACGGCAGCGCACCGGATGGACCGCACAGCGCGGTCCCCTCGGGGTGAAGCCTCCGCACGGAGGCCGGGCACAGTGATCCTCAGCCCGAACCCGACAGCTCACCTCGCAGGCGTCAACATTGAGAGGAACACACCACCCCATGGCACGTCACTCCACGAAAACCGTTTCCACCACCGCCAAGATCGCCGTCGGCACCCTGGCCCTGGGCGCTGCCGCCGCCATCATGGCCCCGGCCGCCTCCGCAGCCCCGGACTCCGACTGGGACCGTCTCGCCGAGTGTGAGGCCAACGGCAACTGGCAGATCAACACCGGAAACGGCTACCACGGTGGCCTGCAGTTCTCCCCGTCGACCTGGAGCGCCTACGGTGGCCAGGAGTTCGCACCCTACGCATACCAGGCCACGCGTGAGCAGCAGATCGCCGTCGCCGAGCGCACCCTGGCAGGTCAGGGCTGGGGCGCATGGCCCGCCTGCTCCGCCCGGCTGGGACTTAACTCCGCCCCCACCCCCCGTAACGTCCAGGCCCCCGCCCAGGCCCCGGCGGCCTCGAACTTCGGTGCCGAGCTGCCTAAGCAGACCCCGGCCACTGCCGCCACCCCCGCCGATGGACTCTACGACCAGATCAGCAGCTCCCTCGCCCAGCACGGCATCGTCGTTCCCACCGAGATCGAGTCGCTCTACAACGCCAACCGGGACCTCATCAACTCCCTCCCGCGTTTCTAATCAACGCCAGGCAATGACGAAGGCCCCGCACCGGAAACGGTGCGGGGCCTTCGTGGTCTCTCCTGTTACTTGTTGGTCCGGGTGTAGGGGTGAACGTAGCTGAGCTCCTCGGCCGGAACCGGGAGGACGGTCTCGTCGCCCCAGGGGCTGGACGCCCCAGCCAGCTTCGAGATCTGCTCAGTCACTGCATGCCCGCCGCCGGGGACGTGTGTGGGCCAGCCCGGATCGACGTAGCCCTTCTTCTCGGTGTTTGCCTTCTCCATGTTTGCCATAAGTCATATTCTTCCAAAACCGGGACCAAAAAGTAACTTGGACCGGACCTAACATTGACGCCACCACGAAGACCACCCCCGAACAGCCTGATTTCCACACCTGGCTGGTCCAGCGTAGTCACGGATCTGCTGCACGCCTCGCCAGGCCGAAGAGTCTGATGGTTGCACGGGATCGCCCTTCCTGGGCGTGCTTCTCTTCCCTGGCCAAGCCGGCAATGCTTGACACGGAGGATGCGGTGGACCTCACGGGACTCTGCGATGGAGACGAGTATCCTTGAGGGGTCACGAGACTGAAGGGACACGATGAAGGTATTCAAGTTCGAGGTCGAAGAGGCCTTCGCCAAGAAGAACAACGAGATGCTCAAGGACACGAAGAGGTTGCAGCTCTCCGCCTTCTTCCTCGCAGCGATCCTCATCGCGGGGGCGGCGGCACTGTTCCTCTGGTTTTCGGGGGCCTGGGCGCCACTGGTCGCCGGCGCAATGATCGTGGGCGCGGTCATCTCGGTGATCCTGGCCTTTGTGGTTCCCCGCCAGGTGGGTACAGCTCAAGATCTCTACGACCGCTATCCGCTGGTGCCCGCGGTCGTCGCTGAGGTCAAGGAACGAGATTTCATCATCATGGCGCTGGTGAACACCAACGTGGATCCTGATCTTCCGCCCCGCTGGGGAGCCGCTATCCGTAACGTCAGCCGGATCAACGGGCTCACCCCCAAACTGGGGGCGAAACTGCCGGCGGTGGCTGTCCAGGGGCGTCGCAGCCTGGGTGACCAGGAGCACTGGGATGAGATCTCCCCCATGCCGATCGCCTGGGGCACCCGCGACAAGGAGGTCGTCGAGACCGCCCGAAAATCCATCCCCCAGGATCAGTGGGACAAGCTGGAGAGAGCCCGCAAGCGGCTCAAGGACGTGAAGGCCACCCGCTACAACCTGCTGGTGCTCTAGCAGGACCCCGGTGGCAGGTCCCTGTTATCAGCTCCGGGGAGGGCTGACGGGCGCCAACCCGGTAACTAACGGGTTGGCGTCGGGGTCGTGGCTCTTTCTCTGACCGAATTACGGTCGGAGAAAGAGATACCAACCGGTATGATTTCTGACCCCGTAGTGATCCAGACTCGTCTGGCCCTGGTGGTCTGAGAGTTCTCCCCCATCGCCCACCTGGTCCCAGCGATACGAATCATCAGCGAAGCGATCAGATCTCGGGCCCTCGTAACGGATGACCACCACGTCACCCTCCCTGAGTTCCCCGCCCAGTACGGCATCCATCGCGGACTGTTCCCGGTCGAAGACCCGGGCGGTGCCCTCGAACACATCAGCGTCGAAGCCGGCGGCGTGATGCCCGCCAGGTTCTCCGCGACTGCGGGCGGTGACGGTAGGACGGGTCCCGCGCGGGCACCATCCACTCGTAGTCATCGGCAGCCGGTGCCAGGTG
>CAZTIZ010000064.1:0-12603 GCA_964613845.1 uncultured Corynebacterium sp.
GTGAAAGGCCCTGCCATGTCTGATCTCTCCCAGCTGCTCACCGAGGACACTCGTCCCACCGTCGTTGCCGATCTCGCCGATTTCGTCGACAACCAGGTGTCCGGGCTCTCCGGCATCACCGGCATGGCCATCAAGGGTGCCGTCGGCACCGCCCGCAAGGTCGACGGCGAGATCATCCGCAAGGCCGTCAACCGGCTCCTGCCGGAGATCCTGGGCGACCTGGAGCCGCACTGGCAGGCCTTCCAGTCCGACGCCTCCGATGACTTCGGCGCCTTCCTCGACGACCGCAGCGAGCAGGTCGTCGACTCCCTGATGTCAGTCGCCGACCGCAACGCCGAGCAGATCACCATGCCGGCCCTGGCCAAGGCCTACAACGCCCTGCGCGACAAGGGCGCGAAATTCGTCGCCCCGGCCGTACCTGGCCTCGGCCGGATCCTGCAGCGCCACATGGCCTGACCCGGCGGCGCCACATGGCCTTAAAGACAAGAGAAACCCGAAACCACCTGGTGGTTTCGGGTTTCTCCCCGTCAGACTGACCTACACGTCCAGGAAACGGACGTCCTTGGCCTTGCGGGTGATGAAGGAGCGGCGGGCCGCGACATCATCGCCCATGAGGATGGAGAAGAGCTCGTCGGCGCGCTGGGCGTCGTTGAGATCCACGCGACGCAGGATGCGCACCGTCGGGTCCAGGGTGGTCTCCCACAGCTCACTGGGATTCATCTCACCGAGCCCCTTATAGCGCTGGATGCCGTCTTCCCTGTTGATCTTGCGGCCGGCGGCCAGTCCCTCCGCCAGGAGCTGGTCGCGCTCAGCATCGGAATAGGCGAAACCGGGCTCGCCCTTGCCCCACTTGAGCTTGTACAGCGGCGGGTTGGCCAGATAGACGTGCCCCTCCTCGACCAGGTCCGGCATGAAGCGGAAGATCAGGGTCAGCAGCAGGGTGGCGATGTGCTGGCCGTCGACATCGGCGTCGGCCATGAGCACGATCTTGTGGTAACGCAGCTTCGAGATGTCGAATTCCTCGTTGATGCCCGTGCCCAGCGCCGTGATGATGGCCTGGACCTCGGCGTTCTTGAGGACCCTGTCCAGCCGTGCCTTCTCCACGTTGAGGATCTTGCCGCGCAGCGGCAGGATCGCCTGGTACATGGAGTCGCGGCCGGCCTTGGCGGAACCACCGGCCGAGTCACCCTCCACGATGTAGAGCTCGGAGCGCTCCGGATCCTTGGAACGGCAGTCAGCCAGCTTGCCCGGCAGGCCACCCAGGTCGGTGGCGGACTTGCGTCGGACCAGGTCACGGGCCTTACGGGCAGCCATGCGCGCCTGGGAGGAGGAGATCGCCTTGCTGACGATGGTCTTGGCTTCCGCCGGGTTGGCGTCGAGCCAGAAGGCGACGTGCTCGTTGATGGACTTCTGCACGAAGGAACGGATCTCGGTGTTCCCGAGCTTCGTCTTCGTCTGCCCCTCGAACTGCGGATCCTGCACCCGCACCGAGATGACCGCCGCCAGGCCCTCACGGCAGTCCTCGCCCGTGAGGTTCGGGTCCTTGTCCTTGAGCAGGCGGTGCTCACGGGCGTACTTGTTCATCAGCGAGGTCAGCGCGGAACGGAAACCCTCCTCGTGCGAGCCGCCCTCGTGGGTGTTGATGGTGTTGGCGAAGGTGTGCACGGACTCCTTGAAGCCGGAGTTCCACTGCATCGCCACCTCGACCTCGTGGCTATCGCCCTTGGCCTCGAAACCGACGATCGAGGGGTGGAGCACCGAGCGCGTCCGGTTGAGGTGGTTGACGTAGTCCACCAGGCCCTGCGGGTAGTGGTAGACGACCTTCTTCTCCCGCTTCTTCGGCGGCTTCGGCGCCTCGCCCGCGGGTTCCTCGGGCATGTCCGTGTCGTCGAAGGAGGGGCCGTCGATCGAGGGGGCGGTGTCGCCCTCCTCAGCCAGTGCCTCCAGCTCCAGCTCAGCGTCGGTGACCCGCTCGTCCTTGAGGGTCATTGTCAGACCCTTGTTCAGGAAGGCCATCTCCTGGAGACGACGAGCGATGGTGTCGTAGTCGAACTCGGTGGACTCGAAGATCTCGGCGTCCGGCCAGAAGCGGACGGTGGTGCCGGTGCCACGGGCGTTGCCGCCCTCGATCAGTTCCTCGGGCACCGAGTAGTTGAAGTTCTGGTGCCAGTGCCTACCGGCGCGCTTGATATCAGCCTCAAGCCGGGTGGACAGGGCGTTGACCACGGAGATACCGACGCCGTGCAGACCGCCGGAGACGGCGTAGGAATCGGAGTCGAACTTGCCGCCGGCATGCAGCTGCGTCATGACGACCTGGACGGTCGGCACGCCCGTCGGGTGCATCTCGACCGGGATACCTCGGCCGTCATCGACGACCTGGACGCCACCGTCGGCGAGCAGGGTCACCTCGACCTTGGTGGCGTGACCTGCCATCGCCTCGTCAACGGAGTTGTCGACGACCTCCCACACCAGATGGTGCAGGCCACGGGGCCCGGTGGAGCCGATGTACATGCCCGGGCGCTTCCGGACAGCCTCCAGGCCCTCCAGGATCGTGATCGATGAGGCGTCATAATTGTGTTCAGTGGTAGCCACGTGAAACGAGCACTCCTCGCGAAATGGGAATTTAAGACCCCCTTAGCCTACACCCTTTACCCCTCCCCCGGGGGCGGGGGTCAAATGCGTCTCAGGGGCATTCTCGTGCGCTTAGCAGGAAATGGCCCGCCCGCTTCGGCCTCACGCAGCCCGAAACCTAGCCGTAGGTGTCGCGCGGACCCCGTCCCTTCACGTGCAGGGGCCCCTTCCGCCAACTGGGTGGCCTCGGACCGTGGATCCGCAGCTCCGCGATGACGTTCGGGCCGACCTTCTCCGCGATGGAGCGCAGGATCTGGCGCTGCATCATCCGTAGATTCGTGGCCCAGGCCGTCGAGTCACACGTGATGAACAGGGTCCGGTCCTTGATCATGTCCACCCGGGTGTGCTGGGCGATCTTCGGGCCGACCAGTTCCCCCCAGTGACTGTGCACCCAACCGCCGGCCAAGCCCTTCTCCCAGCCGCGACGGGAGATCTCCCCGTCGACGAGCGAGCCCAGCGAGGACACCTCCAGGGAACGGCGGGGACGGCGGCCGTCCGGGCCGGAAGGCCTGCCGGCCCCCCGCAGCGAGGGCTTGCCCGCCCCACTGCGGCTGGTGCCGCGCGCACCGGAGGTTCCGCGCGGCAGCAGCCGACGCCCCTGCCCCGACAGGTCCGGCAAGGGGGTGCCGCGTTTGCGGGCCGCTGCCCGGAGGTTCTCGAAGACCTCCGAGACCGGGTCGGCGGGCCGTTGCTGTTCAGTCATCCGTCCCCTCCTCCAGCACGGAGATCCGCCCCTGGGCGGTGTCCCGGACGGTGATGCCGTGGCGGGTGGCCACCGAGGAGCTCAGGTTGGCGGGCAGGTCACCGTCCACGGCCGCGGTGATGAGCACCTGCTCGACGTCCGCTGCGATATCCACCAGCTTCTCCCGACGGCGCGCGTCAAGCTCAGCGAAGACATCGTCGAGGATGAGCACCGGATCGGTACCGTCAGCGCGCAGCAGGGAGAACTCCGCCAACCTCAGGGCCAGCGCGAAGGACCAGGTCTCGCCGTGGGAGGCGAAACCCTTCGCGGGCTGATCCCCCAGATCCAGCACCAGGTCGTCGCGGTGCGGGCCAACCAGGGACATGCCACGCTCAATCTCCCGACGCCGCGTCCGCCCCAGCTCAGCGAGCATCGCGGCCTCCAGCAACGCCACCTCCTCGCCCTCGGTGGGGGCGTCGCCGAGCAGCTGCCGGAGGGCCTCATCGACCGTGGAACGGTACACCACCCGCGTGGGCCGTGACTCGGGGGCGATGCCGGAATAAGCCTCGTGGATGTGTTCGGCCAGCTCCACGACGAGCGCGCGGCGGGCCGCGATGACCTGAGCGCCCAGGGCGGCGAGCTGGGAATCCCACACGTCCAGCGTCGAGAGAGCGGAGGCCCCCTCATCATCGCGGTAGCCCCGGCGTAAGGCCGCCGAGGCGTTCCTGAGCAGGGCATTGCGCTGGCGGAGCACCTTGTCGTAGTCGGCCTTCACGCCCGCCAGGCGTGGGGTCCGGGTGGCGATGATGTCATCGAGGTAGCGACGCCGCTCCGCCGGCTCCCCCCGCACCAGGGCGAGGTCCTCCGGGGCGAAGAGCACGCTCCTGACAACGCCGAGCAGCTCCCGCGGGGAGGACAGCTTCGTGCGGTTGAGTTGGGCCCGGTTGGCCGCGTGGGGCTTGATCAGCAGGTGCGAGGTCAGTTCCCGGCCCTGGTTGACCGTGGTCGTCGAGACGCGGGCGTCGGCCGCGCCCTGGCGCACCAGGGGGGCGTCGTGGTTGACGCGGTGGGAAGACAGGTGGGCGGTGTAGCCCACGGCCTCCACAATGTTCGTCTTACCGAAGCCGTTGCGGCCGACGAACAGGGTGACGCCGGGTTCCAGGTCGAGGGAGAGTTCCGGCCAGGACCGGAAATCGCGCAGCGCAAGGGTCCTGATGTGGATGGGGGTTCACCTCCCGGGAACAGGCGTCGGACGGTGTGGCGCCGAGGGGTTAGCCCGGCAGGCGAACCGGCATCAGCAGGTAGGTGAAGTTGGTCTCCGGGGTGTGGAAGACACCGCTGGGATCAGCCTCAGGCAGCTCCTCGGGCTCCGGGACGAGGATCGCGGGGCGGGAGGGCTCGGTGAAGCCGAAGACCACCCGGTCGGTGTGAACGACCGCCAGGCCGTCCTTGAGGTAGCCGGGGTTGAAGGCGATGGTCAGCTCATCCCTGCCGGAGAAGGCGCAGGGCAGGGTCTCCTCAGCGTGGCCGGAATCGGTGCCACCGGCGGAGAGGATGACCTGTCCGGGGGAGAACTCCATGCGGATCTGGGCGTTGCGTTCGGTGACCAGGCTGACTCGGCGGATGGCCTCCTGTAGGGGGGCGATCTCCACCGAGGCGATCGAGGTGTGGTTCTTCGGCAGCAGCGGCTGGATATTCGGGAAATCCGCGTCCAGCATGCGGGTGGTGGTCTCCCGGTTCTCGGTGTGGATACCGAACAGCCCCTCGCGGCCGACCTGGTCGTCGGTGCCGACGGCGATCTCGACGGCGCCGGTGGCCTGGGCGTCCATGGTGCGCGCGTTGTCCTGGAGGGTCTTCGCGGGGATGAGCAGCTTCGCGGACACGTCCGGGGAGGCCGGGTCCCACTCGAAGGTGCGCAGGGCCAGGCGGAACCGGTCGGTGGCCGCCAGCTCAACGTGGGAACCGTTGATCTCCATGTGGACGCCGGTGAGCATCGGCAGGGTGTCGTCCCGGCCGGCAGCCACGGCGACCTGGCCGATGGCCTCCGCGAAGAGCTGCGGGTCGACGGTGCCCGTGGCTTCCGGAAGCTGCGGGATCTGCGGGTAATCGTCGAGCGGGATCAGCGGCAGTTCGAAGCGGGCCGGACCACAGGAAATGAAGACCTTGGAGCCCTCGACCCTGAGATCGACAGGCTTGTTCGGAAGCGTGTTGACGATTTCCGCCATGAGCTTACCGGCCACGGCGATGCGACCAGGTTCAGCGATCTCGGCGGCGATGCGCACCCGGGTGGAGACCTCGTAGTCGAAGCCGGCGAATTCCAGGCCGTGGTCGTCGACGTTGATGATCATCGCGCGCAGCACCGGCTGCGTGACCTTCGAGGGCAGGCTCCTGGCGACCCATGCGACTGCATTCGCCAGGTCATCCCTGGCAACCCGGAACGACACTTCCTGTGACTCCATGTTTGCGCTTGCTCCTCGAGTACTCACTCATCCTGCTGGGGATGCGGGCGGACGCTGCCGACACTCCGACTCCCGCGGCCCGACGCTCCCCCGAATGGCTGTGATCCGGCGGATTCGACGTGGCCGCTCAAATGACAAACTCCAACGTACCCCAGAGGCCCCGTTTCCCCGATTCGCTTTTTGTGATTCGGAGTCGACGGGGAGGCTCCCGGAGTCGGAAAATCACAAGTTGTCCCCACCCCCTCTTTCTTCTAGATGAATTACAGGTTATTAAAGAGTAGTAACAGTAGGTCCTGTGGAAACTGTGGATAACCCTGTTAACAACCAGGTCAGTCCATAAATCCACCCTGTGCATAACCATGTGCAATTCCTGTGGACAACTTTGGCCGTCTGTGGATAACTTTTTGAAGGCCGGACTTGTCCACATTTCGGGTCGAGTTATCCACACTCCATCCACAGGAAAAGGGGGGTTATCCACAGGGTTGTGCCCATTCCGAATTCCTGTGATTTAGTGATCAGACTCACGTCTCCGGGAGTGCTAATGACAATAATTGGGGCCGCCCGAGAGCTGCTTCCGGCCACCGGCGGGGCGGGTGAATGACAGAAACCATCCCGGACGGGAAGCAGATTCCTGTGTTTCAGCAGGTTAGCCCTGGAAGTGTGCCCGGTGAATCACAGAATTACAGGATTCGGGCCCGCTGGAAGCCCTGGGTTGGCAGGGCATTTTCCGGGAGATGGCAAATTATGTGATTCGTGGCCGGGGTCGGAGATGCCGGGCCCTGCTCAGGGGCCACGACAGGGCCCGGGAGATCACCGGCGGGCAGACGTGTGGGGTGGGGGCGCAGCTGCGCCCCCACCCCACACGGTGGTCATCTCAGAGCCGACTGCGGTTCTTGATCAACTGCGTCAGCTGCTGGATCTCATCGTAGGTATCGCGCTTCTCGGTCATCTCCTTGCGGATCTTGCGCTCCGCATACATCACCGTGGTGTGGTCCTTGCCCCCGAACTGGTCGCCGATCTTGGGCAGGGAGAGCTCCGTGAGCTCCCGGCACAGGTACATGGCCAGCTGGCGGGCATGGGCCACCGCCCGGGTCTTACCGGCACCGGTGAGCGTGTCGAGGGTGATGTTGAAGTACTCCGCGGTGACCTCCATGATCGTGCCCGCCGTGATCTCCGTGTCGGTGGCGTCCGGGAGGATGTCCCGCAGCGCGATCTCCGCCATCTCCCGGTTGATCGGTTCATTGATCAGCGACGAGTAGGCACTGACCCTGATCAGGGCGCCCTCGAGTTCCCGGATCGAGGACTCGAAACGGGAGGCGATCAGCTCCAGCACGCTGCGGTCCACGTTCGTGCCGTCGGCCTGCGCCTTCTTCATCAGGATCGCGATGCGGGTCTCCAGGTCCGGCGGCTGGATATCCGTGATCAGCCCGCCCTCGAAGCGGGTGCGCAGGCGGTCCTCCAGGGTGCTCAGCTGCTTGGGCGGCCGGTCGGAGGAGAGGATGATCTGTTTATTCGCCTGGTGCAGCGCGTTGAAGGTGTGGAAGAACTCCTCCTGGGTTCCCTCCTTGCCCTCCAGGAACTGGATGTCATCGACCATGAGGATGTCGAGGTTGCGGTAACGGCGCTTGAAGGATTCCTGCCGGTCATCGCGCACCGAGTTGATGTAGTCGTTGGTGAACTCCTCGGAGGAGACGTACTTGACCCGCAGACCCGGCTGCAGCACCTGGGCGTAGTTGCCGGCTGCGTGCAACAGGTGGGTCTTGCCCAATCCGGACCCACCCCAGATGAACAGGGGGTTATAGGCGCGGGCCGGGTTCTCGGCCACGGCGACGGCCGCACCGTTGGCGAAGCGGTTGGAGGAACCGATGACGAAGTTCTCGAAGGTGTACTTCGGGTTCAGCGAGCGCTCACGGTTGGGATCGTGGGCCGGGGTTTCCCGGGGGATACGGCGGCCGGGTCGGGGGGCCGGCGGGGTCTGCCGCTCCGGCGCAGCGGTGAGCTCCTCGGCCGGAAATGCCTGCTCGCGCACCGCCGCGGAAGTCTCGGCCGGGCCGGGCGCATGGGAGCGCGACCAGTCCAGGGCCTCCGGTTCCTGCGGAAGTGGAACCTCATCTCCCGCGGTGGTCCCGACTACCGGCGGCGGATCCTGCCTGGGCCGGGCCGGCGGATAGTAGATCTGCTGCTGTTCCGGGACGGGCTCCTGGTAGGCGGCCTCCGGTTCCACACTCACCGCCAGGCTGCAGGGCCGTCCCATCCGCTGGGAGAGAACCTTGACGATGTGCTGCCCCAGGTCATTCTCGACGACCTGTTTCGCCATGGTGTGCGGGGTCGCCAGGACCGCGTAGCCGTCCACGAGCACGATGGGACGCGCCAGCTGCAGGTATGCCCGCTGCTGGTGCGTGAAGGTGGGGATATCGGAATCGGGTAGCTCGGACTGTTCCAGCAGTTCGGCGAGCACCTCCCGCCACGCCTCCACCAGCGGTGTCGATTGTTCCGTCACGCTTACCTCTTCATTCTTCTCGGCGGTCCAGGAAATCCCGGTCCTCGGGATGCACACCCCGCCCCGCCCGTTCGTGGTAGGAGCGGGCGGGGTGGGGGTGTCCGGCCCGGCTGGCCGAAAGTTGTACACCATGTTGTTCACAGCCCGGGCAGCGGAGAAACCGGCCTTAACCTTGTCTTCCACATAGTTATCCACAGCTGTGGATAACTTCGTGGGCATGTTTATCCACAGCCTAGCGGAAGGGCTGTGGAGAACTTTAACTCCCCGAGGGGCATCCCTGACCTGCAGATTTGCGCCCCAGGGGGGTATTCGGGTTAGGGCCGGGGAAAGTTATCCACAGCCTGGGCGGTGTCCGTGGTGTGGGATGTCAATGATGTGACATTGTTACCCGCCCCGTTCCCCGGGTGTCCAGACGGCCCGCTCGACCGTGCCCGTCCACCGCGTTGGCCGTGGCTGTGATCAGGGCCTGTGTGGCCCTGCGCGCCGGGCACATGGCCGGGATACCAGTGGGATTCACGGGCTGGGAGGATAATTGCATTCTTGTTATTTCGGGGGCCCCCGCAAGGTTGGTGGGCGTGCATGAACGAGGAAATTTGTTCGGGACTGAATCTTTCGCGTAGTCTGGCATGGTCTGTCACATCACCGGGCCGGATGTTCAGTTCCGTTCCTCCGGTCGGTGGATGTGTGTGAGAGCAGTGTCGGCACCGAGTACCGGGCCGCGGCCGGGTCAGTCCCTCGACCCCCGGCCGTGAGTCTGTGCGGATGCTGCGCGCGGCAGCCCTCTCCCGGGAACGGGAGGCGGCCGCCTCATCTCAACATCAATATTTCACTTCGGGTGGCCTGATTCCCGGAGGAGACGGACGGCCTCCCCGGCCGCCCCGGCTCCCACACGGTCACCGAACTACACAGAGGAGTTTTACCGTGGCAAAGGGCAAGCGGACGTTCCAGCCGAACAACCGTCGTCGCGCACGCGTGCACGGCTTCCGTACCCGTATGCGTACCCGCGCCGGTCGTGCGATCGTGTCGGCACGTCGTCGTAAGGGCCGCGCCAAGCTGACCGCCTAGGTCGCCGGCGTTGCTTCCGAAACCGCACAAGTTCACCTCGCCGTCCGACTTCGGCCGGACGATCAAACGTGGACGTCGTGCCGGGAGCCGCACCGTGGTCGTGCATCTGAGAGAGCACACGACTGAACCCGTCACCGGGGACCCCGTCCGTCGGGGCGGGCCCCGGTTCGGGCTCATCGTGTCGAAGGCCGTCGGGAATGCCGTGATTCGTCACCGCACCTCCCGGCGGCTTCGCCATGTCTGTGCCGGGCTGATCGACACCCTCCCGGCCACCGCCGACATCGTCATCCGTGCCCTGCCGCGCTCCGCCGAAGCGAGCTCGGAGCAGCTGGCACGGGATGTGCGTCGGGCGTTACGCAAGCTGGGGGCACTCGATAATGAGTGAGGACCGCGGAAGGTACTACACCGTCACCGGTGAGGCGATCCCGGCAGCCCGGGGCGTGTTCTCGACTGGCCTGGTGGCCGCGGTCCGGTTCTACCAAAAGTATGTCTCGCCCCTTAAGATGGGGTCGACCTGCCGTTTCGAGCCCACCTGCAGTGCCTATGCACTCGAGGCCGTGTCCCGGCACGGGGCTGTCAAGGGTGTGGCCCGGGCGGCGGCGCGGCTGAGTAAGTGCGGTCCCTGGCATCCGGGCGGTTATGACCCGGTCCCGGTGCCTGAGGTGCGCGACCCGGGCCGCGCCGGCGAGACCCGACAATCATCTGAGACTGAGGAGTCCTGACACACAGTGCTCAACTTCATCTACTGGCCGATCTCGGCCATCCTGTGGTTCTGGCACAAGGCTTTCAGCTTTGTGCTGGACCCGGATTCGGGTTTCACCTGGGTCCTGGCCATCATCTTCCTGACCTTCACCATCAAGGCCCTGCTGGTCCGCCCGACCATCAAGCAGCTGCGCTCCGGCCGCAAGATGCAGGAGATGCAGCCGAAGATGCAGGAACTCCGGACCAAGTACAAGAAAGACCAGCAGAAGCTGATGGAGGAGACGCGCAAGCTCCAGAAGGAGATGGGCGTCAACCCCGTCGCCGGCTGTCTGCCCATGCTGGTGCAGATCCCGGTGTTCATCGGCCTGTTCCACGTGCTGCGCTCCTTCAACCGCACCGGTGACGGCATGGGCCAGCTCGGCCTGTCCATCGAGGAGAACTACAACACCACGAACTACATCTTCGGCGTGGACGAGGTCCAGTCCTTCCTGGACGCCACGATCTTCGGCGTGCCGCTCTCCTCCTACCTGTCGATGCCGGAGGACATGTACGCCGCCTTCCCCAACGTCGACTTCAGTCGCATCGACATCGGCTTCGTCGCGGTTCCCCTGGTCCTGATCATCGCCGTGGCCACGCACTTCAACGCGCGCATGTCCATCGAGCGTCAGCAGGCGCGCATCGCCTCCGGGAAGCAGGCCGCACCAGGCGGCGACAACGCCCAGATGATGCAGAACCAGATGGCCATGATGAACAAGATGATGCTGTGGGTCATGCCGCTGACCATCCTGTTCACCGGCTTCCTCTGGCACATCGGTCTGCTGTTCTACATGGTCTCCAACAATATCTGGACCTTCTTCCAGAACCGTTGGGCCTTCAACAAGATGGACCGGGAGGAGGAGGCCGAGGAGGAGGCCCGCCGTGCGCTCAAGCGCACCACGGCCCCCGCCCCGGGTGCCCGCCCCGTCGTCGCGCAGAAGAAAAAGAAGAGGAAATAAGCCTGTCGGAGCGTAGCCTCCCGGCCTGAGCCGAACCGCCAGCCACCGTGCCCACCCCGTCGATCACCGCGGGGTGGGCACGGTGCTTTCCCACCCCGGTGAGTGCCGTGCCCCGTTACCCACCCGTGCCGGTGGGCGACTACTGTCAGATGCAGCGATCACCACCGTTGAAGGAGGAAGGACCCCACTGTGCTGGAGAACCAGGAAGCACCTGAACTCGAACCCACGCCCGCCGCTGCCGCGGCTATCTTCGGTGACCGTCTGGAGCTGGCGGAGGCGTACCACCGCTCGCTGGCCACGGACGGTTCCATCCGGGGCTTCATCGGCCCCCGGGAAATCCCCCGACTGTGGGAGCGGCACATCCTCAACTGTGCGGTCATCGGCGAGGCCATGGACTATGGCGTCGCCATCGCCGACATCGGTTCCGGTGCCGGCCTACCGGGCATTCCGCTGGCCATCGCCCGGCCGGACCTGCGCATCACCCTGATTGAGCCACTGCTCAAGCGTTCGGTCTACCTCGGTGAGATCGTCGGGGAACTCGGCCTGGCCAACGTCACCGTCATCCGCGGCCGCGCGGAGGAGAAGCAGGTCAGGCAGGCGCTGGGGCGTATCGACGTCGTCACCTCCCGCGCCGTCGCCCCCCTGGGCCGACTCGCGGGCTGGTCCCTGCCGCTGGTGCGGGTGGGTGGTTCCATGATCGCCATGAAGGGCTCGTCCGTGGGCGAGGAACTGGAACGCGATGCCGCGGAGATCACCGCCGCCGGTGGCGGCAGGGCGGAGATCCTCAGCGTCGGGCAGGAGCACCTGAGCGCACCGACCACCCTGATCCGCATTCCGCGGGTGAAGTGACCGGTCGGCCCCCGGTCATGTCGGGGGAAGACACTAGGGTGTAGAGAATGCCGTTAGTTGGCGCCGCCACGTCGAGATTCAGGAAGAGGGCAGGGCACGTCCATGGATGACCAGCAGTGGGATGACACTCCGATCGCCGCGGCGGCACGTCGCGCAGCGCAGGTGAGGAGCCCCAATTCACTACACCTGCCCAAGCCCGATGTCCCGCGCCTCATCACCATCGCCAACCAGAAGGGTGGCGTGGGTAAGACCACCTCCACCGTCAACCTGGCCACGGGTCTGGCGCTGCACGGACTGAAGATCCTGGTCATCGACCTGGATCCGCAGGGCAACGCCTCCACCGCCCTGGGTGCGGAGCACCGCGCGGGCACGACCTCCAGCTACGAGCTGCTGCTGGGTGAGGCCACCGCCGAAGAGGCACTGCAGAAGTCGCCGACCAACGACAATCTCTACTGCATCCCCGCCACCATCGACCTGGCCGGTTCGGAGATCGAGCTGGTCAGCCTCGCGCGCCGGGAATACCGCCTCCACGACGCACTGCGCTCCTCCTTCCTGGAGGACCAGGGCTTCGACTACGTCTTCATCGACTGCCCGCCCTCGCTGGGCCTGCTGACCATCAACGCGATGACCGCCGTCGACGAGGTACTCATCCCCATCCAGTGCGAGTACTACGCCCTGGAGGGCGTGGGCCAGCTGCTCAACAACATCTCGATGATCCGG
>CAZTIZ010000065.1:0-11426 GCA_964613845.1 uncultured Corynebacterium sp.
GGCGCAGGCGGATGCGCGCAACACCTGGCTCGGCTCCCCTGGGGTGTGGGAGCGCAATCTGGTGTGGATCCACGAGCACGTGGCGGACCTACCCACTGCCAACCGACCGCTGAGTGCGGTCGGGGTCTAGACGATCAGCATCCAGCCGCCGTCCTGGGTCTTGGCCACCGGCAGCATGTCATAGGTGTTGAAGTAGCCGCCCAGTGGGGTGGCGCACAGGTCCACGATAGAGCGGTCGATAGGGTCGAGCGCCACCTCCCCGTCCATGGAACGGAGGATGAGGTAGTTGGTGTCGTCCGGGACGTCCCGGTCACCGAGCAGGTCGAGCTCGGTGGGGTCGATGTCGAGCTGCGCGCCGATGGCCTCGGGGGTCTGGCGGGGGCAGGCGAAGGCCCCGGCGATCCACTCCTCGCCGTAGATGTCGGCGACCGAGACCGCGGCGAGGTTGAGTCCCTGCCGGTCGAAGGCCCCGACGGTGTGCTCCAGCGCCCCGGCGCGGGCCAGCCGGGGGTCCTGGGAGGCGGTGGTGGCGACCATGCCCGCCAGGACGATGAGCCACACCAGGCTGATTGCGGCCACGATTCCCAGGCTCTTCTTCGACAGGTGCACGGTTGTGTTCTCCTACTGGTTGTCTCGGGGGCGGTGACCGTTCCACGCTACCGCCCGGTGCTGGGGCCTTCCGTGGCCGGGCCTGTCGGAGTGCTGTCAGAGCAGGAGCATGAACAGGATCTGGGTGGCGATGATCTTGCCGATCATCGTGGTGGGGTAGACGGTGGCGTAGCCGCGGTTGGGTAGTTCGGTGCCGGTCTGACCATTGAGATAGGAGATGATCGCCGGGTTGGTGGTCATGCCGGCGGCCACGCCCATCGCCTCGTCCCAGCGGAGTTTGAGCACCCCCATGCCGATCACGCCGCACAGGAGGGCGGAGGTGATGGTCAGTAGCAGTCCGACGGCGATGTAGATCAGCGAGGAGGGGTCGGTCAAGGCCTCGCGGAAGCCGGCGCCGGCGGAGGTGCCCACCCCGGCGAGGAAGAGCGCCAGGCCCAGGGTGGAGATCGTCCGGTTGGCGTGGAAGGGCAGTTGCCAGGTGACGGGGCCGGTGCGGTTGAGGGCGCCCAGGATGAGCCCGATGACGATGGGGCCGCCACCGAAGCCCAGCGAGAGGGTGGTGCCGCCGGGGAGGGGGAGGGGGACGGCACCGATGAGCAGTCCCAGTGCCAGGCCAGCGGCGAAGGGCAGGAGATCGACGTCCGCGAGGGATTTCTCGGAGTCCCCGAGGAAGCGGCGGACCTCGTCCATGCGCCCGGGGGCGGCGACGACGCGGATGCGGTCGGAGTAGTTGAGGACGGTGTCGGCGGTGGGCACGATCTCAGTGTCGCCCTGGCGGATGCGGGCAATCATGAAGCCGTGGGCAACAGTATCGAGTTCGCCGACGGTACGGCCGGCGACCTCCGGGTTGGAGACGGTGAACCGGCTGTAGACGAGTTCGGTGTCCTCGATCTTGGTGTCGCGTTCCTCTCCCAGCACGGCGATGGCGGCATCGACGGCGTCCTCGGTGCCGTTGATGACCAGTTCCATGCCCGGTCGCACGGGCAGTTGTGGGTCGGCCAGGCGGTGGGAATGGGGGTCGTCGGCGATGCGGGTGGCGATGATCTGCTGACCCGACAGGCGCGGCAGGTCACCGAGGCGGCACCGCACATCGGGGCCGAGGCGCACCCCCTTCCACACCAGGGGCGCGGCGATCAGCCCCTCCTCCCTGGCGTCGCGTTCATGATCGACCCGCAGCACCGCAGCCCCGATCGCGGCCACCAGGATCGCGCCGATCACCGCGCCCGGATAGGCCAGGGAGTAGCCGACGACCGGTTCACTGGCAGCCGCCGCGTCGGTGGCCCGGACCGTCTCCACGACGGCCGCCATGCCCGGGGTGGAACTGAGGGAACCGGCGAACATGCCCGCCCCTGTGGTGGCGTCGAGCCCCAGCAGACGGATCACCGCCCAGGCCAGGGCGGTGAGCCCGGTGAGCAGGGCGAGCATGAAGACGGTGAGTTTCCAGCCGCGGGTGCGAAATTCCCGGAAGAACATCGGCCCGGCGGACAACCCGATGACGTAGACGAACATCGCCAGCCCCAGCTGGTAGACCAGCGTCGGGATCTGGATCTGCGGGTTAGCGGTGGCCAGCCCCAGGGCCACGAAGAGCACGGCCGCCGCCCCGAGCGAGAGGCCGAACAACCGGATCTTTCCCAGCGCGAGCCCGAACGTCAGGATCATGACCAGGGCGATGAGGGGTTGGTCAGCGAGAAAATCGAGCACGGTGTATCTGGTCCTCATTTCAGCGGCGGGTGACAACGGCGGACAGGGTGGGATCAGCCACCCCATCATCGTCCTCCCGCTCCCCCACCGCGACAACCGGCGGACGAGCCTCAGCCCCGCACGATCCCGGCGCGCACGGTCACCGGCCAGGTCACGGTGCGGGGTTGATCGGGATCTCCCCACCGCCCGGCCAGGTGGCGGGCGAAGGCGGCCAGTTCCTCGCCGTGGCCGGTCTCCCGGGCCTTCTTCGAGGCCGACCAGGTTCCCAGGTATCCGAGGAAGTGGGCGAGCCGGTGCTGGCGCACGATCGGCGGGCACTCCACCGTCACCTCCTGGTAGGGGAAGGGCAGGTCGCGCAGGCCGTTTTCCACGTGGCGGCGGGCAGGATCCCAGAAGCGGTGGAAATCGCCGTGGTAGAACTCCCGGTAGAGCTGATCGAGGGCCGGGTCGTCGAGGTGGCAGATGCCGTAATTGACCAGGGCCAGGGCCGCGCCGGGGGCGGCGACGCGGTCGACCTCCCGGTAGAAGGCTGGCAGGTCGATCCAGTGGGCGGCCTGCGCGACGGTGATCAGATCGATGCTGGCGTCGGCCAGTGGCAGGGCTGTCGCGTCCGCGACCGCGTAGGTGACGGTGGGTGCGGGCGTGGCGGCGGCGAGCTGGCCGGGGCTGAGGTCGATGCCGGTGACGGTGTCGATGAGCGGGGCGAGCTGGCCGGTGAGCTGACCCGTGCCGCAGCCCACGTCGAGGGCCCGGTGCCGTCTGGCAGGCAGGGCCGCGAGCAGTGGTGCGAGCCGGTCCGGGTAGTCGGGGCGGTGGAGTGCGTAGTCGTCGCCGTCGGTGAAGGGGTTGAGCATGCCGCTCAGGCTAGTGGGGTTCAGCCCACCGTGAGGGCGGTTTCCAGCGGCCGGGACGAGACATCGATCCCACCCGCCGGGCCCACGCTCAGCCCCAGGCGCAGCTCCCACCCGGTGTCCGGGCCCGGGTGGTCGGCGCGGCGGTGTGCGCCCCGGGATTCCCGGCGGGCCAGGGCCGCGTGTGCGACCAGGCGGCCGACGGTGTGCAGGGCCGCCATGTCGAGCACCGCATCATCCAGGGTCGGGGCGGGCAGGGTGGGCAGGGCGTCGAGTTCCGCCAGGGCCGCCTGCAGTCCGGCCGCGGTGCGGGAGACCCCGACGTGGGCGTCCATCGCCCGGTGCAGGCGCACCAGCCCGGCCGGATCAGCCACGGCCACGGGCCTGCGCTCCTGCACCGGGCCGGGCCGCTGCAGGGTGTCGGCGATCAGCCGATCACCGCAACCGCGCCCCATGACCAGTGCCTCCGTCACCGAGTTCGAGGCCAACCGGTTAGCCCCCTGCACCCCGGTTGCAGCCGACTCCCCCACGACGAACAGGCCCGGCACCGTCGTGGCCCCGGACATATCGGCCGCCACCCCGCCGCACAGGTAGTGCGCGCCGGGGCGTACCGGGATCGGCGTGGTGACCGGGTCGACGCCGCGCGTGCGCAGCATCGCCAGGATGCCGGGGAACCTCCTCGCCCAGCCGCGGGCGCCGAAGTGCCGGGCGTCGAGAAACAGGCATTCCCCGCCGTGTTCCTGCAGGTGGGTGTGCATCGTCGCGGCCACCACATCCCGGGGGGCGAGGTCCGCCAACGGGTGGGCCCCGACCATCACGCGCCGGCCCCGGCCGTCGATGAGGACAGCCCCTTCCCCGCGCACCGCCTCCGAGATGAGCACGTCGCGCCCGCCGGTGCGGGGTTGGCCGGGAGGGCGGTGCAGCACCGTGGGGTGGAACTGGACGAATTCCATGTCCTCCAGCACCGCGCCCGCCCGCCAGGCCATCGCCGGCCCGTCGCCGGTGGCCCCCACCGGGTTGGAGCTGAGCGACCACGCACGACCGATGCCACCGGTGGCCAGCACGACCGCGCGCGCCCGCAGATCCCCGATGCTTCCCGACGCCGCGCGCGCCCGCACGCCGCACGCCGCCCCTGCGGCGTCGGTGAGTACGTCCACCGCCCGCAGGGAGGTGGCCATCCGTACGCTGCAGCCGGTTCGGGCGAGACGCTCGCGCAGGGCGGTCAGCAGGGTGCGCTGGACCTCACGGCCGGAACCGTCGCCGCGTGCGTGGAGGATGCGCCGCGCACCGTGCCCACCCTCCAGGTGCAGGTCATAGTCGGTGCCCTCGGGGTCGCGGTCGAAGGTCGCGCCCAGGTCGATGAGATCGCGGACGGCGCCGGGGGCGGCGTCGACGAGCGTGCGCACCGCCGAGGGCCGGCACAACCCGGCGCCGGCGGTGAGCGTGTCGGCCAGATGGGCGTCGGTGGAATCGGACGGGTCCCACACCGCCGCCAACCCGCCCTGCGCCCAGTCGGTGGCGGTCTCGATCGGGTCAGCGGCGCGGGTGAGCACCACGGCCGGGACACCCGCGTCGGCGAGCCGGACCGCGGCACTCAGGCCCGCCGCACCGGAGCCGACGATGACCACCTCCGTGTCATGCGACCAGGTCGGCCGGGGTGTCGCGAGCTGGACGGTGGTGGTCATGGCCCCTCCTCAGGGGTTTGCGACTGCGGGGCTAAAACTAGGGGGATGTTAGCATCCACCTCGTGTCCCGCCCCAAATCCGCAGGCCCCCTCCGCGATGACAGCGGCGTGGCCAAATACCGCCATGAAGCCGTCGCCGTAACCCTGCGCGTGGGTGAGGGCACCCTGGAGGTCCTCACCTACCGCCGCCACCGCGCCCCCTTCGCCGACTGCCCGGCCCTACCCAGCGGAGCCGTCGAGGTGGACGAGACACTCACCCGGGCCGCCCTACGCCACCTGACCGCCCGCACCGGGGTGAGCGGACCCACGCACGTGGAACAGTTGGAGACACGCAGCGCCCCGGGCCGGGACCCGTGGGACCGCACCATCGCCACCGCCTACCTCGTGCTGCTGCCCTGGGGAGCCGGACCGGAGTCCGGGGAGGAACTGTCCTGGCTGCCGGTGGCCGACCTTCCGGCCCTGGCCTTCGATCACGCCGGGTTGACGGCGGTGGGGGTGGAACGACTGCGCGCCAAGCTCTCCTACACCAACATCGCCTTCGCACTGGCCCCACCTGAGTTCACCATCGGGCAGCTGCGCCGGGCCTACGAGGCGGTGCTGGGCTACGAGGTCTCGGCGACGAACCTGCAGCGCATCCTCAGTCGCCGCGCCCAACTCGAACCCACCGGGGGTCTCGCGGCCCCAGGTACCGGGGGTGGACGCCCGGCCCGGCTCCACCGGTTCAGCCGCCGGGAACTGACGGTGACCGACCCCTTCGCGGTGCTACGGCCTTAAAGCGTCAGGACACGAGTTCCCAGCTGAAGAGGCGGGCCTCGGAGTCGGGGTCCTGCTCGACGGCGGTGTGGCGGTCGATACGGATGAGCAGGTACTCATCGGTGATCTGCTCAACCAACCCGCCACCCCACTCGGCGATGACGACGGCCTCATCGAGGTCGGTGTCGAGGTCGAGGGCATCGAGCTCGCCGAGCGGATCGCCGGAACCCCCCTTCCCCAGCAGACGGTAGGCGTCGACGTGCACCAGCGCCGGGCCGTCGCCGGTGGCGCGGTGTTCGCGGGCGATGACGAAGGTCGGGGAGGTGATTCTTCCCTTCACCCCCAGGCCCCGGGCCACGCCCTGGGTGAAGGTGGTCTTGCCGGCACCGAGCGGCCCATCGAGGATGACGACGTCGCCGGCCTCCAGGGCGCGGCCGAGTTCCGCGCCGAAGTCCTGCGTCTGCCCGGCGGTGTCGAGACGACGTGTGCCACTGGCCGGGAAGCTGTCCCTCACAGGTCGATCCCACCCTCAAGGCTGCGCCGGGTGCGTCCGGCGGGCAGGCAGATGATCTCGTAGTTGATGGTTCCCACGGCATCGGCCAGCTCCGTGGCGCTCATGCCGCCCTCACCGAAGATGACGGCCTCGTCGCCGGGACGAACGTCATAGGGGTTGTCGCCGAGGTCGATGACGATCTGGTCCATGCACACCCGGCCGACCTGCGGGTACCACTTTCCACCCACCCCCACGCGCAGATGACCCTGGAAGGATCGGGGCAGGCCGTCGGCGTAACCGCAGGGCACCACGGCCAGCCAACCGGATTCGGCGGCCTGCCACGTCAGCCCGTAGCTGGTCCCCTCACCAGGCGCGATCGGTTTGACCACGGTGATAGTGCCCGACCAGGTCATTGCCGGGCGCAACCCATGGTCCAGTCCCGCGATGGGCTCCAGCCCATAGAGGGCCAGACCCACCCTGACCTGATCGAAGTGCAGGTCAGGGCGGGTGAGGGTGCCCGGGGAATTACACAGGTGGTTGACGGGTAGGTCGAGGCCAAGTTCCCGGGCCCGGTCGATCGCCTGCCGGAAGCGTTCCGCCTGCCGGTCAGTCTCCGGGTTGGTCGGCTCATCGGCGCAGGACAGGTGGGAGAACAGCCCCGTGACGGTGAGGTGGGCGGCGTCGCGCAGCAGCACCAGGACCTCGTGGAGGTCGGCGGGGTCGACGCCCGAGCGGTGCAGGCCGGTGTCGATCTTGACGCTGACCCGGGCGGGCACCTCCGCGTCGACGAGCGCGCGGGCGTGGGCCAGGGAGGGCACGCCCAGCTCGATGCCCAGGGCCAGCGCCTCGGCGACCTCCTGCTCGGGGGACCAGATCCACGCGAGGATGGGGGCCTCGATGCCGGACTCGCGTAGTTCGATGGCCTCGGAAAGGGTGGCCACCCCGAAGGCATCGGCGCCGTGGGCGGCCATGATGCGGGCGACGGCTACGGCACCGTGGCCGTAGCCGTCGGCCTTGACCACGGCCATCAGGGCCGCCGGGGCGACCTTGTCCTTGATCAGGCGGGTGTTGTGGGCGATGGCGTCGAGATCGACACGCGTGCGAAGCAGCTCCATGGCAGATGATTGTGCCACCTGGCATGTGTGAGGGGGGTAGTCGAGGGCGGCGTGCCTGCTCAACCGCGGATCGTGGTCGGATCGTCGCCGTGCAGCGCAGCGGTGAGCAGGTCGGTGAGGTTGTCGGCGGTGACGGTACGCGGGTTGGAGGCCGGGATCGTCGCCAGCGCCTGCTCCACGGCCGCCGGGATGTCCTGCGCGGTGAAACCGTGGTCCTGCAGGGCGGCGGGGGCGTCGACGGCGAGACGCAGCCGGCCCAGTGCCTCGACGGCGTCGTCGGCACCGAAGACGGAGCGCAGGCGGGCGGCGGCGGCTGGGGCGTGACCGATGTTGAAGGCGAGAACATGGGGCAGCACCGTGGCGTGGGTCTGGGCGTGCGGCAGGTTGAAGGTGCCGCCGAGGATGTGACAGAGCTTGTGGTGCATGCCCGGGCCCGCGGAGGCGAAGGACACCGCCGCCAGGTAGGCACCGTAGAGCGCCAGGTCCCGGCCCCGGATGTCGTGGGGGTCCGCGACGATCAGCGGCAGGCCCTCCACCAGGGCGCGGGCGCCCTCCACGGCCAGGGCAGCGTTGATGGGGTCGGCGCGCGGTGCCCACAGCGAGTCGACACAGTGGGCCAGCCCGTTGAGCCCGGAGGCCACCGACAGGTCCACCGGCAGTGACCTGCTCAGCGCGGAGTCGTAGATGACGGTCACCGGCAGCACCGCGGGATCAGAGCCGGTGGTCTTCACCCCGCCCTCAGTCAGGCCCCACACGTCGGTGGCCTCGGAACCGGCGTAGGTGGTGGGCACCGCGATCGAGGGGATGCCGGTGCTCAACGAGACCGCTTTGGCCAGCCCCACCGCCGAACCACCACCGACGGCGACCGCGAGATCCACCCGCCCGTCTACCGCGACCCGGCGCGCCCGTTCGGCGACCTCGGCGGGCACGTGCATGACGACGTCGTCGTGCCACACCGTGACGGCGATGTCCGCGGCGACCTGCTCCGCGTGCTCCCGCCCCCGGGGGGTGGTGATGACCATGACCCGGTCCGCCCCCAGGCGGGTGACCTCGGCGGCCAGGTGGTCGGCGGCCCTGTTGTGGCCGAAGAGCACGCGCTGGCCCAGGGTGACGTGGTGGAAGCTCAGGCTCATGGTCGGTCTCTCTGTCAGGCGTGGGGGTCAGGCGCGGGCGGGTGCGGTGTTGAGCAGGTGCCGGCCCGTCTCGGCCAGGTTCGGGGCGTCACAGCCGGACAGGAGCGTACCCAGCACCGCGCGGAGAGCGAAGTGGGGGTCGTCGGCCATGCTGTGGGCGCGCCAGCCGATGTGCTTGTCGGGCCGGACGAGAATGACACCGTCCTCCTCGACCTCACGCTGGCGCAGCCAGTCGCCGTAGAGGTCCTGGTGTTGCTCCCCCTCGCCGATGACCACGGCCGTGATCTCCAGTCCGGTCTCGGCGGCGATCCTTTCGGCGGCCTCTGCCCAGTCACGACCGGTGATGCCGGTGAAGACGGTGAAACCGGTGCCGGTGGCGAGGTCGTGGGTGGAGGACTTGGTCAGGGTGTCGCCGATCCAGGCGTGCGGCAGGCGCAGGCCGGGGTAGGTGGACTTCTGGTGGTGGAGCATGGGGTCCTCGGTGACCTCGGGGCGGCCCAGGCCGTCGCAGACGACGGCGGTGGACTGGTAGAACTGGCCGATCTCGGTGCCCTGGGCGTTGAACTCGAAGTCCTTGTCGTCGAGTGCCGCACGCAGCGCCCGGCGGCGGGCCGCACCCTCGGCGGTGGGTTCCTTGCGTAGCCGGAGCTTCTCGGTGAACTCCTCCTCGGTGGCCGCATCCCACACTCCGAGGGCCTCGAAGATGGGCTGGTACTCGCGGCTGGAGTTGTTGGCGCGGGTCACGATCTGCTTGGCGACGGGCGCGCGTTCCACGGAGTAGGTCTCCAGCAGCGCCTCACCGGCGTGCCCCTTGAGCACCATGGCCAGCTTCCAGGCCAGGTTGTAGGAATCCTGGATGGAGGTGTTCGAGCCCAGGCCGTGGCTCGGCGGGTGGCGGTGCGCGGCGTCACCGGCGATGAACACGCGGCCGGACTGCATGTGGGTGGCGTACTGCTCGTTGTTGCCCCACAGGGAGTGGCCGGTGATCTCCATCTCCAGGTCCGGGATGCCCACGAGCTTGCGGACGATGCGCTTGGCCTCCTCCTCGTTGAGCTCCGGCGGGGTGGCGTTGATGTCGTAGCCCCACACGACCAGCCACTCGTTCCAGGGGCGCACGCAGCGCACCAGGCCGGCGCCGATGCCCCCGATGTTGGAGCCGGGCGCGAACACCCAGTAGAGGATCGAGGGACGGTGGGCGACCAGGTGGGAGAGGTCGGCCGTGAACTGGATGTTCATGGATCCGCCGATGTCCATCGCGCCCTCGAAGGGGGTACCGATCTCCTCGGCGATCCGGGAGCGCGCCCCGTCGGCGCCGATGAGGTACTTCGCGCGGATGGTGTAGCTGTGGCCGGTCAGGCGGTTGCGCACCCGCACGCTCACCCCGTCCCCGTCCTGGGTGTGGGAGAGGTACTCGGTGGAGAACTGGGTCTGGGTGCCGCGCCTGGTGGCGTTTTCCAGCAGGATCGGCTCCATCAGCGTCTGGGGCAGGTCACAGGGCATGGACGGGGAGGCCAGTTCGTAGTCTGCACGCCGGTCGGGGCGGAAGCCCCAGGTGGGGCGGCGGCCGATCTCCTCACCGGCGAGCGATTCGCAGTAGACGGTGTCGCCCATCTGGTCGTGCGGGACCGCCTGGGCCAGCACCTCGTCCTCGACACCGACGTCACGCAGGATCTCCATGGTGCGCTGGTTGGTGATGTGGGCGCGGGGGGTGTTGGCGGTCCACCGGTACTTGGTGATCATGATGTTGTCGATCCCGTGGGTGGACAGGAACAGGGCGGCGGAGGAACCTGCCGGGCCGGAACCGACGATGAGCACGTCGGTGACGACGACGTCGTTGTTCTCCGGTGCGATGGTCTCGGCGATACCGTCATGGAAGGCAGACATCTGTCACTCCTTGATCTCGTGTCGGGTGAACGCCGGACAGCGCCCTGTGAACCCGTCGAGGATCAGGCTAGGTCTCAATCGGGACCTAAAGTGATGTCACGCACAATATTGTCCGCCCGGGTGAAAAAGACGGCCGCGCAGGTGAAAAACACCAAGGAGCAGGAGGTGGTCAGCGGCGGGAGCGGCGCCACTGCAGCGGCGTGGATCCGACCCCGTCCCGGAAGGCGCGGCTGAAAGCGGACTGGGAGGAGAACCCGCAGCGGGCGGCAACCTCCGCCATCGACATCGCCTGGTAGCGCGGATCAGCCAGCACGGACTGCGCCAACTCGATGCGACGGGTGCGCAGGTAGGCCGCCACCCCACTGCCCTGTTCAGCAAACGCACGGGAGAGCTGACGGACGCTGATCCCGACCGCTGCCGCGATGTCGGAGACCGTGAGGTTCGGATCGGAATAGGAACGCTCAATGACGTCCCTCGCGGTGGTGACGAGCCCGAGGGACGAGGAGTTCGACGCGGTCAGGGCCCGGTGCAGCAGCGCCCTGAGCTGTTCCTGGGCCAGGGCGACGGCCGCGGCATCAGCCACCCCACTGCGCAGCGTCGTCGCCAGCAGCCTGCTCAACGCCTGCTCGCTGGCACCGGTGGCGGGCCCGAAGTCGAAGACGAAGGGCAACCTGTCCACGGCGAATCCGAAGGCCTCGGCGAAGTCCGATTCCGGGATGGTCATCACCATCTCCCGGAACCCCCGGGGGAAGCCACGGGTGAAGGGGCGGTCGCCGTGGTAGATCACCGCCTGGCCGGGGTGGAGATTGAGCATGCCCCGGGAATGCATGAAGAAGGCGTCACCGCCCAGGGCGAAGAACACGGCGATGACCCCGGTCGGGTTGTCGCGGATGAAGGACTCGCTGCGCTCCACGATCTGTGAGGTGCCGCTGACATTGGCCATCCGCACGGACGGCAGGACCAGATTCGACTGGGCGGCGCGCATGGGCGCGTCGTCGAGCGTACGGATGTTGAGCGGGATCAGGGCCCGGGAATTGTGCCCCTCCCACAGCTCCACCCGGCCGTTGACGGGGAGGGAAGTCGTCGAGAAGTTCAGTACCCGCGGGTCCACACGGTCCGCTCCCGGCTCAGTGCTCATCATGATGAGCCTGATCGTAGGACAGGATGGTTCCCAGGGGAAGAAGTTGCGTCCGGGTTAAGGCC
>CAZTIZ010000066.1:0-11217 GCA_964613845.1 uncultured Corynebacterium sp.
TTCGCTATTTTCCCAGTTCAGAGCGCATGTGGGAAGAATGGTTTGCGCGTGGGTGGTGCAGCGGCGGGGGCGGGGCCGGACCCCAGGCGCAATATCTACGGGAAAACATTTAAAAAATGCTTATGCCGTGTAGTATCAGGTGCAGAAACTTTCCGATCCTGAGCAGAAAGGGAGTGTGACCACCGTGTACGTCACCACCCAGCCCACCGCCCGTGACCGAAAGCTTGCACCGGAGCACGAGGAGACCGTCAAGGCCACGCTGCCCGCGGTCGGCGCCAACATCGGCACCATCGCGCAGGCCTTCTACCGCACCATGTTCGGAAAGCACCCCGAGCTGCTGGCCAACACCTTCAACCGCGGTAACCAGAAGTCCGGCGAGCAGCAGAAGGCCCTGGCCGCATCCGTCGCGACCTTCGCCGCCATGCTCGTCGACCCCGACGCCCCTGACCCGGTCGACCTGCTGGCCCGCATCGGGCACAAGCATGTCTCCCTGGGCATCACCGAGGACCAGTACCAGGTCGTCTACGAGAACCTCTTCGCCGCGATCGTCGAGGTGCTGGGCGCCGACGTCGTCACCGAGGACGTCGCCGCAGCCTGGAGCGAGGTCTACTGGATCATGGCGGATGTCCTGGTCACCTTCGAGAAGCAGCTCTACGCCTCCGCCGGCGTCGAGCCCGGCGATGTGTTCCGGGACGTCGAGGTCGTGGAGAAGGAGGAGCTCTCCGACACCGTGACCCTCTACACCCTCCAGGGTGACCTGACGAAGCCACTGCCGGGCCAGTACACCTCCGTCGGCGTCGTGTTTGACGACGGCGCGCGCCAGCTGCGCCAGTACTCGATCATCGCGCAGCAGCCGGGCCGCTACACCATTGCCGTGGAGACCGAGGGTGAGGTCTCCACCCACCTGCGCGAGAAGGTCAACGTCGGCGACACGATCCAGGCCACCCTGGCCGCCGGCGACCTCGTGCTCGACAGCGGCGAGGGCGAGGACCCGCTGGTGCTGGTCTCCTCCGGCATCGGCTCCACGCCCATGGTGGGCATGCTCAGCTACCTGGCGCGCACCGGCTCCGAGCGCCCGACCCTCTATCTCCACGCCGACGATTCCGAGGCCCTGCACGCGCAGCGCGCCCAGACCACGACCCTGCTGGGCAAGCTGCCCAACGTGAGGTCCGAGGCCTGCTACCGCACCGAGGGCGTGCTCGTCGACGTCGCCAAGCATGACCTCAGCGGCGCGGATGTCTACCTCTGCGGCGGCAACGCCTTCCTGCAGGCCGTCCGGGACGACCTGGCGAAGCTGCCCGAGGACAAGGCTCCGAAGTCCGTGCGCTTCGAGCTGTTCTCCCCGAACGACTGGCTGCTGGGCTAGCTGTACCGACCGGGTGCGCATAGGCTAAAGGCATGACGACGTGGTGGAAAGAACACAACGCGATGGTGCGCGAACACGGCGTCGGGGCCCCGCTCACCGACGACGCCGTGACCTTGCTCGATGAGGTCGAGGCCGCCTTCGCCATCACTGGCGCAGCCACACCCGGGTGGCCTTCACCGGACGTCGATCATTCGGACAGTCGTACCTACGAGCGGGTCACTGAACCGGAACGCTTCGCCATTGTCGCCGCCCGGGCCGATGCCTGGGTCAACGTGCTGACGGCGCGCGGCTGGGCCACATCCCGGCCCCGCGGCGTTCAGTGGGTGCTCGTGCCCACGCGCCGGGAGGCAGTGCCCATGGTGCTCAAGGTGACACCGAACCACGGGGCGACGTTTGTGACGATTGGTGTCGGCGACCCGCCCCTCATGCTCCAGGAGCACCCCGATTGCGCCTGCGACGGCTGCGACATCGGCTCCGACTCCTTGCTGAGCGGCATCGACGAGGAGTTCTTCTCCATCGTTGACGGCTCCCTCGAAATAGTGGAGGGGGCGGGGCAACGGACGCTGCGGACCTCCTTCGGTGGCTCGCGCAACACGGTGTCGAAGCTGCTGCCGGTGCGCGGGGTGTCCGGCGGGCCCTGGGGAGAAAACTGGTCGCCGCGCAGGCTGATCAGGGCGTCGTTCTAGAGCAGTTCCGGGATGGCTTCCCGTACCTGCCCGAGAATCGGCTACCCTTAGGAGCCGTGAGTGAGGCAAAGAATTCCCAGGACAAGCGCGACCTTCCCGAGCAGCTGAAGATCCGCCGTGACAAGCGTGCGAAACTGCTCTCCGAAGGCCATGAGCCGTACCCGGTCGTGGTCGACCGGACCATCTCCCTGAAGGATCTGCGCGCCAAATACATCGTCCTCGCCGAGGACGGGGAACCGGCGGTCGCCGAGGGCGTGACCTACCTGGAGCCCGGCGCGGAGACCGAGGTCGAGGTCGCCGTCACCGGCCGCATCATGTTCCAGCGCAACACCGGCAAGCTGTGCTTCGCCACCCTCCAGGAGGGGGACGGCACGCAACTGCAGGCCATGCTCTCCCTCGCTGAGGTGGGCGAGGATTCCCTGGCGGCCTGGAAGTCCGATACCGACCTGGGGGATTTCGTCTCCGTGCGCGGTCGGGTCATCGCCTCCCGACGTGGTGAACTGTCCGTGATGGTCTCCTCCTGGCAGATGGCCGCCAAGGCCCTGCGTCCGCTGCCGGTGGCCTTCGCCGACATGAACGAGGACCAGCGGGTGCGCCACCGCTACACGGACCTGATCATGCGTGAGCAGGCCCGCGCCAACGCCATGACCCGCATCAGGGTGATGCGTGCGCTGCGTAACTTCCTGGAGGGCGAGGACTTCCACGAGATCGAGACCCCGATGCTGCAGACCCTGCACGGTGGTGCCGCGGCACGCCCCTTCATCACCCGGTCGAATGCACTGGATCTGGACCTGTACCTGCGGATTGCCCCGGAGCTGTTCCTCAAGCGTGCAGTCGTCGGTGGCCTGGAGCGGGTCTTCGAGGTCAACCGTAACTTCCGTAACGAGGGCATCGACTCCACCCACAGCCCCGAGTTCGCGATGCTGGAGACCTACCAGGCGTGGGGAACCTACGAGGACGGCGCGCGTCTGATGCGTGAGCTGGTGCAGTCGGTGGCACAGCAGGTCTTCGGTTCCACCACGGTGACCTGGGCCGACGGTACCGAGTTCGAGCTGGGTGGCGAGTGGCCGGTCATCGAGATGTACCCCTCCCTCAACGAGGCGCTGCAGCGGAAGTTCCCGGGCCAGCCGAAGGTCACCGTTGATTCCGGTGTCGAGGAACTGAAGGCCATCGCCGAGGTCATCGGCCTGGAGGTTCCCGAGGACGGCGGCTGGGGCCACGGCAAGCTCGTCGAGGAGATCTGGGAGCTGCTGTGTGAGGATCAGCTGCAGGGGCCGATCTTCGTCAAGGACTTCCCGGTCGAGACCTCCCCGCTGACCCGTCAGCACCGTTCCAAGCCCGGCGTGACCGAGAAGTGGGACCTGTACGTCCGCGGTTTCGAGCTGGCCACCGGTTATTCCGAGCTGGTTGACCCGATCATCCAGCGTGAGCGTTTTGAGGATCAGGCCCGCCTGGCCGCCGACGGCGACGATGAAGCCATGGTCCTCGACGAGGAGTTCCTGGCCGCGATGGAGCAGGGCATGCCGCCGACCGCCGGTTGCGGCATGGGCCTCGACCGCCTGCTCATGGCCCTGACCGGCCTGGGCATCCGCGAGACCGTTCTGTTCCCGCTGGTCAAGCCGGAACAGAAGTAGTCTGAGCCAAGCTGCACGAGGCCCCGGTTCCACGTGGAACCGGGGCCTCGTGCTTTCCTGGACGGAGGTCAGATCTCCGGCGGCGCGTCCTCCAGAGCGATGGTGGACCAGCCTGCCCCGTCGAATTCAGCCACCCCGGTAGGTGACGGCCGCTGCCAACGTTCGGTCCCCTCCGGGTGGATGAGCACCACGAAACGGGTGGGGGAGTCGATCCGGACATCGACGACGTGCCCGTCCGGAACGGCCCACCGGGTGATCTCCCGGCCGGTGTCCTGCTCTACGAAGCTCAGCTCCGGGCCTACGCTCTGCACGGCCACTCCCTGGTCAGCGGACCACCGCCAGGGAATGTCATCCATCGTGCTCTGCTCCACGGACTCGACCCGGAAATCAGGGCCGATGACCAGATGGAGCTGCCAGCAGTTGACGAAATACCGTTCCCCGACGCGGGTGGCCTGGCTGATGGTGAAACCACCGGTGTCCATGGGGCAGATCTCCATCTGCCCGTCTTCGTCAAGCCGGCCCAGCGCGGTACGGGAACCTTCCCTGCTCAGCCTGAACAGGGAATACAGGTCCTCCGACAGATGGTGGTCGACCGCCCACGGTTCCGGGATCAGCGGAGGGGCCTCCGGTTCGACCTCCTCACCTGTGGGGACCCAGTTCGGGGCTGCGGCCACCACGGCGGCACCGGGGGACAGCAGCCAGGCACGCTGTGCACCATGGACAACACCTGCCCCGAACCGCAGGAAATGGGCGTCCTTGAGTGAGACCGGCACGAGACTCTGGCCGAGGTAGCGGCCGGTGGACAGATCCCAGCAGCGCAGCACCGGCGCGGCCCAGTCACTGATCCACAGGTGGGGGCCCTCGACATGCTTCGTACCGGGGTGGAACAGCTCGGGTACCAGGGGTGGGGGCACCGCCCCGTCGAGTGTGACGTCCAGAACGACGTCCCGCAGTCCGATGTCGTCATTGGCGTAGGCGTCGGTGGTGTCCTCGACCTCCTGCCACACCCGCTGCGGATCGGAATATGCACCCAGAGAGACATAGATGCGTTCCACCCGCACATCATTCCCGCCCGATTCCGGGTCCCAGGCGGAATAGTCGAACCACCCCTCCAGCTCCGCCTCCGCCCGGACGGGTGTGGGCAGGGTGGCGTAACCCGACCAGCCGTCGCCGCTGAAGATCACGGGCCAGTACGGATCGGACAGTGGTTCCCCCACGTGCCGGACCCAACCGCGCCGGGTGCTCAGCAACTCCGGCAGGGGAGGGGAGGTGAGGCGGAAGGCCAGGGGCAGGCGTTCGGAACGTCCCACCCGGTAGCGCGGATAGGCGCCCTCCAGGGAACCGTCGCCGATATATATCCGCAGTCGCCGCGGGCCGGCGGGGTGCACAGGCAGCTGCTCCAGCAGCCCCGGGATCTCCTCCGCGGGTGGGAACTGGGCCGACTCCTCCAGTGAGGAGCGCTGCCCCTCCCACTCCGCCCGCCAGTCTGTCGCCGGGCCCTCCCATCCGGCCCCCGGGAACTCCGCGGGAAAGGAGACCGTGGCAGCCTCCACCCGTTCCCGGACGGTCTCCACCGCCAGCAGCGTCCCGTGTTCCTGGTCGAGTTCGATCAGCCGTGGGTGGTCCTCCTCGGCGAGGCGGCTGTGGGCGGCGCTGGGCACGATCCAGGTTGCCCGTCCGGCGACCTCCCCGGCAGTGATCCCATCGGCTTCCGCATCGATCAGGTTCATCCCCCGGATGAGCCGCTCCTGGTCAAGGAAACAACCGGTCGGACTGAACACCGTCAGGTCGTCGACGTGGGCATGGGCGGGGATATCTCTGCCCTGGAAGAGCCACCGGCCCTGCCCCACCCCACGCAGGACATCTTCCTCGTCACGCAGCACGTGCACACCTGCGGGGGAGCGGTGGACGGTGAGGCCGGCGGCGTCGATAAGCGCGAAGAGTTGTGGCTCCATCACCCAGCCGGAGCGGCAGGCGGGCTCCTCCGCGCGGGGCACCGCCAGTGTCAGGGACACGGGAGTCTCGGCACCCCGGTGGATGAGGGACAGAATTTCCGGCATGGTTTCCATCCGTTCAGGTTAGGTCAGCCCCGCCCCGCCCCACCCCGCCCCCCGCATAATCCGCGCCGTGGTGGTGTTTTCCCAGCTCACTCTGCCCCCGATGCAGGGGGCAGGAAAAATAGGGGCTGGAGTCCGGCGGGAAGGGCCGCAAAGGTGGGGGCACCATATCTCCAGTGACAGGAGCGGATTCTCATGCCCACCCTTTCTGCGCCCTCTCCGGGCATTCCGGCTCTGACCCCGCGGGAAGAGGAGGTCGTGCTCGCCTGGTTCGCCGCCGCCTCGAAGGGACGGGTGGCCCGTCAGCTGCGCGTGTCCGAGGACACCGTCCGCAGTCACATCACCAATGTCCGGCAGAAGTACCTCGCCGACGACCGGTCTGTGTCCACCAAGAGTGAGCTGCTGCTGCGCTTCATCGAGGATGGCCGGTTCCCGGCCGGTAGAGGCAGAGGCTGAGAGTCAGCGGATGAGCACCGGCCCACCCAGGGCGGCTCCCGCAAGCTTTCGTTCCTCATTGGTCACGGCATCATAGGTGTGGAACTCGATGCGCAGCCTCGTCGCCCCTGCCACGTCCAGCTCCAACTTGGCCGGGGTGGCGAACTCCGCCCGTTCCTCGGCGACCAGCCGGTTGTCCAGGTAGAACTTCAACACCGCATACTGGTTACTCTCCTCCGCGTTGTCATCGACACCCAGCACCGACAGGAGCGTGGAGTAGTTGTTACCCAGGTTGTACTCCACATAGGCCACGTCACTGCCGAAGACATTCCCGCTGCGAATGGCGGAATCCTGGAAGACCTCCCCGGCGAAGGCCACCGACCGACCCGTGCGCACCCCCAGATCAGAGATCAACGGCTGATCCGCCAGGGCACGTTCCGTATCCGGTGCCGACCGGTCCTCCGGGGTGGTCACGGTGGCGGTCCTCGTGGAAGTCTCCGTCACCACAGCGGTTTCCATCACCGTCGTCTCCACCAGGTCATTCCCCGCCGGTGAGCAGCCCGCCACCGCCAGGGTGAGCAGGCCGACCGCTCCTGAAAGACCGTGGCGTGAGACACGTAGAAGGTTCATGAACGCCATGTTATTCCCAGCTCACCGCCTTTTCCCGTGGGCAGGAACACGGGTGGGGGAAATCAGCCGAACGGGTGACCCTGTACCGCCGGCCACCCCGTGTGTACACGGTGAGTTAATTGCCCTAAACTCTTCCCGTCGGTCGCGCCAGAGCGCGGGCCGCTCCCTGCCTCCACCCCCATGGCCCGCCGCACAGTGACGCCAGTCCCTGTGACGGCGGATCATTGTCCTGAAAGGGGCTCTATCCCCATGACCCAGACCGGCACCTCCCGGGCTGACAACCCCACCGCGGTCACCATCCCCCGTGAGGTGAAGATCGTCATGACAGTCCTCGTCGCCTCCGCCATGGTCATGATCCTCAACGAGACGATCCTGTCGGTGGCACTGCCCGCCATCATGGCTGATTTCGCCATCGACGCCACCCTGGCGCAGTGGCTGACCACCGGGTTCATGCTCACCATGGCGGTGGTCATCCCCGCCACGGGTTTCCTGCTGCAGCGTTTCACCACCCGGACGATCTTCCTCACCGCCCTATCCCTGTTCAGCGTGGGCACCGCCATCGCGGCCATCGGCCCGGTCTTCCCCGTCCTGCTGGCCGGCCGCATCGTGCAGGCCACCGGCACGGCGCTGATCCTGCCGCTGCTGATGACCGTCGCCCTGACGGTCATCCCCCCGCAGCGCCGCGGCACGGTCATGGGCATCATCGCCATCGTCATCTCGGTGGCCCCGGCCCTGGGACCGACGCTGTCCGGTTTCATCCTCAGCTCCCTGAGCTGGCACTGGCTGTTCTGGTTCATGCTGCCCATCGGCATCCTGGCACTGGTCGTGGGCGGTTATTTCATCACCGACGTCGGTGAGACCCGCGCGGCGCACTTCGACCCGCTCTCCCTCATCCTCTCCGCCCTGGCCTTCGGTGGCCTGGTCTACGGCCTCAGTTCCATGGGCATGATCCTGGAGGGCGAGGGCACCGTCGCCATCGCCGCGGTCATCATCGGCACCCTGAGCCTGGTCGGCTTCGTCCGCCGCCAGATCACCCTGGGTGCCACGGGGAAGGCCCTGCTGGATCTGAGCCCCTTCCGCATCCGCAACTTCACCGTCTCGCTCGTCGTTGTCCTGTTGGCCATGGCCGCTCTCTTCGGCGTCATCATGGTCCTGCCGATCTACCTGCAGACCTCCGTCGGGGTGAGCGTCCTGGTCACCGGCCTGCTGCTCATGCCCGGTGGGCTGCTCCAGGGCCTGGCCGCACCCCTGATCGGCCGCCTCTACGACTCCATCGGACCCCGCCCGATCCTCATTCCCGGCGCCCTGCTGATGACCTCCACCGTGTGGTGGATGACCACCCTCGACCAGAACACGGCCATCGGCACGATCATCGCCATGCACATCAGCTTCTCGATCGGACTGTCGCTGATGATGACGCCGCTGATGACCACCGCCCTGGGTTCGGTACCCGCGCACATGTACAGCTACGGCTCCGCGATCCTCAACACCCTGCAGCAGCTCGCCGGTGCCGCGGGCGTCGCCGTCATGATCGCGGCCCTGTCCATCGGCACCGCCTTCGCCACCGAGGCGGGCGCCGACGTGGCGGAGGCCACCGCCACCGGCACCCGGACCGCCTTCCTGATCTCCGGGATCTTCTCCCTCATCGCGCTGCTCGGCTCCCTGTTCGTCACGCGCGTGGTGGAGGCAGGGAAGGACGCCGCGGACAGGACGACGGACACCCCCTCCTGAGTGTCACGCGCTCGTGAACGAGAGGGCGTGTCCTGCCCGCTGAGGCCTCAGGCTATTTTCGGCAGCGTCTTCATGCCGATGCCCACGACCGCCCCATAGCCCAGGAACCACAGCGCGGGCCACATGTATCCCCATGCTGTCTCAATGCGTTGGAGGGGGCCCACCACGCTTGCCTCCTCCAACTGCAACCACCGCATGGTGACGTAGAAGCCATTGAGTCCGGCGATGGCCAAGACTGCCCCCACAGTGAGGGATGCCCAGACGGACATCCATGACCACCTGTGTAGTGCCATCACAACCCTGATCTTCTCCTCATGAACCATCTATCAACTCATGGTCTGCTTCGCCTGGCCTTCCGCATACCCCTGCGCGGACTGCACGCCCACCACGGCGCGCTCCCGGAAGGAGGACACCGAATCCGCCCCCGCGTAGGTGAAGGCGGAGCGTACCCCGAAGGTGATCGTGTCGAGCAGGTCCTCCACGCTACCCCCGGCCGGGTCCAGGTAGACCCGTGCCGAGGAGATTCCCTCCTCGAACATCATCCGCCGGGCCTGCTCGAAGGCCTCCACCTCAGAGTTGCGCCGCTCGACGGCCCGTCGGGAGGCCATCCCGAACGATTCCTTGTACCGGCGCCCCTCACCGTCGACCATCAGGTCCCCGGGTGACTCGAAGGTGCCGGCGAACCATGAACCGATCATCACGTTCGACGCCCCCGCAGCCAGGGCCAGGGCGACGTCGCGGGGATGGCTGACCCCGCCGTCGGCCCACACGTGCGCCCCCAACTCCCGGGCCGTGGCCGCACACTCCAGCACCGCGCTGAACTGCGGACGCCCCACCCCGGTCTGCATCCGGGTCGTGCACATCGCCCCCGGCCCCACGCCGACCTTGACGATGTCGGCACCGGCCGCCACCAGGTCGCGCACCCCCTGGCCCGTCACCACGTTGCCCGCCACCACCGGCACGCCCACTCCCAGGGCACGCACCCGGCGCAGGGCATCGAGCATGGCACCCTGGTGCCCGTGGGCGGTGTCAACGACCAGGAGGTCGGCACCGGCGTCGAGAAGCACACCCACCCGCTCCTCGATGGGGCTGTTGATCCCGATCGCCGCACCCACCCGCAGCTGCTGCCGGTCATCGACGGCCGGCGTGTACACCGTCGAGCGCAGCGCACCCGCCCGCGTGAGCACGCCCAGCAGCGCCTCGTCCTCGGCCACCACCGGGGCGAGCTGGCGGCTGGCCGCCCGCAGCCGGGCGAACGCCTCCTGCGGGGCGATGTCGGCGGGCAGGGTCAGCAGGGTGGCCGACATGAGGCTGTCCACCTGGGTGAAGTTGTCCGCCCCGTGCAGGTCCTGCTCGGTGAGCATCCCCACCGGCGCCCCGTCCACCACCACGACGCCCGCCCCATGGGAACGCTTGTGCAGCAGGTTCCGGGCATAACCCACGGTGTGGTGCGGCTTGAGGGTGATCGGGGTATCGAAGAGCAGGTGCGCCCCCTTCACCCGGCGGATCGTCTCCGCCGCGATGTCAGCGGGTACGTCCTGCGGCAGCACCGCCAGCCCGCCGCGCCGGGCGACGGTCTCGGCCATGCGTCGGCCCGCGACGGCCGTCATGTTGGATACGACGACGGGGACCGTCGTGCCGGAGGGGTCCGGGGTGGCCAGGTCCACGGCCATGCGCGAGCCGACGTCGGAACGGGAGGGAACCAGGAACACCTCGGCGTAGGTCAGCTCGTGGGGCGGGGTGGGATCGTGGAGGAACCGCATCGTGCTCACCTTCTCCGACAGGGGCGGGGACCGGGGGCCCGGTCCTCCCCGAGGGTAGTCGGGTGCGCCCGGGCCCCGGGGCGGCCGCAACTTTCCACCGGCCCGGAACGTGGGGTGCCCGGCTGTCCGGAATCTCCTGTTCGCTACCGGCGTACATTGCCGTGACCAGCACAGACAGTGGGTTTTCCGGGGGTTGGCCGGTCGAGGGTAAATTGATCACCCCTTACGCGCGTTACAGTGGGTGACAAGTTAGCCACAAAGGTTAGGGGTACGACATGTTCGAACGGTTCACCGACCGTGCACGTCGCGTTATCGTCCTTGCTCAGGAAGAAGCGCGGATGCTCAACCACAATTACATCGGTACCGAGCACATCCTGCTCGGCCTCATCCATGAGGGTGAGGGCGTGGCTGCGAAGGCGCTGGAGTCCATGGGGATCTCCCTGGATGCTGTCCGTCAGGAGGTCGAGGAGATCATCGGCCAGGGCACTCAGCCGCACACCGGCCACATCCCCTTTACCCCGCGTGCCAAGAAGGTCCTGGAGCTCTCCCTGCGGGAGGGGCTCCAGATGGGCCACAAGTACATCGGCACCGAGTTCCTGCTGCTCGGTCTCATCCGCGAGGGCGAGGGCGTGGCCGCCCAGGTGCTGGTCAAGCTCGGTGCTGATCTGCCGCGCGTGCGCCAGCAGGTCATCCAGCTGCTCTCCGGTTACGAGGGCGGTCAGGGCGGCAGCCCGGAGGGCGGGCAGGGTGCCGGCGGCCAGAGCAGTGGTCCGATCGGCGCCGGTACCGGTGCCGCCCGGGGCGGTCAGCCCGGCCAGGGTGGCCCGGGGGAGCGTTCCAACTCCCTGGTCCTGGACCAGTTCGGCCGCAACCTCACCCAGGCTGCCAAGGACGGCAAGCTGGACCCAGTCGTTG
>CAZTIZ010000067.1:0-10815 GCA_964613845.1 uncultured Corynebacterium sp.
GCCGCGGCGAGGCCTGCGGCAGCCACATGGCGGGTGATGGACTTCACACCTTAAAGGATACGGTCGGGAGCCATCGCGTGTACAGAGTGAATATCCGGGGCGGCCTACTAGTCTTGGTCGAGAACCACGCCGCCCCGCATCCTGGGGAGGCCACCGAGGAGTCGTCGAAAGGCAGTGTTGAGCAACGTGAACGACACCGACCACACACCCGTCGGCAGCAGAGCCGTCGAGCCGCTACAGCGGATCCTGCTGCCCGGCCGGGGCGAGCCGCACGATGTGCGCATGCTCTACCTCATCGAGGCCGAGCAGAACAAGGAACGTCTGACCTGGAAGGACCGCTTCACCGTCACTCTCCCCGCCGGCAGTGAGGCCAGCTTCCAGACGTATTTCAACGCCTTCCCCGCCAGCTACTGGCGCCGCTGGTCGCAGCTGGACAACGTCATCCTGCACCTGAAGGTCGCCGGCACCGCCAACGTCGACGTCTACCGCTCCAAGGTCGACGGCACCCGCGTTGCCGTCGACGGCCGTCTGGCCACCGACGAGACCGTCGAGTTCGACATCCCCCTGTCTCACTTCGAGGACGGCGGCTGGATCTGGTTCGACGTCACCGCCGAGAGCGGGACCCTCATCACCGACGCCGGCTGGTACGCCGACCGCGCCCCCGGCCCGCAGACCATGCCCGACGGATCCACCGTCGGCCCCTTCGAGGCGCGCGCCACCGTCGGTATCCCCACCTTCAACCGGCCCACCGATGCCGTCGCCGCGCTGCAGGCCCTGGCCTCCGACCCAGACGTCGACGCCGCCATCGATGCCGTCATCATGCCCGACCAGGGCAACCGTCACCCCGCCGACGAACCCGGCTACGACGAGGTGGTCGCCCACTTCGGGACACGCTTCCACGAGTTCCGCCAGGGCAACCTCGGTGGCTCCGGCGGCTACTCCCGCATCATGTACGAGGCACTCGGCGACGGCCCGGCCGGCGCCGCGCAGTCGCCCTACATCCTCTACATGGACGACGACATCGCCATCGAACCCGATTCCATTCTGCGCGCCATCCAGGTTGCCCGTTACGCCAAGAGTCCCTTCATCCTCGGCGGACAGATGCTCAACCTGCAGGAACGCTCCCAGCTGCGCACCATGGGTGAGATGGTCGGCCGCCACGACTTCATGTGGGGTGCCGCCCCCCACTCCGTCTACGACCACGACTTCGCCCGCCACCCCCTCGGTGACCGTGGTGAACCCGGCGACGAGCGTGACCCCGACGCCGAGAACTCCCGTGACCTGCACCGCCGCATCGACGTCGACTACAACGGCTGGTGGATGTGCATGTTCCCCCGCATCGTCGCCGAACAGGTCGGCCAGCCCCTGCCGCTGTTCATCAAGTGGGACGACACCGAATACTCCCTGCGCGCCACCCAGGCGGGATTCCCCACCGTCACCTGGCCGGGCGTGGCCATCTGGCACATGGCCTGGGCCGACAAGGACGACGCCATCGACTGGCAGGCCTACTTCCACCTACGCAACCGGCTCATCGTCGCCGCCCTCAACCATGACGGGCCCGTCGACGGCATCATCGCCTCCCTGCGCAGGTCCGCCTTCAAGCACGTCATGTGCCTGGAGTACTCCACCCTGGCCATCCAGATCGAGGCCATGCGCGACTTCCTCGCCGGCCCCGACCAGCTCTTCGACATCCTCGAATCCTCCCTGCCGCGCATCAACGCCATCCGCCAGCGTTACCCCGACGCGCAGGTCATCCCCTCCTCCGCGCAGCTGCCGCCCGCCTCGGGCGCGCCGGGGGTGCCCACCGCCGACATCGGCGGCCGCCTGGCCAAGGTCAAGAAGGTCGGCTGGCTACTGAAGGGACTGAAGCACTCGCTGGGTAAGGAAGATGCGCGCCATCACGAGACCCCGCAGGTCAACCTCACCTCTGATGAGGCCCGCTGGTTCTCGCTCTCGCGTCTCGACGGAGCGACCGTCACCACCGCCGGCAACAACGGCGTCGCCTACCGCAAGCGCGACCGGGCGACCGCCAAGGAACTCATCGGCGAGACCCTGCGCCTGCAGAAGGAGGTCGCGGAGCGTTTCGAGGAGATGCGTGCGCGCTACCGCGCCGCCCAGCCCGAACTGACCCGACGTGACTCCTGGGGGAGGATCTTCCATGACTGAGATCGACCTGCTCGTCGGCGTGCAGAAGGCGCTCTACGACCGCCCCGGTGTGCGTCCGGCATCCCGTGGTCTCTCCCACCTGGGTGAGCACTCCCTGGGCTGGCTGGCACTGTCGGCGGGGGGCGCGGTCGTCGACAAGCCGCGTCGCCGCCAGTGGGTGGCCGTGGGGGTCTCCGCCTTCACCTCCCACGCCGCCTCCGTGGTGATCAAGCGCATCGTGCGCCGCCGTCGCCCCCACGATCCCCGGATCCGGGTGGGGGTGGGTACGCCTTCGAGGCTGTCCTTCCCCTCCTCCCACTCGACGTCATCGGCCGCGGCCCTGACCTCCCTGTCGCAGCTGACCGGTTCGTCCTGGCCGCTCGCCGGCATTCCGGTGATGATGGCCTCGCGTATGGTGCTGGGAGTGCACTACCCGTCCGACACTCTCTTCGGCGCCCTGCTGGGGGTGGCGACCGCCCGTGCCGTCACTGAGATTGAGAGGAAGACCGCGTGACCGACCAGACACCGCAGTTCGTGGGGTCCGAGCCCCACACCGAAGGCATCGACAGCAACAAGAAGCGTCAGCCGCCGAAGAACCTCGTCGACGGCATGATCAAGGCGATGCGACCCAAGCAGTGGGTCAAGAACGTCCTCGTCATCGCCGCCCCCGCAGCCGCAGGTGCGGATGCGCTCACCGACGGCCGGACGATTCTCGACGTCCTCCTCGCCTTCGTCGTCTTCTGCCTGGCTGCCTCCTCGATCTACCTGGTCAACGACGCCAAGGACGTCGACGCTGACCGGGAGCACCCCACCAAGCGTTTCCGTCCCATCGCGGCGGGCGTGCTGCCTGTCTCCGTGGCCTATCTCATGTCCGTGGCGCTCATCATCGCTGCCATCGGCCTGTCCTTCCTCGCCTCCTCCGGGTGGGGGCTGGCCGTGGTGGTGGCCGTCTACATCGCGCTGCAGCTGGGTTACTGCTTCGGCTGGAAGCACCAGCCGGTGATCGACATCGCCCTGGTCTCCTCCGGCTTCATGCTGCGCGCCATGGCCGGTGGTGTCGCCGCCGGCATCACCCTGTCCCAGTGGTTCCTGCTGGTCGCGGCCTTCGGCTCGCTGTTCATGGCCTCCGGTAAGCGCTACTCCGAGCTGCTGCTCGCCGAGCGCACCGGCGCCCGGATCCGCCGTTCCCTGCAGGGATACACCCCCACCTACCTGCGTTTCGTGTGGACGCTGGCCGCCACGGCCGTCGTCATGTCCTATGCACTGTGGGGCTTCGAGCTCTCCAACGAGGTCGGGGGCATGGCCGGGGTCTGGTACCAGGTGTCCATGGTGCCGTTCACCATCGCGATCCTGCGTTATGCCGCCGACGTCGACCGTGGTGCCGGCGGCGCCCCGGACGAGCTGGCGCTGTCGGACCGGGTACTGCAGGCCCTGGCGCTGCTGTGGATCCTGTGCATCGTGCTCGCCGTGTACCTCGTGCCCCTGCTCTAGCTCCCCACCCCATCCGTCGGTGGCGCACATGAACTCCGGGCCCGGGGGCTGCCTTGCTACTATCTGTCCCCATGACGACAGCCGCCCGCGAGGCCCGGTCACCACTGCAGACCAGGGCCTCGGTCACCATGCTCAGCGCTGTGTTCAGCCTCCTCACCGTCGGTGTCTTCGCCTTCGTCGGGGGATGGCAGCGCCGCTGGATCTCGGACGACGGGCTGATCGTGCTGCGCACTGTGCGCAACCTGCTGGCCGGCCACGGGCCGGTCTTCAACATCGGTGAACGCGTGGAGGCGAATACCTCCACGCTGTGGCAGTACCTCATCTATCTGGTCGCGCTGTTCAGTGATGCGCGCCTGGAGATGATCGCGATGTGGCTGGCGCTGATCTTCACCACCGCCGCGTTGGCGATCTCCGTGTGGGCCACCGCCGGACTCCACCGGGGCCGTCGCAACCTGCTGCTCCTGCCGGCCGGTGGCATCATCTACCTGGCGCTTCCCCCCGCCCGTGACTTCGCCACCTCCGGCCTGGAGTGGGGGCTGTCCCTGCTGTGGATCGCGGTGCTGTGGTGGCTGCTGGTGCGGTGGGTCCAGCCCCGCCGTACCGGGCGCCACCATCTCAACGGTCCGGGCGCGGACACCGCCACCTATCTGCTGGCCTTCTGGTGTGGCCTGTCCTGGCTGGTGCGCCCCGAACTGGCCCTCTACGGGGGCCTGACCGGCATCGTGTTGCTGGTCGCCGCGCACTCCTGGCGGCAGGTGGCGGCCATCCTCGCGGTGGCGCTGCCGGTACCGGCGGCCTACCAGTTCTTCCGCATGGGCTACTACGGCCTGATCACACCGCACACCGCTGTGGCGAAATCCGCCAGTGAGAGCGAGTGGGCCCGCGGCTGGGGCTACGTGTTGGACCTGACTACCCCCTATGGGCTGTGGCTGGCCCTGGGCATCGGCGTGGTCATCGCGGGAGTGACCGGCTGGCGGGTGCTCCTCACGCAGGGACTCACCGCGCGTGCCGAGGCCGTAGAGCAGGACACCCCGGAGGAAACGCCGGTGGCGGAGGGGTACTCCGGTCGGATGCGGCTGCGCACCCCCCTCGGCGTGATCGCGTTGATCGTGCTCGCCGCCGCGCTGCACGTCCTCTACGTGATCCGGGTCGGCGGTGACTTCATGCACGGACGGATGCTGCTGCTGCCGCTGTTCGCCCTGCTGCTACCGATCGCGGTGGTGCCGGTGCTCGACCTCAGCGGCTTCTCCCCGCGTCACGATCTACCGCTGATCATCGGCCTGGTGGCGCTGGTCTGGTGGGCCGTCGCCGTGATCATCGACGGACACGATCTCGACTGGGGGGAGGAGTATGCGGACGAGCTGGTCATCGTCGACGAACGAGACTTCTGGACCTATGCCACCAACCGGGAGCAGGGAGATCCGCCGCTGCTGGCGGAGGACTTCCTGAGCACGGACCGGATGAACAACTTCGCGGACGTGGCCCGGTGGGCCGTGGAGGGGAACGGGGGACAGATGCTGATGATCGGGATCGAGGAGAAGCCGGGATCCTCCTGGATCACCACCCCGCGGATCCCCCACGACTCCGACCTCAACCACCTGGCGCCGGGCATCTCCTTCATCAACCTCGGGATGACCAGCATGAACACTCCACTGGAGCTGCGCGTGCTCGACACCGTGGGGTTGAGCACCCCGCTGGCCGCCCGACAGCCCCGCGATGAGGACGGGCGGGTCGGCCACGACAAGTGGCTGCCGCTGGAATGGCAGATCGCGGATTCCCCCGCCGATATCGGGCAGTTGCCGCCCTGGGTGGACCGGGAAACCACGGCCCTGGCGCGCCAGGCCCTGCGCACCCCGGAGATCGCCGAGCTCCTGGCCTCCTACCGTGCGCCACTGACCCCGGGACGTTTTCTCGACAACATCGCCTTCTCGCTGACCGATGGCCGTACCCTGGAACTGAGCAGTGACCCGAGGGATTATGTCGGTGCAGGTGACGGGAGCTTCGGGGATCACGGTCCACAGATCGCCTGGCCGGATGAGTGAAGATTTGTTTCGGTACGGTAACAATTGAATGAGTATTCTCGGCCCGCGTGCTCTAAGCTGTCAGCCGTGCCGAGTTCCGTCGCGGGGTAACACTCTCTACGCCAGTGCCGATAGTCCCCACAGAATAAGTGCAGAATCATGCCTGGCGGGTGAGCGACCACCGCGTCGCCCCCCCGAAGCTCTGAGCAGCAGTGCCGTATAAGTCGAGGAGAATAATGTCCGTCCTGACCGGATTGAACCAAGCGAACCGCAGGGTCATCGCGCTGATCACCGCCTTCGTCACCGCCCTCACCGTCATGGTGTTCGGCGGGGCCGGAGTCGCCAACGCCGATCCGCGTGATTGGCTGCGTGCCGATAACTCGTCCAACGGTTCTTGCGACTGGGACCCGAGCATCGCCTGGTACGTCCAGCGCTGTGAGGTCTGGTCCCCGGCCAGCGGCAAGAACATCACCGTCCAGATCCAGGCCGCGGCCCGCGGTGGCAACGCCGGCCTCTACCTGCTCGACGGCCTGCGCGCCACGGATCGTGCCAACGCCTGGACCGTGGACGTCAACGCGCCCGAGCGCTACGTCGACAACAACATCACCCTGGTGATGCCGGTGGGTGGCGCAGGTTCCTTCTACGCCGACTGGCAGGGTGATTCCGCCACCTATGACCTGGAGGGTGGCCCCAACTACATGTGGGAGACCTTCCTCACCTCTGAGCTGCCGGGCTACCTGGAGCGCAACTTCGGCGTCGCCCGGGACAACAACTCCATCATCGGCCTGTCCATGGGTGGCACCGCTGCGCTGAACATCGCGGCCAAGCACCCGAACATGTTCCGTCAGGCGCTGTCCTACTCCGGCTACCTCACCCCGTCTGCGCCCGGTATGCAGAACATGATTCGTCTGGCACTGCTGGATGCCGGTGGCTACAACATCAACGAGATGTACGGTTCGGTGCTCAACCCGCGCCGCTACGAGAACGACCCCTTCCACAACATGGAGGGTCTGCGCGGCATGGACGTCTACATCTCCGCGGCCTCCGGCCAGTGGGGCCCCGAGGATGACCACTACCCGGCAAACCTGAAGGCCTCCGGTACCCCGCTGGAGGTCCTGGCGCTGGCCACCACCCGTGCCTTCCACGCCAAGGCCGACGTGATCGGCCTGCCGGTCACCGCCGACTACCCGGCCACCGGCATCCACAACTGGACCCAGTTCGGCTCCCAGCTGGATAAGACCCGAGGTCGCGTGCTGGACGTGATGAACGCCCACTGACCTGCGAGGAATCATTGTTGAGGCCCTGACCGCACCCTGTGGTCAGGGCATCAACTCTTTTCTGTGGCTCACCGGCCGGCCCCTGCCGCTTGCCCCCGGAGGGGAGAAAAAGGGGCTACCGGGCGGTGTGTCGCTTCCCCAAGTCTCAAGTTCAACTTAAGCTTGAGTTAGATTCACGGTTGATGCCCCTCCGCCATCCCCACGGGTGGGGGCGGGGTCGGCCACACTAAAATCTGAATACAGCCTGATCGGGTCCACGAGCGGCCCGGCTGACCGGCACCGAGCTACACCCGGACCGGGGCGGAGATCGTTCCGGGGGAGGGGAACCCCCGGGGCAGGATCGTCCCGACCACCGGCACAGTACACTCTGCGTCATCCCCCTCGGTGCCGGGGCCGGGTCGTCCTGCCCACCCTGACGCCCCCGAAGCCATCTCTAGACCTAGGACTGACACATGCGCGACACCGCATCCCGTTCCTCCCGGCGGAGCAGCCGCCGCCGCTCCGCCTGGCTGGCGGCCACTGCCGTTCCCGCTGCGCTCGCAGTGGGGTTGACCATCACCCCCACCGTCCACGCCCAGAGCTCCTTCAGCGACTATCTCCGCAGCGAGGGTGACACCCAGCGCGCCCCGGTGGACACCGAGTACCCGAACGTCGAGGGCCTGCCCGACGGCGTCGAGGTCGACCGCGTGGAGTGGATCACCGACCGCCGCATCGCGGTGTGGATCCAGTCGTCGGCCATGCCGGAAGAGCTCATGCAGGTCCAGATCCTGCTGGCCCGGGACTGGCACTCGGACCCGGGCCGCACCTTCCCGGAGGTCTGGGCGCTCGACGGTCTGCGCGCCGTCGAGACGAACAGCGGCTGGACCATCGAGACCAACATCGAGCAGTTCTACGCCGACAAGAACGTCAACGTCATTCTCCCGGTCGGCGGTGAGTCCTCCTTCTACGCCGACTGGAACGAACCGGACAACGGCAAGAACTACCAGTGGGAGACCTTCCTCACCCAGGAGCTGGTCCCGGTGCTCGACAACGGGTTCCGGTCCAACCGGGACCGCGCGGTCGTCGGCATCTCCATGGGCGGCACCGCCGCGATGAACCTCGCGCAGCGACACCCCTACCTGTTCGATTTCGTGGGTTCCTTCTCCGGTTACCTGGACGTGACCACCCCCGGCATGCCGGAGGCCATCACCGCCGCCCAGCTCGACGCCGGTGGCTACAACTCCCGCGCGATGTGGGGGCGCTTCGGCTCCCAGGACTGGATCGACCACGACCCGAAGCTGGGCATCGAGGCGCTGGCGGGCAAGACGATCTACGTCTCCTCCGGTTCCGGCCGGGACGACTACGGCACCCCGGACTCCGTGGCCACCGGCCCGGCGAACGCCGCGGGCGTCGGCCTGGAGGTCATCTCCCGGATGACCACCGAGACCTTCGTCAACTACGCCAATGCCGCTGACGTGTCCGTGATCACCCGCTTCCGCCCCTCCGGCGTCCACTCCTGGCCCTACTGGCAGTTCGAGATGACCCAGGCCTGGCCGCACATGGCCAATGCCCTGAACATCCCGGAGGGTGACCGGGGTGCGGACTGTGAGCCCGTCGGCGCCATCGCCGAGGGCATCAATTCCGGTGCCATCCCCTCCAGTGTCCTCGGCTCCTGCGTCAACGACCAGTACGCCGTCGGGGACGGCGTCCGCCAGGACTTCCGCGGCGGTTCCGCCTACTGGTCCCCGGCGACCGAGGCACGCGGACTTTTCGGCGCGATCAACGCCCGCTACAACGAGCTCGATGGACCCGCCGGTTGGCTCGGCTTCCCGAGGACCTCCGAGCGCATCACCCCGGATGGGGCGGGCCGCTACGTCCACTTCGAGAACGGCTCCATCTACTGGCACCCGGCCACCGGTGCCCACGCGGTCCCGGGAGACGTCTTCGACGCCTGGGCCGACATCGGCTGGGAGGCCGGCGACCTGCGCTACCCGACCGGCCCGGCCCGCCAGGTCGCCGGGGGCACGCTCCAGCAGTTCCAGGGCGGCTATGTCCTCGTTAACCCGCAGGGCGAGGCCCGGTGGGTGCGCGGTGTCATCGCGGCCAGGTACGGGGAACTCGGTACCGCTGATTCCGCCCTCGGTTTCCCCACCTCCAATGAGCGGCTGATCAGCGGGGGAGCTTTCCAGGAGTTCGAGAACGGCAATCTCTACTGGTCCCCGCGCACCGGCGCGCAGATGATCTTCTACGGTGACATCTTCAACCGCTGGGGCGAGACCCGGTGGGAGCAGGGCCCCTACGGCTTCCCGGTCGCCGATCAGGCCGATATCCCGGCCGGCGGCCAGGTCGTGGAATTCGAGAACGGCACCATCCGCCAGCTCAACGGCGACATCCAGGAAGAGAACAACTTCACGGAAGAGCAGGACTAGTCATGCGATTCGGAAAGACCGCACTCGCCCTGGCCACTATCTTCTCGACGGCCGCCCTCGCCGCCTGTGGTGGCGCGACAGTCGAGAGCGACGATGTCGACGGCACCGTCGCCCCGTTGGATCGGGCACCGCAGACCACACCGGACCGTCCCGGGGAGGAACCTGGGGACGCCGACGCCCAGGCATCGCGCGCTCCGCAGCCACAGGACAGCGGAGCCCAGGAGATCGAGGAGGTCCCCGACCCGCAGATCGCCCGCACCGAGGAGGACGTCACCTACCTGGAGGACCTGTCAGGTGAGGGCATCGACGTCGAGGGTGTCGAGGACCAGCTCATCGGTGCGGCGGGCACCGTGTGCCGCGATGACGGCTCCGGCGTCGACCAGGTCACCGTGACCGCGGTCGCGGGGCAGCTCGTGGCGCAGGGGCGCACCGACCTCGATCCGGCTGAGATCGTTCCCCTGATTGAGAATGCGGCCCGGGGAGCGTACTGCTAAAGGGATGAGAAAGGTACTCACCGTCCTCGCGGTGCTCCTCGTCCTGGCGTTGATCCTCGTCGGCGGGGTGCAGTGGTTGATCCGCACCGACGAACCTGCCCCGCCGATCGGGCTCCCGATCCCTTCTGAGCAGCCGGACTGGTGCGCGGAGGTAGAGGTCATCGCTGCCCCGGGTTCCTGGGAGTCCGCCCCTGATGACGACCCCGTCAACCCCAGCGCGAACCCGTACAGCTTCATGCTGTCGATCACGCAGCCGCTCCAGGAGCGTTATGCCCCCGACGACGTGAAGGTGTGGACGCTGCCCTACACCGCGCAGTTCCGCAACATCAACGCCCAGCACGAGATGACCTACGACGAGTCACGCAACGAGGGCATCGCGACGCTGGAGGGCGAGCTCCGACACATGCACGAGGTCTGTCCCGCCACCGACTACATCCTCACGGGTTTCTCCCAGGGAGCGGTCATCGTCGGTGATGTGGCCAACCGGATCGGACACGGACACGGGGTCATCCCCGCGGAACGGGTCAGGGGTGTCGCCCTGATCGCCGACGGGCGGCGGGAGCCTGGTGTGGGACAGGTGCCCGGCAACCCCGTGGCCGGGGTCGGGGCCGAGGTCTCGCTGGAGGCGCTCAACCTCTTCGTCCAGCCGGTCGTGCCCGGGGCCACGATGCGTGGCCCCCGGCCGGGTGGCTTCGGTGAGCTGCAGGACCGGACCTACGACATCTGCGCCCCCAGCGACAGCATCTGTGACGCTCCGTTGGGCGTGGGCAATGCGCTCGAACGGGCACTGGAGCTCGTCGCCGCGGACGGGGTGCACGCGCTCTACGCCACCAACCCCAACGTGATTCCGGGGACCACCACCAACGCCTGGGTGGTGGACTGGGCGGCAGGGTTGATCGACCGGTGAGCCGAAGATCATCTAAGCCTCAATCCACCGATCGGCTTTCGGTGAGTGACTGATCTCCGCGGCGAGTGGGTT
>CAZTIZ010000068.1:0-10377 GCA_964613845.1 uncultured Corynebacterium sp.
ACTCCTGACCTTCTCATTACGAGTGAGACGCTCTACCGACTGAGCTAAGGCGGCGGGGTGACCGGATGGGCGATCACACCAGGAGAATATCCTACCGCACGGGGCCGGTCATGAAGAAACCACCACCAGTGACATCGCTCCGACCCAGCTCAGGCCGCCCCACAGGCCTTGCGGATGCGGCCGAGCATGCCGTCGAAGGCGATGATCGGGGAGACGTTGTGGCCGATGTGTTTCCGGCAGCCGGCGATGGCGTCGAGGCAGGCCACCAGGCCCGACTCGGATACCCGGGCGGCCAGGTCACGGGAGAGGCCCTCGAAGTCCGGGTGGGTCAGCTGCACCTGCGCGCCCGTGGCCAGCATGAGGGCATCGCGGTAGAGGCCGCTGAGGTCCACCAACGCCAGATCGAGTGGGTCACGCACCCGCCGGGTCCTGCGCGCCTTCTGCCGCCTGGTCAGTTCTGCGATCGCCCCCGCGGAACCCGTCATCGCCTTCTGGGTTCCCTTACCGCGCCCGCCCTTACCCAGTGATCGTTCGAGTTCAGCGAGCTCGGTGGCGTTCTCGGCGTCGAGCAGCTCCTTGACCTCCTTCTCCACGGACTTCACGAAGGACAGGGAGGCCTGGAAGGCCTCGTCACGGTGGAAGACCAGCTCCGCGAGGTTAAGGATGCGGGCGCGCCGCTGCTGGCTGGGTTCATCGGTCGCCAGCCGACGCGCGCGCCCCACGTGCTGCAGCGAGGCCACCGCCGCGAGTCGGGCGTCGGCCTCCGCCACCCCCTCCTCACGGATGAGGATGCGCACGATCTCCTCCACCGACGGCGCCGGGATGTAGAGGTGCCGGCAGCGCGAGCGCAGCGTCGGGGAGAAGTCCTCCGGATCCGTGGAGGGCGCGATCAGCAGGATGACGGTGTGTTCCGGCGGTTCCTCCACGGTTTTGAGCAGGGCGTCGGCGGCCGCGGTGGTGAGCCGGTCGGCGCCCTCGATGATGATGATCCGCCAGGGCGAGACCGTCGGCAGCTTCGCCGCCTCCCGGCGTACCTCCCGCATCGCATCGATGCTCAACGACAGCTCGGTGGGCACGATGTGGAGGACGTCGGTGTGGGCGTCGGCGAAGGCATCGCGACAGTCCTGACAGTGGCCACACCCCGGCTCCTCCGGATCAGTGCACACCAGCGCGGCGGCCAGCGCCACAGCCGCGAGCGAGCGCCCTGCGCCGGGCGGGCCGGTGAGCACCCAGGAATGGGTCATGGCACGACCCAGGTCGGTGGTCTCCCCGCGGGTCTTCGCCCGGGCGGCTGTGGCGGCCGCGAGGACGGTGTCACGGACGGTCGGGGTGTCGGCGAGACGGTGGGACACGGTGAGTGGAACGGTGTTCACCCCTCCCAGCCTATCCGGGTGCCCCCACCACAGGGTCGGTGAGGATAAAGTGGGCAAACATGAGTCGACTGTTGCGTGCGCTGAAGTGGCTGTGGGGCACATCCTGGCCCCTCTATGCCGCTGTCGTGCTCGGATTCAATGTCATCGGCGCGCTGGCCATCATGGCCTTCGTCCGGCTCCTCGTCCCGATGCCGGAGCTGGAATCCTTCTCCACCGACATCCCGCAGCTGACGGCGGTGGGCCTGTCCTACCTGGTCTTCGCGGTGGTCGTCGGCATCGTCGTGACCTTCTTCCTGTTCCGTCCGGTGCTGGACTGGCAGCGCAGTCCCGATGACCATGACCCGAACATGGTGCGCAACCTGGTCATGCGCATCCCCGTCTACCAGACGGTGGTGTGCGCGGTGGTGTGGCTCATGGGCATCGCCATCGCGGTGATGGTCGTCTCCCGGGAGAGTGGGCGGGCCGCCCTGGTCATCGGTACCGCGACCTTCCTGGCGGGCATGGTCATCGTGCTGCTGACCTACCTGCAGGCCGAGCGCCTGGTCCGCCCCGTGGCCGCGGAGGCGCTGGCCCGACGCTTCGAGGACTCCACCCTGGAGCCGCCGATCAAGCAGCGGCTGCGCATGACCTGGACGATGACCACGGCCGTGCCGGTGCTGGGCATTCTGCTGCTCCTGCTGGGGCAGGCCGCGGGCTATTTCACCCCCGACGCCGCCGATATCATCCCCGCCGTCGCCGCCCTGGCGGTCACGGCGTTGCTCACCGGATTCGTGGGCACGACCCTGTCGACCATGAGCGTCGTCGACCCCATTCTTGAGTTGCAGGACGCCATCAACCGCGTCCGGCGCGGTGAAACCGACGCCGAGGTCGACATCTACGACGGCTCCGAGATCGGCGTCCTGCAGGCCGGTTTCAACGAGATGATGCGCGGGTTGAAGGAGCGCCAGCGGGTACGTGACATCTTCGGCCGCTACGTCGGCACGGAGGTCGCCAAGCGCGCCCTGGAGGAACGCCCCACCCTGGGCGGTGAGGACCGTAAGGTCGCGGTGCTGTTCGTCGACGTCATCGGTTCCACCTCCTTCGCCGTGAACCACTCCCCCGAGGAGGTCGTCGAGGAGCTCAACAAGTTCTTCGAGCACGTCGTCGAGGTCGTCCACCGCAACCGCGGCATCATCAACAAGTTCCAGGGCGATGCGGCGCTCGCCGTCTTCGGCGCCCCGCTGCCGCTCACCGACGCCACCTCGCATGCCCTCACCGCGGCCCGGGAACTGCGGCAGGAGCTCAAGGGCATGGAGCTGCAGGCGGGCATCGGGGTGGCCGCCGGACACGTCGTCGCCGGCCACATCGGCGGCCACGACCGCTTCGAGTACACCGTCATCGGCGATGCCGTGAACCAGGCCGCCCGGCTCACCGATCTGGCCAAGGACACCCCGGGCCGGGTCCTGACCTCTGCGGCGACCCTGCGTGGGGCGAATGAGGCGGAGCAGGCGCGCTGGACCGTGCTGAAGTCCGTGGAGCTGCGCGGGCGACGGGAGATGACCCAGCTGGCGCGGCCCATCCGCCCCACCATGGCCGACCGTTCCTGATGCTGTCTCGTCTACCGCAGCGCGGGTGAACAGGTAATACCTGTGCTGGAGCAGGAGACTACCCTGGGATCACTGTCCCCGGGTTACCCTCGTGGACCCGATAATTGCAGAAGGTCCTGATCTTGCGTATCTCCACCCTGGCCGACGTGGCCGTCCGTTATCTTCTTCTCTTTCTCGGTCTGGCGGTCATGTCGCTGGGCATCGCCTTCGCCATCCGCAGTGACCTGGGCACCACCCCGATTTCAAGTGTCCCCTACGTGCTCAGCATCATCACGCCCCTGACGATGGGCACACTGATGATCGCGATGAACCTGGTCTTCCTGCTCGGGCAGATCCTCCTCCTGCGCCGCCGCTTCCCGCTGATCCAGCTGCTCCAGATCCCCGTGCTCTTCATCTTCGGTCTGTTCAACGACCTGGCGCTGTGGCTGGTGCGCGGGGTCGACCACTCCGCCTACTGGCAGCAGTGGGCCCTGGTGGTGATCGGCATCGTGTTCGTCGGCATCGGAGTGACGCTCCAGGTCAGGGCCCGGGCGACCCCGCTGGCCGGGGAGGCCCTCATCCTCACGATCAGCAACGAACTCATCCGGAAGTTCGGGACCCGCAAGCCGCTGCGCTTCAGCTCCGTGAAAATCCAGTTCGACACCACCCTGGTGCTCAGCGCCGTGGCCCTGTCCCTGGTCTTCGCCCACGAGGTGGTCGGCGTGCGGGAAGGCACCGTCGCCGCGGCCCTGCTGGTGGGAGTGGTGGTGCAGGTGACCATGCGGCTCCTCCCCTCCGCCCGGCCCGAGGAACAGACCGCCACCCGCACCGTCGAGACCACCCCGCCCCGGTAGCGGGGACCGGGCTTGCCGCGCCCCGTGAACCGGCGATAGCATCGGTGCTCATCATCTCCGACCGGGACGACCCGGTGCCGGTGTTGTTCGGTCGGGGACGGCCCCGGACAAGGAACCCTCCTCTCATGTCTGTGTCCTTTGCCCGCATCGCCCTGGGCTGGGGTGCCTTCCTCGTGCTCTCACTGGTGCCGGAGGCGTCGGTGACCGCGCTCGGGGTGGGCGCGGGATGGGCGGTGCTCGGCGCGATCGTCGCCGTGATCGTGGTGTGTGCCTTCGGCGTGATGGAACAGGCCGAGGCCCTGGCCCGGCGCCTGGGTGATCCCTACGGCACGCTGGTGCTCACCCTGTCGATCGTGACCGTCGAGGTCATCCTCATCTCCGCGGTCATGCTCGGCCCCGGCGAGCACCCCACCATCGCGCGCGACTCGGTGATGGCGGTGACGATGATCATCCTCAACCTGGTGCTCGGTCTCGCACTGCTGGTCGGCGGCCTGCGCCGCGGCGCGATGGCCCACAACCGCACCGGTGTCTCCGCCTACCTGTCGATGATCGTGCTGCTGGGCGCGGTCGGCTTCGTGTTGCCGGTGGTCATCGGCATCGGTGGTACCTTCACCACTTCTCAGGCGGTGTCCGTCACCGCGCTGACGATCCTGCTCTACGGCTTCTTCCTGTTCCGCCAGATGGGCGCGCAGAAGGAGGACTTCCGCGAGGTGCGGATCGTCGAGGTCGGGGAGGTGGTTCCGCCCCCACCGGTGGCGCAGGTCATCGCGGAGCACCGCGTCGAGATCGCCACCCGGGTGGGGATGTTGCTGGCCACCGTGCTGCCGATCGTGCTGCTCAGCCACGATATGGCCAGGCTTCTCGACGTCTCCCTCGCCCGCGCCGGCGCCCCCCTGGCACTGTCGGGCATCATTATCGCCACGATCGTCTTCCTGCCTGAGACGATCACCACCCTGCGCGCCGCCGCGGGCGGGGAGATCCAGCGCGTGAGCAACCTGACCCACGGGGCGCTGGTGTCCACCCTGGGGCTGACGATCCCGACGGTGCTGCTCATCTCCCTACTCACCGGCCAGCAGGTGGTTTTCGCCGAAAGCCCCGTCAACCTGGTGTTACTCGCAGTGACCGGCCTGATGTCCGTGGCCACTTTCGCCGGCCGGCGGGTCACCGCGGTCCACGGGGCGACGCACCTGATGCTCTTCGCGGTGTACCTGCTGACCGTGTTCGGCTGAGGTGGGCATCCGGGGTCCTGTCAACCACCTCCCCCGCAGGCTGGGGATGGTTCCGGGTTCCAGCGGGGTTATCCACAGCCACCGCCCCCGGGCCGGGGACACCGCTCGGCCGGGCTGCCATCATGCGGTCATGCCCCAGAGACAGCAGCGCATCCACCGTGTCACCGTCCACCCCGCCCACTACCCCGGTACCCCGGTCGTCCTCCGTGCGCGCCGCCACCGGCGGCGGGGTGAGGATCTCCACGAGCTCATCGACGCCGCCCTGGAGCTGGGCCTGGTGCCCGGCGACATCGTCTCCTGCCGTCGGGACGGGACCGATGAGCTGCACATGGTCAGGGTGGAGTCACTGCGTAACGGCACCCTGGGCACGGTCCTCGCCACGGGGAGGCTCCGCCCGGAACACGTTGCGCAGACCCTCACCCGGATCGGGGAGGACTGGCAGCGGGGGCGGTGCCGGGTGGTCGACCGACACGGGCCGGAGGGGTTATCCGGGTTCTGGCCGGCCGCGGTGTCCTTCGCGGACGCCGACATGACGGTGGTGCTCTCCGCCGCGGAGTTCCGGCTGGAGTGCTTCGTGTCCGGCCTGCCGGAGCGGCTGGCCTATATTCGCCAGCAGGTGGACCTGCCGGATCTGTCCGGGGCCGACGGTCAGGCCGCCTGAGCCCGCACCAGCCCGTCGACGAGCAGCAGGTGCCCGATGACAGTGGCCGTGAGTACACCGGCGTCGACCAGGCGGCCCGGCAGATCATCCCTTCCCAGCAGGGCAGCGCGCAGCAGGGTCAGCCCCTCGGCGGCGAGCACCAGGTTCGCGCCGTGGCCCAGACCGGGGCGCGCGGTGGCGCCTGACCGGAGGGCGGGGTCGTCGGCCAGCGTCGAGCTCAGTGACACCGCCGCGCCCGCGATCACGGCGGCGGGCACCAGCTGTCGGTCCTGCCGTACCGCCAGCCCGATGCCGGCCGCCCACACCACACCCCGTAGCGCCGCACCCGCCGTGGACACCCTCGCTCCGCGCCCCCGCAGCAGGCCGGAATAGGCCAGGTGGTGGCCGGTCACGCCGAGCATGCCGAGGGTGGAGGGACGGTCGGGGGTGCGGGACTTCTCGACGTCTCCGATCAGGCCCGCGGTCAGTCCCGCCAGCAGGGAGACCTTCTCCCCGCCGGGGACCCCGGAGCGCAGCACCGTCCCCGCCAGCAGCGGCAGCAGGCTGGGACGGAGGACCGGGTAGATCCGCCGCCAGTTGAACAGACGTGCCCACAGGGCCAGTTCACCTACCGCGAGGTAGCCCAGGCGCTCGGGCTCGGAACGGGCCGCCAACGCCGACTCCGTCAGGGCCGCCACGCCCGCCCGGGTCCGGTGGAGGAGATCCTGCACGCTCAGGGTCATGGTCTACTTCTTCCTCGCGCCGGCCTTGACCACCCGCGTGGTGGTCTGGGCCGGCCGCTTCGCAGTCGTTTTCTTCGTGGTCTTCTTGGCGGCCTTGCGGGTGGTCTTCTTCGCCGGTGCCCCGCCGTTGGCGGCCTCCTTCGCACGGCGCTCGGAGAGCAGCTCGTTGGCACGCGCGTCGGTGATCGTCTCCGGGCTGTCACCCTTACGCAGGGAAGCGTTGGTCGTGCCGTCGGTGACATAGGGACCGAAGCGGCCGTCCTTGACGGTCATGGGCTTGCCGGAGACGTCGTTGTCACCCAGCGCCTTCAGCGGCGGCTTCGCCGCGGCCCGGCCCCGACGCTTCGGCTCGGCGTAGATGCGCCGCGCCTCGTCGAGGGTGATGGTGAAGATCTGCGATTCCTCAGCCAGCGAGCGCGAGTCGCTGCCCTTCTTCAGGTACGGCCCGTAGCGGCCGTTCTGCGCGGTGATGACCTCACCGTCATCGACACCGACCTCGCGCGGCAGCGACAGCAGCTGCAGCGCATCCGCCAGGGTCACGCTGGCCGGTTCCATCGAGGCGAACAGCGATGCCGTCTTCGGCTTCAGCGTCTCCTCGACGATCGCGTTGATGCGCTTCTCCTTCTGCGCGGCGGCGGTCTTGGTCTCCCAGTTCTTCGCCCGCTTGCCCTCGGCCTTGCGCTGCGCGTCCTCCTCGGCGCGCTCGGCGGCCACCACCTCCTCGGCCTTCGCCTCAGCGGTGGCGCGCTCATCATCGCGCACCAGCTCGGTGACATAGGGGCCGTAGCGCCCCTCCTTGGCCACGATCATGCGCCCGTTGGCGGGGTTGGCGCCCAGCTCGCGCCCGCCCTGTGGGGTGGCGAAGAGCTTCTCCGCGAATTCCAGGGTCAACTCGTCCGGGGTGGTGGACTCGGGCAGGTTCGCACGCTGGTACTCCGGCTCACCGTCCTCCTTCCTGCCGACGACACGCTCGATATAGGGGCCGTAGCGGCCCACCCGCACGTAGACGGGGCGTGCCTCGGAGTCGTCGAACAGGTGCAGCGAGTTCACCGAACGGGCGTCGATCTGCTCCAGGTTGACGTCGATGAGCGATTTCAGGCCACCCTGACGGGCGATGGAATCGGCCTTCGCGTCGGAGGCCTCGGCGTTACCGAAGTAGAAGCCGGTGAGCCAGTCGGTGCGGTCCTCCTCACCGGCGGCGATATCGTCGAGCTCGTCCTCCATGGAGGAGGTGAAATCGTAGTCGACCAGGGAGGCGAAGTTCTGCTCCAGCAGCCCCACGACCGCGAACGCCACCCAACTGGGCACCAGGGCGTTGCCGCGCGGGAAGACATAACCGCGGTCCTGGATCGTCTTGATGATCGAGGCGTAGGTCGACGGACGACCGATGCCCAGGTCCTCCATCTTCTTGACGAGGCTGGCCTCGGTGTAGCGGGCCGGCGGGTTGGTCGAGTGCCCGTCCGCGGTGATCTGCGTGGCGGTCAGCGCGTCCCCCTCGGAGAGGTTGGGCAGGCGCTTCTCCGCGTTATCGGCGACGTCCCGGCCCTCGGCGTTGCGGGTGGTCTCCACATATGCGCGCAGGAAACCCGGGAAGGTGATGGTGCGACCCGTGGCGGAGAACTCCGCCCTCTCCCCCGAGGTGGCCTGACCCGCGATGGTCACCTTCATGGAGGTGCCCTTGGCGTCCGCCATCTGGGAGGCGACGGTGCGCTGCCAGATCAGCTCATAGAGCCTGAACTCCTCCGTGTCGAGCTGACCGTGCAGCTCACCGGGGGTGGCGAAACGCTCACCAGCGGGCCGGATGGCCTCGTGCGCCTCCTGGGAGTTCTTGACCTTACGGTCGTAGCGGCGCGGACTGTCGGCGACGAAGTCGGAGCCGTAGAGCTCACCCGCCTGGTCACGGGCGGCCTGAATGCCCTGTGCGGACAGCGAGGTCGAGTCCGTACGCATGTAGGTGATGTGACCGTTTTCGTAGAGCCGCTGCGCGATGCGCATCGTGCGCTCGGAGGTGTAGTGCAGCTTCCGGCCGGCCTCCTGCTGCAACGTCGAGGTCATGAACGGCGCGTAGGGACGCCGCGTGTAGGGCTTATGCTCCACGCCCGTGACCTGCAGGTCAACGCCCTCCAGGGCCGTGGCCAGGGCTTCGGCACGCGGCTTGTCGACGACCACGGTGTCATTGCGCAGACGCCCCCGGTCATCGAAGTCACGGCCCTGGGCCACCCGCGAGCCGTCGATCGTGCTCAGGCGCGCGCTGAAGGTGCGCGGGTTGTCGGGGTCTGCGGCGGCGTTGCCCGTGTCCAGCTCCGCACTGAGGTCCCAGTATTCCGCGGACACGAAGGCCATGCGCTCACGCTCACGCTCCACGATCACCCGGGTGGACACCGACTGCACGCGGCCGGCCGACAGCCGCGGCATGACCTTCTTCCACAGCACCGGGGAGACCTCGTAACCGTAGAGACGGTCGAGGATACGGCGGGTCTCCTGCGCGTCGACGAGGTGGGCGTCGAGCTCACGTGTGTTCTCTGCGGCGGCGAGGATGGCGGGCTTGGTGATCTCGTTGAACACCATGCGCCGCACCGGCACGGTCGGCTTGAGTACCTCGAGCAGGTGCCAGGCGATGGCTTCGCCCTCACGGTCGGGGTCAGTGGCCAGCAGCAGCTCATCGCAGAGCTTGAGCTTGGCCCGCAGGTCCGCGACCTTCTTCTTCTTGTCCTGGCTGACCACGTACAGCGGTGCGAAGCCACGCTCCGTGTCGACGCCCAGCCGCGCCCAGGGTTCCTTCTTGTACTTCGCGGGCACATCGGCTGCACCCCGGGGCAGGTCACGGATGTGTCCGACAGAGGCTTCGACGATGTAGTCGTCGCCCAGATAAGGCTGAATCTTCCTCGCCTTGGTCGCCGACTCCACAATGACCAGGGTCTTCTTCCCCGATCCCTTCGCTTCCGCCACGGGACGCCATCCCTCTCATAGTGCTCAGACAAGTGCATGTCAGACCGGATCCGTCCGGTCCTTTCCGGGAGACTTTAGCCGAGTCCCGGTTCTGGGGAACACCGTACACAGTATTTATTGGCTCTCCTGCGAACGGGCCGTGGTGGGGGTGTGGGACCGGACCGGGTTCAGGCCATGCCGGGATGGGCGGCCGTCCCCGGACGGCGCTCGTCGATGCCGCGTCGCGGGGGCGACAGCTGCTGCCCCTCCACCGACGACTGTGTCTTTGATCACCTGCGGGAGGATCCCTAGACTCAGCGCATGACAGATGCCATCGTCGCCGGGGTCGAGTCCCTGTTGAGCACCTGGGGCTTCTACCCCGTCCTCGCGGGACTGGCGGCCGTGGATTCCTTATTTCCCCTGGTTCCCAGCGAGGCCGCGATCACCCTGGCGGGCGCGTGGGCCGGCAGCCGGGGGGTGCCGAACGTGTGGCTGCTCTTCCTGGCCGCGGCGGTGGGCGCGATCATCGGCGACCACCTCTGTTATCTGCTGGGTACCCGGCTGATCGGCGTCGTCGAACGCGTACCGGCGGATTCCGCCCGGGGCCACGCCGTGGCATGGGCCCGGCACAGTATCCGGCGCCGGGCGGGCACGACCCTGATCATTGCCCGCTTCATCCCCTGGGCGCGGTGGTTCCTGACGATCATGCTCGGCTCAGTGCGCTATCCGTGGCGGCAGTTTCTGCTCTACGACACCATCGGCGTGCTCATCTGGGCGGCCCAGGCCACCCTGCTGGGCTATCTGGGAGGCTGGTTTTTCCAGGAAAACCCGCTGCTGGGAATGGGCGCGGGCATCACCATCGGTACGGTGGCGGGCCTGCTCGTGCAGCGCCTGCAGGGCTACCTCACCCACCCGCGCGAGCGTGGCGCGCAGGGATGAGAAAACCGCCCCTGCCCCGATGAGGGGCGGAGGCGGTCAACTGAAGCGGGAGTTAGATCGCGCGGACAGCCTGGGCCTGCGGGCCCTTGGCGCCCTCGCCGACCTC
>CAZTIZ010000069.1:0-10094 GCA_964613845.1 uncultured Corynebacterium sp.
ACCTCGTCCTCGTCGACGATGGCGCGTTCATTGGGGTTGGTGTTCACCAGTTCGCGGCGCAGGTGGAGCAGGACCACCGTGTCGGTGAACGACAGGTTCATCGTGCGCAGCAGCGCCCGTTTCTCATCGACGTCAGCGTCCCAGGTGCGGGTGTACGCCACCCCGGCGGCGTCATCCACCACGAGGGTGAGAAAGACATTGTCCAGCTGCTGGGCCAGCACCATCCGGGAGTCGGAGACGGCGCGGAAGATCTCTGGTTTCGTCAGGCTGGAGACGTAGGGTCCGCGGATCAGCTCGGCCAGGGCGCGACGCTGCGGGCCGGTGAGGGTGCCTGTATCGCCGTCGTGGAGTTTCGTGTGCTCACTCATGGATGCTCCGTGGGGTGGGGAGGGGGTCGTGGAATCGGTGGCAGGTGTAGCGGGCGCGCAGGTGTCGGCCGTCGGTGGTGGACCAGTGCAGATATTCGGTGCCCTCCGAGCGCCGACCGAACCGGTGCGCGAGCTTGATCAGGCCCACCACCGAGGCCAGCCCCTGCGTGGCGGGCCGGTGACCCAGCACCTCGCTGATCGACGGCACCGCCTGCCGCGACAGCGCATAGTTGACCGACTCGTGCAGTTCCGCCCAGTCGATCTCGGATTCGCGGATCCGTTCCCGCATCGCCGCCAGGTCGATCTCGGCGGGCTCGTGGACGGCCATGTCGCCGGTGATCCGGTAGTCCGCCGGATCATGCAGCCCCCAGGTCGACACCGACCGCGGTTGCCTGGTGGTCAGTTCCAGTTCCACCCCGACCGACCGGCCGGGGTCGGTGACGGTCTGGCCGGCCTTGAGTGCGATCTGCTGGGCATAGTTGATGGCCGAGGCCAGCGCCTGCTGTGATTCAGCCTCCCGTGACTGCACGAAACGCCGCAAAGAACGCGACAGCCCCGTCATCGAGTCGTGGACGTCGTCAGAGGAGAATTCCAGCGTCTGCACCAGGCCACGCAGCTGGGTGCGTTCATCGACGCTGAGCGCATCAATGAACCCCCGGGACAGGATCGCCTCCAGTGTGGCGTCCAGCCGGGTGGACTGTTCGCGGTCAACCAGCAGCTCATAGAAACCGTTGAATGCCTTCCCTGCCTCCGAATCCGAGATCAGGTCGACGCCCCGGAACACGTTGTCCAGCACCTCCCCGGCTGAGACCCGCTCCTCCAGGATCGACTCCCGCAGCGCACGGTCCAGCTTCTCGATCTCGGTGCGCACCCGGGCGAAGTCCGTCGGCAGGTCGGCCACCAGGGAGAGCACCTCCCGGGTCCGTTCCATCGCCTCCGCATCGGTGATGGCCTCCGCGCCCTGCTCCCGAACCCGGTTGATGCGGGCCTCCAGGCGGGACTTCTCCTCTTCCAGGCGCCTGAGCACCATGGCCTCATCGGGATCGGTCTCCACCGCCAGGTCGGCCAGCCGACTGGTCAACGTCGACAGGCGGGAACGTGTCACCGAACGCTGCGGGCTCGACATCTGCCGCACATATTCGAGCGCGCCCAACGCGTCGGTGGAGAGTTCGTAGAATTCCTCGCGTGAACCCTGTGGGCTCCGGCGCACCAGGAAACCCGCCTTGACCCAGTCATTGACGTAGGCGGTGGCCGAGCGCGGCAGTTCCAGCCCGGTCTGCTCCCGGATCTCAGTGAGCAGCGGATCCGCAGCCATCATCAGTTCCGTACCGGCGAGCTGCCGGTTATCGGCGGGAAAGACGGTGCCCAGCACCGTCAGAATCACCGGCGCGTGCTGGGCGCGCAGAATCGTCCAGGCCGGAGACTTCCCGGCCAGACCGAGCAGCGTGTGGACCTCCGAAATAGCTTGTACCGTAGACACACCGTGCAGCTTAGGTCCTGTTGCGGCTCCGCCGTGAGTGACACCGGTGCGTGTGGGGCGGGAGCGAGGATCTCGCGGGGTATTCCGGACCGGGGTGGTGGGAATGTGTGGCCCCGGACCGGGGTGCTGCGTTGCCCCGGTCTGGCGGGTACGTGCGTTGCCCGAAAGGAGTCGCCCGAAAGCACGAGTCCTTTCGGGCAACGTGGCGGTGCAACCGACTCCTTTCGGACGACTCCTTTCGGGCAGCCGCTTCCAGCCCCCGCCCCAGGCCCGGCCCCAGCCCCCGCCCCAGGCCCAGCCCCTACTCCACCGCTGGCCCCACCCATATCTGCTGGGCGTTGACGAATTCCCGGATGCCGTGGGGGCCGAGTTCACGGCCGTAGCCGGAGCGTTTCACGCCCCCAGAGGGCAGGCGTGGATCGCTCTTGACCAGCCCGTTGACCGCGACCTGCCCGGAGTCGATGCGCCGGGACAGGGCCTGGCCGCGTTCGGGGTCGGTCCACACGCTGGCCCCGAGCCCGTAGGGGGTGTCGTTGGCGATGTTGAGGGCGTGTTCGGCGTCCTCGGCGACGATGACTGCGGCGACCGGGCCGAAGGTCTCCTCGGTGCACACGGTCATGTCGGCGGTGACGCCGGTGAGCAGGGTGACCGGGTAGAAGTAGCCGGGCCCCTCCGGGATCTCCCCGCCGAGCACACACTCCGCCCCCGCTTCGATGCTGGCGACCACCTGTTCGTGCAGGGCCCTGCGCTGATCTTCCCGGGCGATGGGCCCGACCTGGGTGTCCTCCTGTGCCGGATCCCCCACCCGGAAGCTGCGTAGCTGCGCGGCGAACAGCTCCACGAATTCGTCGTGCACGGCCCGTTCGACGATCACGCGTTTGGCGGCGATGCAGGACTGACCGGCGTTGATGATGCGCGATAGGGCGGTGGTCTCCGCGGCCGCGGCCAGGTCGGCGTCGGCAAGCACGATGCAGGGGTCGGAGCCGCCCAGTTCCAGCACCGTGGGTTTGATCTCGCTGGCGGCGGTGGCGGCGACGATCGACCCGGCGCGGTCGGAGCCGGTGAAAGAGACCGCCCGCACGCGCGGGTCCCGGATGACGGCCTCGATATCGCCGGAGGTGATCGGCAGGTTCTGGAATACACCTGCGGGCACACCGGCGGCGTGGAAGGCCTCGGCGATGGCTTCGGCGCAGCCGGGGACGTGGGAGTCGTGCTTCATGATGCAGGTGTTGCCCGCCATGAGGGCGGGGGCACAGAAGCGGAAGGCCAGCCAGAAGGGCGCGTTCCACGGCAGGATGCCCAGCACCGGGCCCAGCGGCAGGTAGCGCACGTAGGAGGAGGTGGCGTCGGAGGCGAGGTGTTCTGTGGCGAGGTAGTTCTCGGCGTGTTCCGCGTAGTGTTCGGCGGCCCAGGCGGCCTTGCCGACCTCGGCGCGTGCCTCGGTGAGGGGTTTGCCCATCTCCTCGGTCATCAGTACCGCATACTTATCGACGTCCCCGCGCAGCTGGTCGGCGACGGCGCGCAGCACCTCCGCGCGTCGCGCGAAGCCGGCCTCCCGCCAGTCGTGGTGGGCGCGTGCCGCCCGGTCGATGATGGCGTCGGTCGCGGCAGGGGTGGCGGCGGGTACCTCGCGCACGGTGGCACCGGTGGTGGGGTTGATGGCGGTCAGCATGGTCATGGTGCTCCTCATCGGTGGTGGACGAGGAAGTCCTCGTCGAGGGTGAAGAAGGACTCGCAGCCGTGCTCGGTGATGCGCACGGTGTCGGAGATACCGACCGTCTTGTCGCCGTCCACGCCCCACATCCACGGCAGGATGTGGAAGGTCATCCCCTCCTCCAGGGGCCGGTGGTCCCGGGCGGTCAGGGAGAGCATGTAGCCCTCGTCCCAGCTGGGTGGGAAGGCGATGCCGATGGAGTAGCCGGTCCGGGTGATCAGGCGGGCGCCGACGTCGTTGGCGTCGATGATGCCCCGGGCCAGGACGTCGATCTCGGCGACGCTCACCCCAGGTCTCATCCGCCCGCGCAGTTGCGCCAGCGCGTGTTTCATGGTCTCCTGCGCGCTGTACAGGGAATCGCTGAGTGGGCCGTTGACCACGGTGCGCATCAACGCCGTGTGGTAGCGCCGGTAGCAGCCGCCGACCTCCAGGAAGACGTGCTCCCCGGGCCGGATGGTGCGTCCCTCCCAGGTGGCGTGGCCGATCATGGTGCGCGGCCCGGAGGTCACGTAGGGCATGACGGCCGGATATTCACCGCCCGCCCGGAACATGGCGGCGGAGATCGCCGCGGCGACACCGTTTTCCGTCGCCCCCGCCACCGCCTCCGCCAGGCCCGCCCGCATCCCGGCCTCCGCGGCGCGCGCCGCCCGGCCCATCACCTCGATCTCCCCGGCGGACTTACGGATCCGCCCCTCCTCGACGATGCCGTAACAGTCCACCAGCCGGTCCCCGTACACCGCCCGCAGCTGATCCTGCTGGTAGGCGGGGAAGAAATAGCTGTTGCGCTCAAACCCCACCTGGCCCGTCCGCAGCCCGCACCCGGCGAGCACGTCCACCAGCTCCGCGATCACATCCCCGGTGTCGGGTACCCCCCGGGAACGTTCCACCCAGGTGCGGTGGATGACATTGGATTCCTCCAGCTCCCGGGTCACCATCACCGGCTCGTCCGCCAGCGGCACCACCAGCGCCTGGAAGTAGCTGTACCCGGTGGTCTGGTAATCGGTCAGGTACATCAGGTTCTTCGGGTCGGAGACCACCACCGCGTCGAGGCCGCGGCGGGACATGCGTTCGCGTAGTTCCCGCAGGCGACGCTCATATTCGGCGAAGGGGAAGGTCAGGTCCTCGCGCCGGCGCATCAGGTCACCGCCGCAATCGAGGCCTCCAGCAGGTCCAGGCCCTCGCGCAGGTCCTCATCCGCAATGGTCAGCGGGGGGATGAGCTTGATCACCCGCCCGCCGGTGCCACAGGGTGCGAGCAGCAGTCCCCGGTCGAAGGCGGCGGCCTGCACCTGCCTGGCGACGTCGCCGTCGCCGACGTCGAGTGCCTGCAGCATCCCGCGGCCCCGGACCTGCCAGCCCCGCTCCGGCCGGGTGTCGACGATGCGTTCCAGGCGGGCACGCATCACCTCCCCCTTCTCCTTCACGCGGGCGAGGAAATCGGGCTCGGTGACGTAGTCCAGGGCCACGGTGCCCGCCACGAAGGACAGGCCCTGGCCACGGAAGGTGCCCGTGTGCGCACCCGGTGACCAGTGATCGTCGATCTGCGGTTTGTTGAGGTTCATCGCGATGGGGGTACCGAAGCCGCCCAGGCCCTTGGCCAGGCAGATGATGTCGGGGTCCAGGCCCATGCCGTCGAAGGAGAAGTAGCTGCCGGTGCGCCCGATGCCGGCCTGGATATCGTCGATGATGAACAGTGCCCCGACCTCCCGGGCCAGGTCCTGGACCTGCCGCAGCCACCCGGCGCTGGCGATGTTGACCCCGCCCTCGGCCTGCACCGTCTCCACGAGGAAGGCGGCCGGGGCGGTCTGCCCGCTGGAGGTGTCGGCCAGGGCGGCGCGGTAATCGGCCAGCGCACTCGCCCCACCCGGGGCGGTCTCGAAGGGCAGGCGCACGATATCGGGCAGGGGCACGCCCGCCCACTGGCGGAAGGCGTCGTTGGCGGTGGCGGCCAGTGCCCCCAGGCTCATGCCGTGGAAACCGTGGCTGAAGGCGACCACCTCCCGACGTCCCGTGCCCACCCGCGCCAGCTTCAGCGCGGCCTCCACCGCGCTCGAACCGGTGGGGCCCATGAACTGCAGGCGGTGGTCCATGCCGCGCGGGGCAAGCACCACCTCGTGGAAACGCCGGATGAACTCGCGTTTCACGGTGGTGTGCATGTCCAGGCTGTGGGTGAGGCCGTCGGCCTCCAGGAAATCGATCAGGGCCTTCTTCATGCGGGGGTTGTTGTGCCCGAAGTTGAGCACCCCGGCCCCGGCGAAGAAGTCGAGGTATTCGGTGCCGTCCTCCGCCACCTGCCGGGCATTGGAGGCGGAGGCGAAGACGGTGGGGAAGGCGCGGCTGTAACCGCGGATGACGGACTCGTGGTTCTCGAAGACGGTGGTGTCCATGACGGAGACCTCGCTCTCGGCAGCGGATGTGCATGTCGGGGGCGGCCGTTTCCGGTCGTGCCGTCAGACGGCCTGCGTATTCACTTGGCAGGCCCATTCCGGTGCGGTGGGCCAGTGCCCCTCAATCTACCTGCCGGAACGCCCCGGCGATAGACCCAAAAAGCCCTCAGGTCACCCGTGCAGGATGTCGATGACCAGCCGGGTGGGCTCCTCCAGCAGCGTCACCGAATAGGGCAGGGTCCCCTCCACACCGATGATGAACTGGGAGGTGCCGTGGTGATTGATATCCGGGATGACCTCGGTGACCACCCCGCCGGCACCGGCGACGGTATCGAGCTCCACGGGCTGGGTCAGGCCGTGGAGACTGACCCGCAGGGCCGTCTCGCCCTCGAACTCGATGGGGAAGCCGGAACCCTGCTGGGCCGGGGAGTCGGTGTAGTCGACCGACCAGCCGGGAGCACCCGTGCCAGCGATATCGAAGACCACCCGGTCGAAACCCTCGTGGCTGGCCAGCCGGATGGCGGAGACATCCAGGTCAGTGCCGGTGCTGCCCATGTTCTCCTCGGGATCCGTGTCCGGCTCCCCCATCGGGGCCGTCGGGTCCTCGGCGTTGCCGTTGCCGTTGTTGTTTCCGTTTCCGGGGTCGGGGTCGGTGGGTCCGGGGGCAGCCGGGGGCGGACTCTCCGTCATGGTCACCGTCTGGGTCGACGGAATCCCGGTATCCCCCGTCCCGTTGCCATCGGTGCCGTTGACATCGGCGCAGGCGGACAGCGCGAGCCCACCCGCGAAGACCACCGCAGCGAGGCGGCGGACGCGACGTCGTCTGAACTGGGGGACCTGTGTCTGTGTCATGGCTTCACCGTAGGACGAACCCACCGTGACTTCCCAGGGTTTGCCGCCTGCTGAGACCCAACCGTTGTGGGGTGCGGGGTAGTGGTGCCGAGCTGGAGGCCGCGGGCGGCGGAGGCTGGGGCGGAGGCTGCCGGTGAGAAGGCTGTTGCCCGAAAGGAGTCGTGCTTTTGGGCAACTCCTTTCGGGCAACGCACTCAAGGCCCCCGGCCACACCCTCGGGCCACACCCGAACCGGCAACACCCAGCTGCTGCGCCGCATCGACCTCGCCCCGACCGCTCTTTGATCCACGTCAAGGACATGTCGCGGAACAACCCATAACGTAGGAGGTGAACAACAAAGAGACGAGAAGAAAGGACATGATCACCATGACCACCCCGACCCAGCTGAAGAAGACCACCCTGCGTTCCGACGAGTTCTCCTGCCCCAGCTGTGTGGCCAAGATCGAGAACAAGCTCACCGGCCTCGACGGCGTCGAATCCGCGGAAGTGAAGTTCTCCTCCGGCCGTATCCTGGTCTCCCACGACCCGCAGAAGGCCAGCGTCCGGGACCTGGTCAGTGCAGTCGCCGATGTCGGCTACACCGCCAAGCCCTCAGCAATCTGATCTTCCCCCCGCATCACCACCGTCCCGCCCGCACCCCCGCACGGTGCCGGCGGGTCGGCCGCGTTCACGTCCAGTCCCGGTCGTGGCCCTCCGCCTGCCTGCGCAGGTACTCCGCCGGCCGCAGCCCGGTGGTCAGGTAGACGATCCGGGCGGCCACGCCCACGCAGTGATCGGCATAACGCTCGTAATAGCGGCTGAGCAGGGCGGCGTCGACAGCCGCGCGGGTGCTGTGCGCCCACTCCTGCCGGGTCAGCAGGGACAGAATCTGCCGGTCGAGCTCATCGACGCCATCATCCTCCCGCGCCAGCTTCACCGCCACATCCGCATCAGGCCGCACCAGCAGATCACGGGTCTTGGCCGTCATATCCCGGACAAGCCGGACATACTCCTCGAAATGACCCATCAACTCCCCCGGCAACGCCTGCTCCGGGTGATGGTCCCGGGCGGTACGGGCGATGTGCATGGCCAGGGCCGCCATCCGGTCAAAATCCTCGACGATATAGATGGAGGAGATGATCTGCCGTAGATCACCCGCTACCGGCCCCTCCAGGGCCAGCAACTCCACCGCCAGGTCAGTGCAACGGACCCGAACTTCATCGAGGGCCTCGCGCCGGGAGAGGGCGGCCTCGGCGGATTCCAGGGAGGCACGCAGGAGGGCGTCGGAGGCCTCCCCCATGATCTCACCGACCATGTCACACATGATGATCAGGTCATGGGCGAAGGCGTCGAGGCGCTCACGGTAGGCAATACGCATGTCCCTCACTATAAGGAATGGAAAGGACGGAAGGTGCGAGCCGGGGGCTGGGGGCCCGGCTGACCCTACGTAGTGGACCCAGGGAACACGCGCCGTTTGGCCCACCTGTTCGACCTCACCGGTTCCATTGTCACCTGCGGAAGCTACCCTGAACAGCATGATCACAGGCGCACTCAAATCCCAGGTGGACAAGATCTGGGACACTTTCTGGTCCGGCGGTATCTCCAACCCCATCTCGGTGATTGAACAGTTCACCTACCTGCTGTTCATGCGCCAGCTCGATGAACGCCAGGCCAATAATGATTTCCAGCGCTCACTCGGCGTTGATCCCGACGCCGCGGACGTCTTCGACGAGGAGCACCAGCATCTGCGCTGGCGCAACCTCATGGAAATCTCCGACGGCATCCAGCGCCGTGATGCCATCGTCACCGAGGTCTTCCCCTTCCTCCGCACCCTGGGTGGCAGCGGTTTCGGCCAGCACATGAGCAACGCCAGCTTCGGTATCGAGAACCCCGCCACGCTGATCAGCGTGATGCGTCAGGTCAACGACCTGACCTTCGCGAACAAGGACATCGCCGGCGACCTGTACGAGTACATGCTGTCCAAGCTCACCACCTCAGGCACCAACGGCCAGTTCCGCACCCCGAGCCACATCATCGACCTCATGGTCGAACTCATGCGCCCGTCCCCCACCCACCGCGTGATCGACCCGGCCTCCGGCACCGCCGGTTTCCTCGTGGCAGCCGCGGAATGGACCCGACGCCATCACTCCGATGAACTTATCGACGCCCGCCTGCGCCAGCGCTATAACGAATCCGGCCTGACCGGCTTCGACTTCGACTCCACGATGGTGCGCATCGCCGCGATGAACATGTTCATGCACGGTTTCGAGGACCCGAATATCAGCTACCGCGACACCCTCCAGCAGCTCCCCGATGCTGATCAGGAAGCCTTCGACCTGATTCTGGCCAACCCGCCCTTCGCTGGCAGCATCAACGAATCCAACTTGGACCCCAAGCTGACGAACCTGGTCACCTCCAAGAAAACGGAGCTGCTCTTCCTCGCACGTTTCCTCACCCTGCTCAAGCCGGGTGGGCGCGCGGCGGTCATCGTCCCCGAGGGCGTGCTCTTCGGCTCCACCAAGGCACATAAGCAGCTGCGCAAGCACCTGATCGATGAACAGCGCCTCGACGCCGTGATCAAGCTGCCCTCGGGCACCTTCAAGCCCTACTCGGGCGTGTCCACCGCCATCCTGTGCTTCACCCGCACTGACCGCGGCAGCACGGATGATGTGTGGTTCTACGAGATCACTGCCGACGGACTCTCCCTGGACGATAAGCGCACGCCGCTTCTCAGCGGGCACCTGCTCGGCCCCACCCCCACCGTCCGCCCGCGCGATCTCGAGGTGGTGGACGACAACCCCGACGCAGCGACGCTCACCGAAAAGCAGCACCAAGCGAATAACCTGCCCGACGTGCTGACGCGTTGGCAGGAACGCACCGGCACTGAGCGCGAGCGCGCCCGCACCGAGCAGTCCTTCACCGTTCCCGCCGAAGAGATCCGCGAGGCCGACTACGACCTCTCGATGAACCGGTACAAGGAAATCGTCTTCGACGCCGAAGACACCCGCGACCCGTTGGAGATCATCGCCGAAATCAAGGAGCTCGACCAGGAGATTGCGGCAGGCCTGAGCAAGCTGGAAACCATGCTGCAGGAGAGGAGGTAGTCCATGAACGCAGTTAGTGGTTGGGAACGCAAAAACATCATGGGATTGGTATCCGATGAGACATCAGGGCATCACCGAATCGCCAAAGCTGATTACAAGACGCAGGGAAAGACTCCCGTAGTAGATCAATCAATGGACTTCATAGCCGGTTACACGGATGAAGAATCATCCCTGCTCGACCCTCCTTATGTAGTTTTTGGTGATCACACTC
>CAZTIZ010000070.1:0-9616 GCA_964613845.1 uncultured Corynebacterium sp.
CTTATTAGCGGGGGTGAATTAAAACCCCGGGGGTGCGGGAACTTATCTCCCGGGTCGTCCGTTATACGGGTTAAGACTGGCGACACCGAGGAGGACCTATGACTAATCCGTCCCCACAGACTTTTGACGTGGAAGAGCAGGACCGCGGCAGCCGCCGTGGACAGACCAATGACAATCCGGCTGCCGATTTAGTCCGCGTCTATCTCAACGGTATCGGCAAGACCGCTCTCCTCACCGCTGAGGATGAGGTGGAACTTGCCCAGCGGATCGAGGTCGGCCTGTATGCCAACCATCTGCTCAAGCACTCTGCGGAACCACTCACCCGCGCTAAGAAGCGTGACCTGAAGGTCCTGGCCAAGGAGGGTAACAAGGCCCGTGCCCACCTGCTGGAGGCCAACCTGCGCCTGGTGGTTTCCCTGGCCAAGCGCTACACCGGCCGCGGCATGCCGCTGCTGGACCTGATTCAGGAGGGCAACCTGGGACTGATCCGGGCCATGGAGAAGTTCGATTACGCCAAGGGCTTCAAGTTCTCCACCTATGCCACCTGGTGGATCCGTCAGGCGATCACCCGGGGCATGGCCGACCAGTCCCGCACCATCCGCCTGCCCGTCCACCTGGTTGAGCAGGTAAACAAGCTCTCCCGCATCAAGCGTGAGCTCTACCAGTCCCTCGGCCGGGAGGCCACCAACGAGGAGCTGGCGGAGGAGTCCGGAATCGACGAGTCCAAGATTGAGATGCTGCTGCGCCAGTCCCGTGACCCGGTGAGCCTGGACATGCCGGTGGGCACCGATGAGGAGGCCCCGCTGGGTGACTTCATCGAGGACGCGGAGGCCACCGACGCGGAGACCGCCGTCGTCGCCTCGCTGCGCCACTCCGATATCCGCTCCGTGCTGGGCACCCTGGAGCAGCGTGAGCAGGACGTCATCCGTCTCCGTTACGGCCTCAACGACGGGGTCCCGCGCACCCTGGATCAGATCGGCCGTCGCTTCGGGCTCTCCCGCGAGCGGGTCCGCCAGATCGAGCGCGAGGTCATGAGCAAGCTGCGTGCCGGCGACCGCGCCGCACGTCTGCGCGAGTACGCCATCTGAGGGCGCTCCCCCGCTTTCTCCCGTCCCGGTTTCTGCACCCGCAGCCGGGGCGGTTGTCTTTCCACCTGTTGCCCCGTTCCTGTTCAGCGGCCGATATTGAGGTAGGCTTGGCCAAGGTCGTGCCGCTGTCTCCACGACAAATGCGCTTCAGCCCACCGTCGGCGGTGCCGTGCATTTCCGGTTTATTGCAGAAAGGTTCTCCCTGTGAAGGACTTGGTCGACACCACCGAGATGTACCTTCGTACCATCTACGAACTTGAAGAAGAGGGGATCATCCCGCTGCGCGCCCGGATCGCCGAGCGACTGGAGCAGTCCGGTCCCACCGTGAGCCAGACCGTCGCCCGCATGGAGCGCGATAATCTCGTCGTCGTCCGCCCTGACCGCAGCCTCGTGATGACCCCGGAGGGTCGTTCCCTCGCCACCGCCGTGATGCGTAAGCACCGTCTGGCGGAGCGGCTGCTCACCGATATCCTGGGCCTCGATATCCACCAGGTCCACGAGGAGGCCTGCCGCTGGGAGCACGTCATGAGTGAGGCCGTGGAGGAACGTGTCGTCGCCGTTCTCGATGACGCCTCGCGCTCCCCTTTCGGCAACCCCATCCCGGGCCTGGAGGAACTCGGCGTCGCCGGTGTCACTGACGTGGGCAACGTCGATTTCGGTGTCCGGGCGGTGGATCTTCCCGACGGCCGTCCCACCGAGGCGCGCATCGTCCAGCTCAACGAGATCCTGCAGGTCAATGTCGAGCAGTTCCAGTCGCTGAAGGATGCCGGCATCGTGGTGGGCACCACCGTCACCGTCACCAACGACAACGGCACCGTGCGCATCAGCTCCGGTGGCGGCGAGGTCGAGCTCCTACCCGAACTCAGCCACGCCATCCGGGTCGAACGCGTCTAAAAGTTTCCTTCCGAGAGGTCTTACCCCCACCATGAAACTCCTCGTCACCGGCGGTGCCGGTTATGTCGGCAGCGTGTGCGCGGCCGTGCTCCTGGCGGCCGGTCACGAGGTGACCGTGCTCGACAACCTCAGCACCGGTAACCGGGAGGCGGTGCCCGCGGGTGCCACCCTCGTGGAGGGTGATGTCCGCGACAGCGCCGCCACCGTGCTGGCCGGGGGTGGCTTCGACGGCGTGCTCCACTTCGCCGCACGGTCCCTGGTGGGGGAATCCATGGAGCGGCCGGAGGAGTACTGGCAGCACAACGTGGTGACCACCCTGGCACTGCTGGACGCGATGCGCGAACACGACGTGGACAACCTGGTCTTCTCCTCCACCGCCGCCACCTACGGTGAACCCGGGCAGGTGCCGATCACCGAGGACTTCCCCACCGCCCCCACCAACCCCTACGGGGCGACGAAGCTGACCATCGACCACGCCATCACCTCCTACGCCCGGGCGCATGGACTGGGGGCGACCAGCCTCCGTTACTTCAACGTGGCCGGTGCCCACGGCACGATCGGTGAGAACCGGGAGATCGAGACCCACCTGATCCCGCTGGTGCTGCAGGTCGCGCTCGGCCACCGCGAGCAGATCCTCATGTTCGGCGACGACTGGCCCACCCCCGACGGCACGCCGGTACGCGACTACATCCACATCCGGGATCTCGCCGACGCCCACATCCTCGCCCTGACGTCGAACCAGCCAGGCCAGCACCGGATCTACAACCTCGGTTCCGGTGACGGCTACTCCGTCAAACAGGTCATCGAGATGTGCCGCGAGGTCACCGGCCACCCCATCCCCGCCGAGGTGGCCCCCCGCCGGGCCGGCGACCCCGCCACGCTGATCGCCTCCTCCGAGAAGATCCGGCGGGAGCTGGGCTGGCACCCGACGCGCACCGACCTGGCCACCATCGTGCGCGACGCCTGGGCATTCACTTCCCAGCTGGGTGAGCGGGCGCATTCCGCCACCCGCCCCAGGTAGTGCTGGGGCGCACGCTCCGTGGCTGAGACCGGCGTGTCTGCACCGGGGGGTTGCCTGAGGGGAGTACCGCTCACGCTGCGTCGGGGGTGTCCATGATCCCGCTGAGTTCTTCCGTGCACCCGTGGCTGGAGCGCACGATCCGGCTGCCCCGCTCGGCGGCATCCACCACCTCGTTGAAGGCACCGACCCGGCAGCTCTGGAGAATCAGGGTGCTGAGCTGGTGGCCGGGCACCTCCTCCAGGGCGGCAACCAGGGCCGGTACCGAGCGCATGGACAGCCGCAGTTCCAGTGCCACCAGGGCGTAGAGCGCCAGTGCATTGGCGCGGATCTGTCCGCCGAAGGTGCGGGCCACCGCGAGGAAGAGGGTGGCGGCGGTGGCGGGGCTGTTCAGCGATTCACCGATCAGGCCATCGCGCAGCAGGCTGTCGGAGAGCATCACGGCGGTGCCCGTCAGGGTCTCCTCATCGGCCAGGAGTTCCCCGCCGAGTGCTTCCGGGGGCGCCCCTCCTTCGGCCAGTTCGGTCAGCAGCAGGGCGTGGTCGTTGAGCAGGGCCGGGAGGATCTGGTGCCCGTCCCTTCCCCTGGTGATGGCACGGACGAGTTCCTCGGCATGGCGGATGGCGAAACGCCCTAGATGGTCGGCCTCCGCGACGGGGATGGTGGGATTGAAGCGGGTGAAGTGGTCGAAGGCCTCCTCACGGGTCAGTTCGGGCAACTGTCCCTGTTCGATCAGCGGGGACATGGCGGGGGCCTGCGTCACCGGGGAGATCACGCCGTGCTCCCAGGTGTCACCCTCCCCCATCCCTTCCTGCGGGGCGGGGCCGAAACCCAGGTGGTAGGGCTCGCCGGTGAGGATGTTGCCGCTGACCCAGCAGGCCTGGATATCGGGTTCGCCGGCCTCGGCGGCGTCGAAGAGCAGGTCGATGATCTCCTGCCTGCGTGCGGTCCCCTCCTCGGTGACGAGGAAGGCGAAGATCAGGTCGCTGTCGGCACCATGGAGGGCGGTGCCGACATCGCGCAGCAGGTGGAGGTCGGACAGGTCGATGCGCAGCACGGGACCGAGGATGTAGCGGTGGGCGGTGTCAGTGTGGTGGAAGGCCACGAAGATGAGGGATTCGTGCGGGTAGAAACCGAGGATGCCGGGGATGTTGGCGAGCAGCTGGCCGGGTGAGTGCAGTGGTGTGGTCATGGTCTGCAGCATCGCGCGGTGCCCGGTGTCCCGCCGGGCGTGAGGGCCGCCGCGCCGGGGTGGTTGTGGACAACCCCGTGTTGTCCACAGTCGGCGGGTCTGTCCTGTGGCGGAGGGAACTCACATGGGGAAGAATGGGGCGGTTAGGCTGCGACAGTTAGACTGGGTCGATACACCACCGCGGGTGACCCCGTGGCGGGGAGGCCGGTGAGACCGTCGTCGGAATCGCGGGCCTTCGTTGAGCGGATGTGCCGGTCCGGGATTAACTCCGGGGCAGGTGGCGTTATACCTGGTATGCGCCGTCCTCGGCCCGGGGAGACAACCACACTGTGTCCCCCTCAGTTCCCGGGGAGGTCACCTGAGAGTGAAGGAGGATAATGGACATGCAGGACAATGAGCGCCGCATGTACGAGCTGGAGTATCCGGCACCGGAGGTGGGGTCAGGGGCCTCAGACGGGCCGACCCTCATCGTCGCGCTTCAGGGCTACGCCGATGCGGGACTCGCCGTGGAGGGTGGTGCCGATCATCTCCTGGCGGCACTGGAGTCCCGCCCGGTGGCGTCCTTCAACAATGACGAGCTGATCGACTACCGCTCCCGTCGCCCGGCGGTGACGATGGACCAGCACCGGATCACCGGGATGGAGGAGCTCCAGCTCGGCATCCGGGTGTTGCGCGACAACAGCGGGAAGACCTTCCTGCTGTTGTCGGGGCCGGAGCCGGACCTGCGCTGGGAGGCCTTCACCGAGGCGGTGGCCGATCTGGCGGACAAGTTCGGGGTGGCGAACACGATCTGCCTCTATTCCGCGCCGATGCCGGTCCCCCACACCCGCCCGATGGTGGTGTCCGCGCACGGCAACTCCGTGGACCTGGTGGGCAATATGTTCACCTATGACTCCCGGGTGACCATGCCGGGTTCCGCCTCGATGATGATCGAGCGTGCCCTGCACAAGCGGGGTCGGGACGTGGCCGGTTACACCGCGCACGTGCCGCACTACCTGGCGGCCTCCCCCTACCCGGAGGCCACCTTCCTGCTGCTGCAGTCGGTGGCGGAGAACGCCGACCTGGACCTTCCGCTGCGCAGCCTGGAGCATGACATGACCCGCGTCGCCGCCCAGCTCGCCGAGCAGGTGGATGATTCCGGTGAGGTGCAGCAGGTCGTGCGCGCCCTGGAGATGCAGTACGACGAGGAGTTGGAACGCTACCGGTCCACCAACCCCCAGGCCATGCTGCCCGGTGAGGGGAAGGTGCCCACCGGTGAGGAGATCGGCGCGGAGTTCGAGCGCTTCCTCGCCACCCTCGACGGGGACAATGACACCCCGCAGGGCGACGCCACAGATGACGACGCCGCGGGCGACGCCGCCTCGGAGGCGACCGAGGACGGGGACGACGTCGACGGGACCGAAGGCGATCAGCCCGAGGACGGCGAGCAGCCGAGCTGATCAGGCGCGGGCCCGGGGGTTCGCCCCCTGCCCCACACCCCCAGCGGCTACGTTGGAGGGTGTGAATCTGAGCCAGATGCTGCCTGACCTGTCTGATGTCCCCGAGTCCCTGCTGGATGAGTCGATCTTCGATTCTTTCCTGTCGTGGACGCGGGAACGTGGGATCACCCTCTACCCCGCCCAGGAGGAGGCCTCACTGGGCGTCCTCGCCGGCGACAACGTGATCCTGTCCACCCCCACCGGCTCGGGAAAATCGATGGTGGCGATCGCCGCGCACTTCATCGCCCTGGCGCGCGGCCAGCGTTCCTTCTATACCGCCCCGATCAAGGCGCTGGTCAGTGAGAAGTTCTTCGCCCTGTGCGAGGTCTTCGGTCCGGAGAACGTCGGCATGATGACCGGTGACGCCACCGTCAACGGCCGGGCCCCGATCATCTGCGCCACCGCCGAGGTCGTGGCCAATATCGCGCTCCGTGACGGCGCGCGCGCCAGCATCGATCAGATCGTGATGGACGAGTTCCACTACTACTCCGATCCCGAGCGCGGCTGGGCGTGGCAGGTGCCCCTGCTGGAGTTGCCGAAGGCCCAGTTCCTGCTCATGTCGGCCACCTTGGGTGACACCTCTTTCCTGGAGCAGGACCTGGCCGAGCGCACCGGCCGCACCACGAACCTGGTGTCGGGCACCACCCGCCCCGTGCCGCTGGATTTCTCCTATGTCTACACCCCGGTGCACGAGACCATCGAGGAACTGCTGGAATCAGGCAGGGCACCGATCTACGTGGTGCACTTCTCCCAGCGGGAGGCCACCGAACGCGCGCAGGCGCTGACCAGCCTGAAGATCATCGACGACGAGACCAAGGACAGGATCGTCGCCGAGATCGGCGCCTTCCGCTTCACCACCACCTACGGCAAGCAGCTGTCGAAGCTGCTGCGCCGGGGTGTCGGCGTGCACCACGCGGGCATGCTGCCCAAGTACCGGCGCCTGGTCGAGCGGCTCTCGCAGACGGGGCTGCTCAAGGTCATCTGTGGCACCGACACCCTGGGCGTGGGCATCAACGTGCCCATCCGTACCGTGCTCATGACGGGCCTGGCGAAGTTCGACGGCACCCGCCAGCGCATCCTCAAGTCCCGGGAGTTCCACCAGATCGCCGGGCGTGCGGGCCGGGCCGGCTATGACACCGAGGGCACGGTCGTGGTGGAGGCCCCGGAGCACGAGATCGAGAACTGGCGGCTGCGCCAGCGCGCCGGCACCGACCCGAAGAAGCTCAAGAAGCTGCGCAAGAAGTCCGCCCGCGAAGGTGAGGTCACCTGGTCGGAGAAGACCTATGAGCGGCTCACCACCGCCGATCCGGAGCCGATGGCCTCGCAGTTCCGGGTCTCGAACTCGATGCTCATCAACGTCATCGCCCGTCCCGGTAACGGCTACGAGCACATGAAGGGTCTGCTGCGCGGCAACCACGACACCCGGGCGAAACAGAATCGGGACATCCTCACCGCCCTCGACCTGTTCCGTGGCCTGCTCAACGCGGAGATCGTCGTCAAGGCTGAGGAGGGCACGGATGAGGCGGGCCGCCCCTACCACCTGACCCAGGAGCTGCAGCGGGACTTCGCGCTCAACCAGCCGCTGGCACCGCTCGCGCTGGCGGCGCTGACGCTGCTGGACAAGGAGTCGGAGACCTACACGCTGGATGTGATCTCCACCTTCGAGGCGATCCTGGACGATCCCCGCCCGGTGCTCATGGCCCAGCAGCGGCAGGCCCGCGGCGAGGAGATCGGCGCACTCAAGGCCGAGGGGGTGGACTACACCGAGCGCATGGCCATCGTGGAGGACATCACCTGGCCCAAGCCGTTGGAGGAGGAACTGGAGGAGGCCTACGACACCTTCACCGAGGGGCACCCCTGGGCCAAGGAGTTCGAGCTCTCCCCCAAGTCGGTGGTGCGCGACATGATCGAGCACGCCATGACCTTCTCCGATCTCAGCGCCACCTACGGGCTGGCCCGTTCCGAGGGCGTGATCCTGCGCTACCTCACCGATGCGTGGCGCACCCTGCGCCAGTCGGTGCCCCTGGACGCGCTGACCGAGGAGCTGGAGGACGTCATCGAGTGGCTCGGTGAGCTGATCCGCCAGGTGGATTCCTCGTTGATCGAGGAGTGGGCGCAGATGGGTGACGAGGACACCCCGATCTCCCAGGAGGACCTGGAACGCGAGCTGGCCTTCGGTACCGAGGACCCCACCGCGCTCACCGCGAACAGGAGGGCCTTCACCATCATGGTGCGCAATCTCATGTTCCGCCTGGTCGAACTCTTCGCCTGGGAGAAGGAGGAGCGCCTGTCGGAGCTGCTCGACTACCTCGACCGGGAGGACCGCCCGGACTGGGACGCCGAGCTCGACGCCTACTTCGACGAGTACGCCGATCTGGACACGGGCCAGGATGCACGCAGCAACGAGTACTTCTCCCTCACGCAGGACGGCCGGATGTGGACCGCCCGCCAGATCATCAAGGACCCGGAGGGTGAGAACTCCTTCCAGCTGCTGGCCACCATCGACCTCGACGCCTCCGATGAGGCCGGCGAGGTACGCCTGGCCAGGTTGGAGATGGTGCGACGGTAGGACCGTCGGACTGCTTCTCGACGCCCCTCCCTCCCCCCGCGCCCGGCGCGCCTTCTGCGCTGGGGCGGGCAGGAGGGCTCAGGACTTATCCTTTCGCCACAGGGGCAGTAGGGAAAGGATAAGGGGTTATCCTTTCTTATCCCCTTTGCCAGCGAATGGATAGGGCCCTATCCTTTCGCTATGCCCACCGAACCCTTCTGGCCGATAATCACCCACGAGACACTTCCCTGGATGTCCCGCGCCCCGGTGTCACGGCGTGCCCGCCAGAACATGCCCACGAGCTATCAGAGTGCCCTGGTACCCACGATCGCCGAATCCAGCTATCCGCTGGTGGGCGAGATCGCGGGCCTGGTGGATGAGGCAACCATCACGGTCGCCCATTTTGATGCCACGGAAGCCGCGCGGCTGGTGCCGTTCACCCCGCTGCTGCTGCGCAGTGAATCTGTGGCATCCAGCCGGATTGAACAGCTGACCTCTTCCGCCCGGCGCATCCTGGAAGCTGAGCTGCTGGGCAAGTTGGAGGGCAATGCCGGATTGATCGTCTCCAACACGAGCCAGATGAGGGAAGCCACCGCTGGGAGCACCACCCCGGACACCGAATCAATCCTGTCGATGCACCGGATCCTCCTGGAGCCCACCGCCCCTGATATCGCCGGGAGATTCCGGGACGAACCCGTCTGGATCGGCGGCAGCGACCTCCATCCGGCTGATGCCCAGTTCGTTCCGCCGCAGGCCAAACATATTGCCCCTTTGATGGAGGACTTGACGGTATTTCTGCGCCGCACCGATATCCCGGCGCTGGCACATGCAGCCATCGCGCATGCACAGTTGGAGACCATCCACCCCTTCGCCGACGGCAATGGCCGTACGGGTCGGGCCCTCATTCATGCCATCCTGCGCGCCCGTCGCCTGAGTCAGCACGCTGCCCTGCCCATCTCCGCTGGCCTGCTGCGGGACCTCTCTGCCTACTTCTCTTCCCTGGACGCATACCGGACCGGCGATCCCGAGCCGATCATCACACTGTTCGCGCAGGCCGCGATCCGGGCCGCAGAGCTGGGATCCTGGCTTGCCACTGAGCTCACCGACATCCGGGAGGCCTGGGAAGAGAGGGTGAGCACGCGTCGTGATGCCGTCGACTGGCGAGTCCTCGACATGCTGCTGGCACGTCCGGTGGTGACCTCCCAGGACGTTGCAGAGGAACTGTCCGTCTCCTCCCCCACCGCCCGCAAGGCTCTGGAACGGCTGGAGGGCAACGGGATCATCATCGGTTCCCAGCTCGACCGCCGCACCAGAGCCTGGCGCGCGCCAGAGGTCCTTGAGCTGCTGGATGACTTCGCTGAGTGTTCAGGGCGACGGGAAACACCGTCCCACTCTTAG
>CAZTIZ010000071.1:0-9401 GCA_964613845.1 uncultured Corynebacterium sp.
TCGAACAGTCCGGGTTGCGTCCGTGAGCGTGGTGTATCTGTCACTGCCGGTGAGCACCTTCAGTGAAGCGACTGTTCACCGCAGGAGCCCTGCGTCTTCCTCCTCGGCAACCGCCCGGTTCCGGCTGCCTCCCGGTCGTCCCCGTGCCAGACTTGAGACCGTGAGCACCTCGCATCCGAAACCATTTGTCGCGGCCATCGACCAGGGCACGACGTCGACACGCTGTGTCCTCGTTGACGCCGACGGCCGGGTCCTCTCCTCCGCCCAGTTCGAACACCGGCAGATCATGCCCCGGCAGGGCTGGGTGGAGCATGATGCCCGCGAGATCTGGGCCAACACCCGCCGCGCGGTCTCGGCCGCGCTGGTGGCCATCGACGCCTCCCCGGCCGAGGTCGCCGCACTGGGTGTGACCAACCAGCGTGAGACCGCCCTGGTCTGGGAGAAGGCCACGGGCAGACCCATCCACAACGCGATCGTGTGGCAGGACACCCGCACCGCGGATATCGCGGGGGCTGATCCCGCCCGCTGGCTGGAGCGCACCGGCCTGCTGGCCAACTCCTACCCGGCGGGCCCGAAGATCGCCTGGATCCTCGACCACGTGGACGGCGCCCGGGCCCGTGCCGAACGCGGGGAGCTGCTGGCCGGCACGATCGACACATGGTTGCTGTGGAACCTCACTGGCGGCGCGGAGGGGGATGAGGGCCGCCCGGCGGTGCACGCCACGGACGTGACCAACGCCTCGCGCACCCTGCTGATGGACCTGCGCACCCGCACCTGGGACCCCGAACTGTGCGCGGCGGTGGGCGTGCCGCGGCAGATCCTGCCGGAGATCCGCCCCTCGGTGGGCGGGTTCGGCCACGGCCGTCACCGTGGTTCACTGCCCGGCGTGCCGGTCACCGGGGTGCTGGGGGATCAGCAGTCCGCGATGTTCGGCCAGGGCTGCTTCGGTGTCGGCGACGCGAAGAACACCTACGGCACCGGTCTGTTCATGCTGCTCAATACCGGTCACGAGCCGAAACTCAGTCAGCACGGGCTACTGAGCACCGTGCTCTACGAGATCGCCGGACAGGCACCGGTCTACGCCCTGGAGGGCTCGGTGGCAGTGGGCGGATCGTTGGTGCAGTGGCTGCGCGATCAGCTGGGCATCATCCCGGATGCGGCGGCCGTCGAGAAGCTCGCCGCGGAGGTTCCCGACAGCGGTGGGGTGTGCATCGTGCCGGCCTTCTCCGGGCTGTTCGCCCCGCGCTGGCGTGCCGACGCCCGTGGGGTCATCGTCGGCCTCACCCGCTTCACGGACCGGCGGCACCTGGCGCGGGCGGCACTGGAGGCGACCTGCCACCAGTCCCGCGAGGTCGTCGACGCGATGGTCGCGGATTCAGGCGTGGCGGTCACCAGCCTGCGCGTGGACGGCGGCATGGTGGCCAACGACCTGCTCATGCAGATGCAGGCCGATCTGCTGGACGCGGAGGTGGTGCGTCCCCGCGACATCGAGACCACCGCCCTGGGTGCGGCCTTCGCCGCCGGCCTGGGCGTCGGGCGCTGGTCCACCCTCGATGAGGTCGCCGCGCTTCCCGGGGTGGATCGGTCCTGGTCGCCGCAGATGACGACGGGGCAGCGGGCGCGGTCCGTGGCGATGTGGGAGCGGGCGGTGGAGCGCTCCTATGGCTGGGAGTAGTAGTCGCTGGCGGGGCGCCCGGAACGGACAACCCCGGAAGGCCCCGCCTGGTGCGGGTCCTTCCGGGGTGCCGGGTTGAGCCTGTGCGCCGGGGCTAATTCAGCCGGATGTCGACGTGCCCGGTGGCGGGGTCGTGGGTGATCTGGCCACCCTGGAAGTCGGCGATCTCCAGGCCGTCCGCGGAGTAGACCTCACTGACGGGCAGGCCCAGCGGGCCGCGCTCCAGGCCCTGGGCGGCCCAGGTGTCGGCGATGGTGCCCCACAGCGCGTGGGTGCCGGTCTCCCCGGAGTCGAGGATGATGCCGTTGTCGAACAGGGCATAGCCGGCAGGTGATTCGCCACCCAGGAAGCCGTAGTTGGTGATGCCGCTGCGGGCATCACCGAGCACGGGGCCGAAGGAGGCGCTGATCCGGTTCCAGGTCTGCTCGATGGCGCTGTCGCCGCTGAGTGAGACGATGGTGTCGATGACCGGGCTCAGGGAGTCCAGGGTCAGACCCTCGACGATCTCGGCGTCACCGAGGGTGCCCAGCTCACCACTGAGCTGGCCGCTGGAGGATGCCGAGGTCATGGCCAGGGCGGCGAGGGAACCGTCGGCCCCGCGCAGGGCGGAGTCATCGGAGCTGAGGATGGCGCTGAGCAGACCGCTCAGGGAGTCGGTGTTGCCCCCGGTGTCCCGCTCCCTGCCCAGGCTGCTGCTGAGTCCACTGCTGAGTTCCCCGCTCAGTTCGCTGCTGAGCCCCTCATCCGTGGTGGCGGGGGAATCCCCACCTGGACGCTGGGGGTTGAGCCAGGAGGGCAGTCCGCCGCCGGACTTCTGACCGCTGAGGATGGAGTTGTACTCCTCGGCGGCGATCTGGCGGATGGTGTCCATCTGGGCGTAACCGTACCGGCCCGGGCAGCTGGTCAGTCCGACGTCGCGGTGGGCGAAGACGTTGGGCAGGCTCACTGCGGCACCGTAGGGGAACTTCGTGAAGCTCGTCCCCTCGGAGTAGTGGGTGTCCTCACCCTTGGGTGCGAAACCGGAGGCGGCGGCGCGCCAGCCGGTGAGTTCACCGACGGCCCGGATCATTTCTGCGGGGGGCTCGATGACGTCGTAGTCGCCGATCATGGCGATGCCCCAGGTGTTCTGGTTGAAGCCACCGGCGTGGGCGCCGCGGACGGCATTCTCCAGGCCGCCTGCCCGGCCCTCGTAGATCGTGCCGTACTTGTCGACGATCGCGTTGTAGCCGACGTCGCACCAGCCCAGGGTGGCGGCATGGTACTGGTAGATGCCGCGCATCTGGCCCGCGGCGGCGGCCTGCGAGTAGTTGTTGGATCCTGCGGTGTGGTGGATCGTCACCGCCGAGACCTGATCGTCGATGGTGGGGGTGGAGCAGCGGATGCTCTCATCGGCGCTCCACCGGGCACGGGAGACCACCGGCGGCAGGCCGTTGGTGGTGGAGGTGTTCGCCAGGGCGATGCCGCCCTCTTCCGCGCGGCCGTCGATGAACACGGCCTCGATCTCGGAGGCGTCGGCGACACCGGCGACGGGCTGGATGTCACCGTAGTTTGAGGGCAGCGGGGCGGTGCCCGCCGGAGCGCTCTCCTGCGGGGCAGGGGCCTGCTCGGCCGGCTGCTCCTCGACGGGGGCCTGCTCGGCCGGGACTTCCTCGGCCGGAACCTCCTCCACCGAGAGCTCCTCGACGGGGGCCTCTTCCCCGTAGAGGTCGACGCCTGCGACAGACACCTGCACCTTCCGGGTGGGTTCGACGTAGACGAGCTCGGTGCCGGTCTTGCCGTCGGGGCCGGTCTCGGCCAGGGGTTCGGCGTCGTACCAGGGGCTCCAGGAGCCATCCGCGTTCTGGGCCCGGACATAGGTGGCGATATCGCGCGCGCCGTACCAGGTCAGCGCGAACATGGAGAACTCTTCGTCGCGGGAGAACTCCTTGACGGTGCGGGGGCCGGAGTCGCCGCCCTGGGCGGAGATGGCAGCGTCATCGACCACGACGTTCTCGCCGTTGGCGAAGGAGTCGGAGAGCTCCAGGGCCGCAATGGGGCCGGAGCCGGCCGCCTGCGTATTCAGGATATGGTTGCCGCCGAAGGCTGCCCCGACGACGAGCGCTGTGGAGAGAACCACTGCGAGGCTAGGGCGGAACCATGCCGGCCTCGTCGCGGTGATTCTGCGTCGTTGCTGCACGTGAGACTCCCTGTTATTAGCGATACTAAAGTTACTAGTGGAAACAGAAGCAACAATAGTACAAATATGGGGCAGGTGGTACCTAAGTTGCTCAGGGTTCGTTTCTGTGAATTACCTGTGCAGCGGGGCGGAGATGGCCCGCCGCAGCTGCCGTCCCACCCCGGCTCCCCCTCCCGCAGAGGGTTGAGGTGCTGAGCCCATCCGGGGTCAATTATGGTCGGTGCCATGACGGAAGAGAAGACTCATGACCTCATCGTCGTCGGTTCGGGCCTGTTTGGCCTGACCGTCGCCGAGCGAGCCGCCAGCCAGCTGGACAAGAAGGTGCTCATCATCGAGCGCCGCAACCACCTCGGAGGCAACGCCTACTCCGAACCGGAGCCGGAGACCGGGATCGAGATCCACAAGTACGGGGCCCACCTCTTCCATACCTCCAACAAGCGGGTCTGGGACTACGTCAACCAGTTCACGGACTTCACCGACTACCAGCACCGCGTCTTCGCCATGCACGACGGCAGCGCCTACCAGTTCCCGATGGGGCTGGGGCTGATCAACCAGTTCTTCGGCCGTTATCACTCGCCCGACGAGGCACGTGAGCTCATCGAGTCGCAGAAGGGTGGCCGCGACCCGAAGGATGCCCAGAACCTGGAGGAGAAGGCGATCTCGCTGATCGGCGAGCCCCTCTACGAGGCCTTCATCAAGCACTACACCGCCAAGCAGTGGCAGACCGACCCGAGGAACCTGCCCGCCTCCAACATCACTCGACTGCCGGTGCGCTACACCTTCAACAACCGCTATTTCACCGACACCTACGAGGGGCTGCCGGTCGACGGTTACGCCGCCTGGCTGGAGCGGATGGCCGACCACCCCAACATCGAGGTCCGGCTCGATACCGACTGGTTCGAGGTTCGTGGGCAGGTGCGTGCGGCCTCCCCCGACGCCCCGGTCGTCTACACCGGCCCGCTCGACCGCTACTTCGACTACGCCGAGGGCAGGCTCGGCTGGCGCACCCTGGACTTCGAGACCGAGGTGCTTGACACCGGTGACTTCCAGGGCACCCCGGTGATGAACTACAACGACGCCGATGTGCCCTACACCCGCATCCACGAGTTCCGGCACTTCCACCCGGAGCGCGAGGACCGCTACCCCGGGGATCGGACCGTGATCATGAAGGAGTACTCGCGCTTCGCCGATCAGGAGGGCGACGAGCCGTACTACCCGATCAACACGCCCGAGGACCGGCAGATGCTGCTGGCCTACCGCGACCTCGCCGAGGCGGAGACCGGGCACAACCGGGTCCACTTCGGGGGCCGCCTGGGCACCTACCAGTACCTGGACATGCACATGGCGATCGCCTCGGCGCTGTCGATGTTCGATAACAAGCTCGCCGAGGAACTGTCCTAGCCTGCCCAGCTGTATGAAGTCCCCGTGATGGTGCCTCCGCGCAGCCTGGTGCGGGGTAGAATTCAGGTAAACACCGGGAGAACCCGAGGTTTCCGCCGGGGTAACCGCCCGGGTCCTCCCCTCGCAGAAAGGCGTGAGCACCATGAGCGACCGTTTCGCCATCGTCCGGGGGGACCTCCACCGCCGCTATGGGCAGGCCTTCAAGGCCAGCGTCATCGATGACATTCTCGATGAGACGATCGCCGAGCAGCTCGAGTCCTCCCGCATGCAGACCTACCTGCCCGTCTTCGTCGAGCGTGAGGCCAGCGCACGGCTGCGTCGGCGGGTGGACGACCAGGAGCTCACCGACCTTCGTCGGCAGGAGGTCCTCTACGTCGACGAGCGTAATGCCGGCCGCTCCCAGCTGGCCTCCGCCCTCACCCGGCACCTGGTGGGGGAGGAGGTGGTCTACCGGTCGGTGGGGCTCAACCCGGTCGGCGGCATCGACCCGAACGTGATCACGGTGCTCAAGGAGCGTGGTATCCGCCACGACATGCTCTACCAGAAGGAGATCGTGCCCCGCACCGTGCACCGCTCCGACATCATCGTGCTGATGGGCGTGGACTCGATCCCGGGCATCCCGGGTGACCGTTACCTGCGCTGGGACATCGCCGACCCGGCCGACCAGCCCCTCGAAGCGGTCCGGGAGATCGCCGACGAGGTCGAGGACCACGTCCGGGACCTGCTGGAGGGCATGGGGCTGACCCCGGCGGTCGGACGCTGAGCTGCGTAGCCCACACCTGCCACCCGTGAACGTCCCGGCCATCGACGCCGCCGTCTGGTCCTGGTGGGAGGGCATCCCCAGCGAGGGCCTGACCCCGGTGGTCATCTTCTTCACCACGCTCACCCGGCCGCTGGTGCTGACCATCGGTTCGGTGCTGGTGGTCGCCTTCCTCATCTACCGGCGACGCCTGCGCGTCCCTGAGTTGTCCGCCGTGCTCGCGGTGCCAGCCGTGGTGGTCCTGGCGAACCTGACCAGCCACCTCATCAAGCCGCTGCTCGCCAGGCCACGGCCCCCGGAGGAGTTGAGCCTGGTGGTGGAGTCCACCTGGGCGATGCCCTCGGGGCACGCGACGGTGGCGGCCGCACTGGCCACTGCCCTGACCCTGGCCTTCCGGGGAACGGGGGCCGGTCTCAGGTTCCTCGTTCCCATATGGGCGACGGCGGTGGCGGTCTGCCTGAGCCGGCTCTACCTGGGGGTGCACTGGTTCACCGATATCGTGGCCGGGGTGGGGCTGGGGATCGGCGTTGCTCTCGGCGGGTGGTGGGCGCTGCATCGGCTGTGGGCCTGATCGTCCCTGGCTGGGGGTCGGCGTTGCCATAAAGATTCAGCAGGTGGGGCGGCATGGGGGCGATTGGTGTTCCTCCGGCGCGCTCGGTGAATAAGTACGGGGTGATGGATCCGGTTTTCCACCTGGCAGGAGGGGACCGCGGGTGCGGAGACAGGACGCCTGCGGCGGAAAGACGCATGTGCGCTGCTAGATCGGCTTTTCCCGCCCTACTGAACGGTGTTCGGTAAACGAACAGTTAACTTTTGGGGCACAGGGTGAACGTCAATTTCTCCCTGCCCTTCTGTGGTCACTTCTTTTCCTCCCCTGTTCGGGTCCCTATTTCCCGGGCGCGGGATGACCAGGTGTCGACAGTAACCTTCTCCTTCCCTTGATTTCTCTGGCGAGAAGGGGGTAAAAATCAAAAATCCCCAGTTCGTGGCCGCGCTTGGGTTAGTGTTGGGGCACCGGCTCGGCGGAGGATGTATGCCGATCATTCTCGGGGTGGGGTGAAGGCTGGCAGGAATTTAATTTCCTTCCCCAGCTTGACAATAGATAAACCCCCGCTAAGGTTAATTGTAGGTTAACAAACGGGAAACTTAGTTAACCGTTGAAAAACCGACATAGTAAAGGTGAGTGATCACGATGATCAACAACTTCAATTCCGTGCGACGGGATCTCCAGTCCCGCTACAGCCATGCCTGTGCCGCGGAGCAGATTGATGAGATCCTCGACGGCGTCATCGCCGAGCACTCCGTCTCCGCCAGGGTGACCGACTTTCTTCCCGTGCTCGTCGCCCGCGATGCGGCGGAGCGGATCGAGGCCCACATCCAGGCAGCCAACCGTCCGGCCCAGCGTCGCAAGCGCATCGTCTTCGCCAACCGTGGCAACGTCTCCCGCGCGAAGCTGGCCGTGGCCATCGCCCGTCGCCTCAGCGACGAGGGTGTGCTGGCCTTTGCCGCGCACTCCCACCCGGAGAACGATTCCGATCCCCGCTTCCTGCAGCTTCGCGACGAGCGTGGCCTTGACCCGGTGGCGCCGACCCCGCAGGCGGGTTCGCCCCGCACCCTCAACGCCCCCGACGTCGTCGTCTACCTGGACCGCGTCGGTGAGACCGACCTCCCGGGCCTGCGTCAGGTGCAGTGGGACGTCCCGGCCTCCGAGGACATGGACATGGACGAGCTCCGCGATCTCGCCGATGACCTGGAGCTGCGCATCATTGCACTCCTGGACACGCTGGGCGTCAGCGTGGACGAGCGCAAGCAGGCCCTGCTGCCCGCCTAGGAACTGCGCATGAACTGAGGCCTCCCCGGCTGCCCGCGAAGGGCCACCGGGGAGGTTTTCCGTCTGCCTGGCCGGTCGGGTGCGCAGCTGCGCACTCCCTGCCGCCCCGATCCCGTGCCTGACAGCACCTAGAAGGAGCTCGACCCGCCGCCGCCGGAGAACCCGCCGGCGGAGTAGCTGGTGTTCGCCGAGGACGATGCGGCGGCCTCTGCTGCGGCGACGTCGCTGCTGTGCCAGCTGCTGATCATCAGGAAGGGAACGTAGTTGCCGTAGCCGTAGCCCGGCCGCCATGATTCCTCCCATACGCGCGGGGCCTCGTGGCTGGTGGCGGTGGTGCCGGACCGTTCGTACATCCGTTGCTGCACGGCGTCGATGATGAGCCGGTAGTCGCCGATCAGATCAGCGTAGTCGTCCATGAACCGTGGGTCGTCGAGGCGTTCACGCAGCTCCAGCACACGCTTGTCCATCGCGCGCAGCCGAGTGCCCAGGTCCCGGTCCCTGACCTCCAGCTCCGCGGCGAGGACATCCTCGTGCAGCTCCGTCAGGTGCCTCCGGCGCGTCTCGACGTCGCCGTGCTCCAGGTCCGCGAGCTCCTCGATGTTCTCCTCGGCGGTGCGCATGCGCACGATCTTCTCGTGTGCCTCGCCGATGGGTCCGGCCATGGCCAGGAACTCCTTGTCGGGGGAGTCCCGGTTCAGCTCCGCCACCTGGTCCATCGTCTCGTGCAGGCCGAGGAACCCGCTCTTGACCTCCTCCCAGTCGCTGCGCAGCCGGTCGTTGGCCAACGGTGAGCTCAACGAGTGGGCGCGGACGTCGATGGCGGTGAGCTGGTTGCCCACCCTGCCGTAGTCGCGTTGGAGTTCCTCGAACTGCGTGCGGGCGGTGGCGGCCTTCTTCTTGCGCATGGACACCGTCACCCCGGTTGCCACCCCGACCCCGAGCACGAGCAGGCCGCCGCCGAGTGTCGCCCACAGCGTGCCGGGGATGCTGGTCTCTTCTTGCCTGACCTCAGGGTCTGCCGCCGCCTGGGTGCCCCGCAGTAACCCGGCCGCCCAATTCTCCTGCTGCAGCGGAGGCCGCATCTCGTCGAGGATGCCGTCGAGGCGACCCTCCCCGTAGAGATCGATGGCGGCGCAGACATCATCGCCGCAGTAGATCCCCATCCGGTTGGGGTTGAGCCCCACGGCCACGAGCAGGTGGCCGGGCGCCCACTTGTCACCGTCCACGCTGACCAGGTCAGGGCGTTGGGTGCGGGCGAAGGCGAGCATCGTGTCGTTGAGGTTGTCCTCGTTATCGGCGAAGACGAGGTAGCTGACCTGCTCCACCTGCCCGGGCAGATCCACGGTGGGGGTCTGCTCCGTGAGCAGTTCCACATCGCCGGGGGAGAGCCGGTCATCCGGGTCGATCACCTCCACCGGGGCTCCGGTCGCGGACAGCGTGGTGGGGGAGGGGCGGGTGTCGGCGGCCGGGAGGGCGGCCCCTGCCGCGGGGCTGAGGAGCAGCGCCGCGGCGAGGCCTGCGGCAGCCACATGGCGGGTGATGGACTTCACACCTTAAA
>CAZTIZ010000072.1:0-9182 GCA_964613845.1 uncultured Corynebacterium sp.
GGCCGTGTCGAGCGTGGCTCCCTCAAGGTCAACGAGGATGTCGAGATCATCGGCATCAAGGAGAAGTCCACCACCACCACCGTCACCGGTATCGAGATGTTCCGTAAGCTCCTCGACTACACCGAGGCCGGCGACAACTGTGGTCTGCTGCTCCGCGGCATCAAGCGCGAGGACATCGAGCGCGGCCAGGTCATCATCAAGCCGGGCGCATACACCCCGCACAAGAAGTTCGAGGGCTCCGTCTACGTCCTGTCCAAGGATGAGGGCGGCCGCCACACCCCGTTCTTCGACAACTACCGTCCGCAGTTCTACTTCCGCACCACCGACGTCACCGGCGTCGTGAAGCTGCCGGAGGGCACCGAGATGGTCATGCCGGGCGACAACGTCGACATGACCGTCGACCTGATCCAGCCGGTCGCCATGGACGAGGGCCTGCGCTTCGCCATCCGCGAGGGCTCCCGCACCGTCGGCGCTGGCCGTGTCACCAAGATCATCGAGTGATGATTTTCTGACCCGCCAGGGTTGAATCTGAGAACCACCGTCCGTTCGCGGGCGGTGGTTCTCTGCTTTCCCCACCCCCGTAGAATCAGGTGCCATGACGGACCCGACACGTATCCCCGACGTGCTCGACGCCCTGCGCCGCACCTGGGAGGGACAGCCCGAGCTGCCGCTGTCCACGCTCTTCGGGATGCTGGAGAACCGGGGCGTCGGCTGGGGTACCGGTGACCCGGAGCTGCTCCGGGTGCTCGGGGAGATGGAACGCATTCACCCGCCCCGGCTTCCACTCGCCGATTCCCGCCCCACCGGCCGGTACCTGCTCGCCACCCACGACCCCGAGCACCGGGTCACCATCGACCGGCACCGGGTCATCGTCCGCCGCATCATGCCCGATCGCAGGGCCGCCCAGCCCGGCGTCTGGGACTACCGGGCCATCCGTCCCACAGGGCCGGCCGCCCCGCTGGTGATCACCGACGCCGAGGGCATTGAGCACCGTCTCGGGGTGGTCCGCCACATCACGCTTCTCGACGCCGCCCCGGCCCCCGAGGTGGTGGACCTGGCAGGTCTGCGCCGGCGGGAGGTCGGCGATGCGGTGCACCTGATCCGGTTGGTGGGCGGAGACATGGTTCTGCTCGACCACGGCCTCGAACTCTTCCGTCGGGGCCGTCGCAGCCTGGAGCGTGACTCCCTGCGCTGGGAGGAGTTGGGCACCTGCCGTCCCGGTGGGGAGCTGACCGTGCGGCTGCGTGCCGGGGGAGGGGTGGTGGCGTTGGGAACGGTCGAGCAGATTCTGGCGGTGGAGGATGCTCCCGCAGGATGAACGTTTTCCGACCCGGTCCGCCCTGTCTGTCCCACAGTGCGGAACGAGCGCGTGGTGCAGCAGTAATTTCATTCGTGGGCTTGTGTTCTGCCCGGTATCCGTGTTTTAATACGTAGGTTGCTTTAACACGACGTTGGTCATGCGGTGCCCTGTGCTCCGGATGGCTGGGACGTCGCTGGTAAGGCGAACATGACACCTTTGATGGTGGCCCTCGGGTCACTGAGAGGGCTTCGCAATCGGGCCAGGTCGAATCATACTGACAACCCCGAGCGCGGAGACCGGAGAAGGGGCATGGCAAATAAACAGCGGCAGTACGCAAGGGCCCACGCTTATCGCGAGATATACGTTCCCTTCCGGCTTGACTCACGGGTCTTGTACCCCGTCAGGAGCACTGTGACGTGTGTTTATCCCACGTCCCACATCTCTCGGCCAGTCATGGCAGTCAGGTAAGACACTGGCGTTGTGCCCGCGGCCCCAACCCGGACAACGTTATAGAGAAATCGAGAAGCGGCTCCCACCGCTCCAGCGTGGATGTGGGACAAGCGAGGAAGAGGATAAGCGTGGCCGGACAGAAGATCCGCATTCGGCTTAAGGCCTACGACCATGAGGCGATCGACGCTTCCGCAAAGAAGATCGTCGAGACCGTCACCCGTACGGGTGCCCGTGTCGTTGGCCCGGTGCCGTTGCCCACCGAAAAGAACGTGTACGCCGTTATTCGTTCTCCCCACAAGTACAAGGATTCTCGCGAGCACTTCGAGATGCGCACCCACAAGCGCCTCATCGACATCCTCGACCCGACGCCGAAGACGGTTGACGCGCTCATGCGCATCGACCTTCCGGCCAGCGTCGACGTGAACATTCAGTGATCGACGGAAACTTTGGCAGCGGAGAACTAATAAATGAGTGAAAACGAGATCAAGGGCATTCTGGGCACCAAGCTCGGCATGACCCAGGTCTTCGACGAGGACAACCGGGTCGTCCCGGTCACCGTCGTCGAGGCTGGGCCGTGCGTGGTCACCCAGATTCGCACCAAGGAAACCGATGGCTACACCGCCATCCAGATCGCCTACGGCGAGATCGACCCGCGCAAGGCAAGCAAGCCGCAGGCGGGTCACTTCAAGAAGGCCGGCGTTACCCCCCGCCGCCACGTGACCGAGATTCGCATGGACGATGTCTCCGGTTACGAGGTCGGTCAGGACGTCACCGTGGAGATCTTCGAGGGCATCAACTTCGTCGACGTCACGGGCCAGTCCAAGGGTAAGGGCTTCGCCGGTGGCATGAAGCGTCACGGCTTCTCCGGTCAGGGTGCCTCCCACGGTAACCAGGCCGCCCACCGTCGCGTCGGTGGCATTGGCGCCGCCGCGACCCCGGGCCGCATCTTCAAGGGTAAGAAGATGGCCGGACGCATGGGTAATGATCGCGTCACCACCCAGAACCTGAAGGTTCAGAAGATTGACGCCGATGCCAACCTGCTGCTCATCAAGGGTGCTATCCCGGGTGTGCGCGGCGGCGTCGTTACCGTTAAGACCGCAGTGAAGGGCGGTGCACACGCATGACCAATCTGAAGCTTGACGTTCACACCGCTGAGGGCACCACTGATGGCCAGGTTGAGCTGCCGGCCGAGATCTTTGACCGTGAGGCCAGCGTTTCGCTGCTGCACCAGGTCGTCAACGCCCAGCTCGCTGCCGCCCGTCAGGGTACCCACTCCACCAAGACCCGTTCCGAGGTCTCCGGTGGCGGCAAGAAGCCGTTCCGTCAGAAGGGAACCGGTCGCGCCCGTCAGGGCTCGATCCGTGCCCCGCACTTCGCCGGCGGTGGCATCGCCCACGGCCCGAAGCCGCGTGACTACGGCCAGCGCACCCCGAAGAAGATGATCAAGGCCGCTCTCTTTGGCGCCCTGTCCGACCGCGCACGCAACGATCGCATCCACGTGATCACCGAGCTCGTCCCGGGCCAGGAGCCGTCCACCAAGTCGGCACTGACCTTCATCCAGCGTCTGACCGACCGCAAGTCGGTTCTGCTGGTCGTCGGCCGCGAGGACCTCAACGCCCGTCGCAGTGCCAACAACCTGCCCGGTGTCCACATCCTGGACGCCGGCCAGCTGAACACCTACGACGTGCTGAACTCCGATGACATCGTGTTCTCGGTTGAGGCGCTCCACACCTTCATCAACCGCACCACCGGTGCGGACAAGGAGGAGAACAATGGCTAAGATCGCCAACCCGCGCGACATCGTCGTCGCACCGGTCGTCTCCGAGAAGTCCTACGGCCTGATGGAGCAGAACGTCTACACGTTCCTCGTCCGTACGGACTCCAACAAGACCCAGATCAAGCAGGCTGTCGAGCAGATCTTCGGCGTGAAGGTCGCCTCCGTGAACACCGCCAACCGTGAGGGCAAGCGTAAGCGCACCCGCACCGGTTTCGGTCAGCGCAAGGCAACCAAGCGCGCCTACGTGACGCTCCGTGAGGGCAGCGACTCCATCGACATCTTCGGCGGATCCGCCGCTTAAGGCGTCGAAAGGTAAGGACAAACTATGGCTATTCGCAAGTACAAGCCGACAACTCCGGGTCGCCGCGCAAGCTCTGTCTCCGAGTTCAACGAGATCACTCGTTCGACCCCGGAGAAGTCTCTGCTGCGCCCCATCCACAAGACCGGTGGCCGTAACGTCCACGGTCACATCACCGCCCGTCACAAGGGTGGCGGACACAAGCGCCGTTACCGTGTCATCGACTTCCGTCGCAATGGCAAGGACGGCGTGCTGGCCAAGGTCGCTCACATCGAGTACGACCCGAACCGCACCGCGAACATCGCACTGCTCCACTACTTCGACGGCGAGAAGCGCTACATCCTCGCTCCGAAGGGCCTGAAGCAGGGCACCATCGTGGAGTCCGGCCCGAACGCAGACATCAAGGTTGGCAACAACCTGCCGCTGCGCAACATCCCGACCGGTACCACCATCCACAACGTGGAGCTGAAGCCGGGCGCAGGCGCCAAGCTCGCCCGCTCCGCCGGTGCGTCCATCCAGCTGCTCGGTAAGGAAGGCTCCTACGCTATCCTGCGTATGCCCTCCTCCGAGATCCGCCGCGTGGACCTCCAGTGCCGTGCGACCGTCGGTGAGGTCGGCAACGCCGAACAGATCAACATCCGCTGGGGCAAGGCCGGCCGTATGCGCTGGAAGGGCCTCCGCCCGTCCGTGCGTGGTGTCGTGATGAACCCGGTCGACCACCCGCACGGTGGTGGCGAGGGTAAGACCTCGGGTGGTCGCCACCCGGTGTCGCCGTGGGGCCAGAAGGAAGGCCGCACCCGCAACCCGAACCGCTACTCCAACAACATGATCGTGCGTCGCCGCCGGTCCAACAAGAAGCGCTAAGAGGAGGTAACGAAGAATGCCACGCAGCCTTAAGAAGGGCCCGTTCGTCGATGAGCACCTCCTCAACAAGGTCGACGCTCAGAACGAAAAGGGCACCAAGCAGGTCATCAAGACCTGGTCCCGCCGCTCCACCATTCTCCCCGACTTCATCGGTCACACCTTCGCCGTCCACGACGGTCGTAAGCACGTGCCGGTGTTCATTGATGACGCCATGGTCGGTCACAAGCTCGGTGAGTTCGCACCCACGAAGACCTTCAAGGGTCACGTCAAGGACCAGAAGGGACGCCGATAAGCGATGAGTGACACCATCACCTCCGCCCACGCGACCGCCCGTTTCGTCCGCGTGTCCCCGATGAAGTCCCGTCGGGTCCTCGATCTCGTCCGCGGCAAGTCCGTGTCCGAGGCTCTCACCATCCTGAAGTACGCTCCGCAGGGCGCCGCTCAGCCGGTCGCCAAGGTCGTCGCCTCCGCGGCGGCCAACGCCGAGAACAACTTCGGTCTGGATCCGCGCACCCTGGTCATCTCCGAGGCATACGCCAACGAGGGACCGACCATGCGCCGCTTCCAGCCCCGCGCCCAGGGTCGTGCATTCCAGATCCGCAAGCGCACCAGCCACATCACCGTGGTTGTCGAGAGCCAGAAGGAAGGGGCCAAGTAAATGGGCCAGAAGATTCATCCTCACGGCCTCCGTCTGGGCATCACTTCCGACTGGAAGTCCCACTGGTACGCCGATGAGCAGTACGCAGACTACCTCGCCGAGGACATCAAGATCCGGGAGTTCTTCTCCAAGGGCCTGGATCGCGCCGGCATCGCCGACGTCGTCATCGAGCGCACCCGTGACCGCGTCCGCGTCGACATCCACACCGCCCGCCCGGGCATCGTGATCGGTCGTCGTGGCGCTGAGGCTGACCGCATCCGCCGCGAGCTGGAGAAGCTCACCGGCAAGATGGTCGCCCTCAACATCCTCGAGGTCAAGAACGTCGACGCCAACGCTCAGCTGGTGGCACAGTCCATCGCCGAGCAGCTGGTCAACCGCGTGGCTTTCCGCCGTGCGATGCGCAAGGCCATCCAGTCCTCCATGCGCCAGCCGCAGGTCAAGGGCATCAAGGTCGTGTGCTCCGGTCGTCTCGGCGGTGCCGAGATGGGCCGTGTCGAGCGCTACCACGAGGGTCGCGTTCCGCTGCACACCCTGCGCGCCGAGATCGACTACGGCTTCTTTGAGGCCCACACCACCTTCGGCCGTATCGGCGTCAAGGTGTGGATCTACAAGGGTGACGTCGTCGGTGGCCGTCGCGAGTCCGAGATCAACGCTCCGGCTGAGCGCCGTGGTCGTGGTGACCGGGACGCCCGTGGTGGCCGTCCGCGCCGCGGTGGCCAGCGTCGTCAGCGCGCCGAGCAGAAGCAGGAGGGCTAAGAATGCTTATCCCTAAGCGCGTGAAGTACCGTCGCCAGCACCGTCCGCACCGTTCGGGCATCTCCAAGGGCGGCAACAAGATCACGTTCGGTGACTACGGCATCCAGGCTCTTGAGCCGGCCTACGTCACCAACCGTCAGATCGAGTCCGCACGTATCGCCATCAACCGTCACGTCAAGCGTGGTGGCAAGGTGTGGATCAACATCTTCCCGGACCGTCCCCTGACCCAGAAGGCACTCGGTGTGCGTATGGGTTCCGGTAAGGGTCCGGTCGAGAAGTGGGTCGCCAATGTCAAGCCGGGCCGCATCCTCTTCGAGATGAGCTACCCGGACGAGGCGACCGCTCTTGAAGCTCTGCGCCGTGCAGGCCAGAAGCTGCCCTGCAAGGTCCGCATCATCAAGAAGGAGGACCAGTTCTAATGGCAACCGGTACCCCTGCTTTCGAGTTCCGCGAGCTTGACGCCGAGGAACTGAACAATCGTCTGGCTGAGGCCAAGGAAGAGCTGTTCAACCTGCGCTTCCAGATGGCCACCGGTCAGCTGACCAACAACCGCCGCCTTCGCACGGTCAAGCGCGACATCGCCCGGATCTACACCGTTATCCGCGAGCGTGAGCTGGGCCTGTCCGTCGTTCCGGGAGCTGAGGCTTAATTATGAGTGAGGCAAACGTGACTGACCAGAAGGAGAAGGGCGCTAGCAAGACTCGTACCGGCGTCGTGGTTTCTGACAAGATGCAGAAGACCATCGTCGTCGAGATCGAGGATCGCAAGCAGCACGCCCTCTACGGCAAGATCCTGCGCACCAGCTCCAGGGTGAAGGCGCACGACGAGCAGAACACCGCCGGCATCGGCGACCGCGTTCTGATCGCCGAGACCCGCCCGCTGTCCAAGGACAAGCACTACCGTCTCGTCGAGATCATCGAGAAGGCCAAGTAAGCACTCCGCTTATCGACGCCTGACCGTCCCCCCGGCCCCGCCACAGCCTTCCCGGTTGTGCGCGGGGTCGGGTTTTTCTGCTATCAAGGTCAGCATGACCTCATCTGCTGCCCTCGCAGCCCGCTTCGCCGAGGAAGCGACCGCCCAGGGCCTGCCGGTGGTCTACCGTCCGGCATCCGGACCCCTCGGTTTCTATGATCTGCCGGCAATATCTGATCCTGCCGGGATATCCCGGGTGGGGGAGACCGACCTGGGGGAGTGCGGGATGGATACCATCGTCCGCGCGGTGAGGCTGCTGGATCTCCAGTGCCGTCGCGCCGCCGACGAGGGTCTGGTCTTCGCCCCGGGGACGGTCACCGCTCAGGTGCGGGGCACGCAGGTGCAGGTGCACGGCGGGGTCCCGCTGGCGCTGGTGGAGGCGCTCTCTCGGCTCGTGGGACCGGGTTTCCACAGCGCAGGAATCCATGCGACAGGCCGGATCGACGTGGCTACCGATCCCGCCGACGGCAGTACCGCTGACCTACGGGCCCGCCTGCAGCCGGTGATCGTCGTCGCAGACCGGCTCGGTGAGGCACTGGCCACCGCCCCGGTGGACGAGGAACAGGCCCGACGCGAAGTCAATCTCACCGTGCCCGGGGACAATGGCTCTCATGCCGCACAGTTCTTCCTGGACTCAACTCCGCAATCCGTGCTGTCCGCGCAGCTGCTGGCGGACATGGTGGAGATGTTCCTGGAGATCCGGGACATGATCGCCCCCGTGCAGCTCAATTTCGTGGACAACCGGGTGTTGGAGATCTCCGCGGTGGGGACCGGGGTGAGCACCGAGGCACTGGTGGCGGCGGCCGGCCGGGCGGCGGAGCGGGCCAGGCAGCTTCCCGCCTGGCAGGACATTCACCGTCTGGCGCGTGAGGCGGCGGGGGACGGGCCGATCCTGGAGCCGTTGCCTGAGTTATGGGCCACGGACACCACCCTGGCCTCCGCACGGGCGGAGCTATGGGCCGGGTGGATGACCGATCAGGAACCTGCGGGCAATGAGGTTGAACGCCGGGTCCGGATGGCCGTCACGCGCGGAGCCCTGGGCTGAATCCCGCCATCGGGCGGGCCTCGGAGCGCATCTCCGGCCCCGTGGCGTAGGTGACCCGCCGATTCCGGTATCGTCTCAATCCCATCCCGTTCCGGTAGATCGCCCGCAGGTGAGAGGTCTACCTGCTTTACTATCCACATGACTCCCCTGGGCAGGCTGAGACGACTCGGTAGTGGGCTGATGGCACTGGCCCTGGGCGTGGGATCGCTTGTCGCCTGCGGTCTCCCGGACGCCACCTCCGCGGTGGAAGCCCTGCGGATTCAGGCGCGTGAGCACGGGCTGGAGCAGCACATCGACTACCGGGAGCAGTCCTCCGGCGTGCTGGGTTCCCACCCCACCGCATCCTCTTCCTGGGAGGGTGCCACCCGGGACGAGGCGCGGGCGATGGTGGCCCTGCTGCAGGAGAACCGGGAGGCCACCCGGGAGGCAGGGTTCCGCAACTTCAGCTTCCACGTCAACCTGTATATCGACCAGACCCGCCTGGAGATGCGCCACGCCCCCTCCGATGAGCTGACCGAGGTGCTCATCGACCTGATCGCACCAGGTATTGAGCGGGTCTCGGCCGGATCCCCCGGTCACCTGGACGTCGCCGTCGAGGAGGCCGCCCACGAACACCTCGTCAGCATGGCGGAGCGGGTGGGGGAGGCGATCATCTCCTCGCGTCGGAAGGAAGGTCTGTCCTCTGCGCCCTACTTCGAGGTACGGACGTCCGGATGGTCGGCCATCCTCACCCTCCAGTCCACGGAGCAACACCCCCTCGCCCGGGAGAATGTCCGTAGGCAGCTGGACCTGACCGCGGAACTTCAAGCTGCGGCTGAACCCATGCAGCTGAGCGGTGTGCTGGCCCGTGCGGGGCAGGGCATGGACCTCACCGTCCACCACGGGCGCTTTGATCCCACCCTCTTCACCGGCCTCGCCGAGACCGCCCCCGCGGGCACAGCCCTGACCGTGCACGCGCAGACCGGCAGGGCCCTGCGTGCTGTCATCGGCGGAACCTCCGCCGAGCCCGCGCAGAATGCGGCGGAGGAGGAACTGCGCGGGGTCGTCGAGAAGCAGCTTTAA
>CAZTIZ010000073.1:0-9087 GCA_964613845.1 uncultured Corynebacterium sp.
AGATCGCCAAGAACGAGCAGCGCAAGGAAATCGTCGCCCGCTATGCGGAGCGTCGTGCCGAGCTCAAGGCCATCATCAAGAACCCGAACACCTCCGATGAGGACCGTCTGGACGCGCAGTTCGAACTGAACCGCCAGCCGCGTGACGCCTCTGCGGCCCGTATCCGCAACCGCGACGCTCACGACGGTCGCCCCCGCGGCTACCTCCGTAAGTTCGGTCTGTCCCGTGTCCGTATGCGCGAGATGGCTCACCGTGGTGAGCTCCCGGGCGTCCGTAAGTCGAGCTGGTAAGGGAGTACCGTAATGAAGCGCACCAACCCCAAGAAGGCGCGGATTGAACAGTCCCGCCGCCCGAAGAAGAACCCCCTCAAGGCTGAGGGAATCGAGAAGGTGGACTACAAGGACATCAAGACCCTTCGTCTGTTCATCTCCGACCGCCACAAGATCCGTTCCCGTCGCGTCACCGGCCTGACCCCGCAGCAGCAGCGTCAGGTCGCCACCGCGGTGAAGAACGCACGCGAGATGGCTCTCCTGCCGTTCACCAGCCGCTAAACAGCCGGTACTGGGACGCAACAGCGCACTTTTGCCGCTGGCCTGTGTGACACGGTAAAAGAACCTCCGACCCGCTCCCCCGTTTATTCGGGTGGGGCGGGTCGTTGTTTTCCCGGAATGGTTGCCCCAGCACCCCCGACTCCCCCGGAAAGGCCCCCGTCGTGCTCCACCAGTCCCTGCTCGCCCTCGCCGCCCAGGCTCCCCTCAGTGACACACCCGCCATCGCCCGGGGCGTGCTCGCAGAGTCTCATGAACTGCTGCGCAACGCCCTCGACCATGACGAGCCCGAGACCGCGCTGAGCTCCTGGTACTCCACCCTCGTCACCGACACCCTCCGCTGCCCGGCGGCGGTGGAGCTGACCGGGGGCGCCGAGATCCTGCCCTCAGGCGCGGTGGCGCGCGGCGATGCCCTACCCAGCAGCACCGTCACCTGGTTGAGTATCGGCGATGAGGCCGGGACCGCGGCGTTGGCTGAGCTGGTCGCCTCGGCGGGGCTGGCCGTCTCCCACACCGGTCTGGCCCCCTGCAGGGCCCGTTCGGGGGAGGCGGAGTCCTTCGCCGCGCTGATCGACGCCGGCGTGTCCACACCTGGGGATCCCCCGCGGTCACTGCTCGCGGAGGCGGTCGCCAACCGGCCCCCCGCCCTGCGGATCCAGGACGGACTACCGGACCGCTCCATGCCGGTGGACGTGCTGGCCACCCTCCTGCTCCCGGTCTCCGACCTCGCCCGTTGGGCCTGCCCGCAGGCCGGCTCCACCCTGACACGCATCGACGCCGCCGTGGCTCTCGACAGGCTCTCCACCGGCGAGGCGGAGGCGCTGCGCCAGGCCTGGGAGACGGGCATGGCGCTGCAGTTCCGCCGGTGGGCGGACCGGGTGCACGACCGGCCGACAATCCTGGCGGAACTACCGGTCCTGCACCGAACCGCCTACGGGGCAGCCGCCCGGATGGTGGCCGGTGTGCTGCGTTCCCTGGCCGCCCGCCACGGCCTCCTGCTGGGTGAGAGCTGATGCGGGGGCGATATACTGCGGGGCATCCTCGAAGATCGGACCTGTGGAAGGGAGTGGGACACTCATGGCGGGAGCGGTAGGTCGACCCCGGAAGAACAGTCCACGGCGACGTGGTAGCACGGCACGGGAGGAGATCCTCGACGCTGCGGCCGAGCTGTTCACGCGGCAGGGCTTCGCCACGACCTCCACCCACCAGATCGCTGATGCGGTCGGTATCCGTCAGGCCTCGCTCTACTATCACTTCCCCTCCAAGACCGAGATCTTCCTGACGCTGCTCAAGTCCACCGTCGAACCGTCAACGGTGCTGGCGGAGAACCTGGGGGCTTCGGATGCCTCCGCCCCCCTGCGCCTGTGGGCGCTGGTGGCCGCTGAGGCACGTCTGCTGCTGTCCACCCGCTGGAACGTGGGTCGGCTCTACCAGCTTCCCGTGGCCGCCTCGGAGGAGTTCTCGGAGTACCACGCCCAACGCACGATGCTGCGGGGGCGGTTCCGTTGCCTCGCCGAGGAAATCGTCGGTGAGGACGATCCACGGGTGGACCTGCCCTTCCACATTGCGCTCTCGGTCATCGAGATGCGCGGCAACGACGGCACCTCCCCCTCCCCACTGTCCGAAGTCGAACTGCCCGACACTGCGGTCATGCTCGCCGACGCAGCCCTCGATGTCCTCCACGCGGCACTTCCCGACGATCGCGTGACGCATGCGCTGGAACTGATCCGCCAGGCGGTCTAGGCCCGGGACAGGATCCGGTGGGCCTGCGCGAGGAGCGGGGCGTCGATCATCGCGCCCTCGACCTGGAAGGCACCGTCCACGCCCTCAGCGGCAGCCACGACCTGTTCCGCCCACTGACGTTGCCGGGCGTCAGGACGGTAGGCCTCGCGGACCGTCGCCACCTGCGCGGGGTGGATGCATGCGGTGGCGGCGAACCCGGAACGGGCGGCGTCGATGGACTCCCGGCGCTGTCCCTGTTCGTCACGGAAGTCGGCGTGGATGGCGTCGAGGGCGAACTTCCCGTCCGCCGCGGTCTGCAGCAGCACCCGGGCACGCGCCAGCCGGATGACGTCGCGGTAGGCTCCCGGTGTCTGCTCGTCGGGCTGGAATCGGGAGTGCGTGCCGCCCAGCATGGTGATCAGATCCTCAGCCCCCCAGAACACCCCCACGACGTCCGGGTGACCGGTCAGTGCCGCGATACCTGTGACGGCCTGCGGGGTCTCCACCATGGCGATGACCTTCAGTCCCGCGAGTTCGGCGGGGACGTGCTGCCGTAGCTTCGGCACCATCACCATCGCCACCTGCAGCTCCCGGGCGAGGGCGACGTCATCGACGAAGCCCGGGTGGTCGGGGGCACAGGTGCGCAGGATGGTGCGTCGGGTCTGCAGGGGCGCATCGCGGATGGTGCGGTGCATCGCGGCACGGTCGCCGTCACCGGCGCCGTCCTCCAGGTCAATGATGACCATGTCCGCCCGTTCATAGGCCTTGGGGATGAGCTCGGCCCGGTGGGCGGGGGAAAACAGGAGCGCGGGTCCGGTGATGAGGGATTCCATGGCTGCCATTATGCCGCCGCCTGTTAGCGTTGAGGTCCATGACCGGCTCCGTTGTTCCTGCCGGCGCCTCGATCACCCGTCGTTTCGGTGCGATCATGCTCGAGGCGGCCGTGTTCCTGTTTCTCTATTGGCTACTCAGCCTGGTGTTCCCGGCGCTGGGGCAGGGGGTGGAGCTGTGGCAGGACCCCGCGCCGGTGCTGGTGTTGGCGGCGGTTCGAATCCTCGGGGAGGCAGGATGGGGAACCTCCCCCGGCAAGCGGCTCACCGGGCTGATGGTGGTCTTCAGCGACCGCACCGGGCAGACGGTGACGGGGTCGCGGGGTCGTCTACCGCTGACGGTGTTGCGCAACGGATGGCTGTGGCTGCCCCCGGTGATGCTGCTGATCAACCCGGAGCACTCCTGGTACAACGCGTTGGCCTCGGTGGTGGCGTTGACGCTCCTGCTGCGCTGGGACAACCGCTCGCTCTTCGATCAGCTGGCCGGTGCGGAGGTACTCTCCGCCACGCAGACGGTCTCCGCCCCCGATCCCCGGCAGACCCCCTGGCCCCTGGCTTCCCCGGCCCAGCGGGCCCTGGCCTGGCTGGTTGATCTAGCGGTGGCGGGGGTGGTCGGCGCGGTGCTGCTGACGGTCTCCGGGTGGAACTGGTGGGCGCTGACGTTGGTGGTGTTGGGGACGCTGCGGCTGCTGGCGGAGTGGATCGGGCTGCCCACCCCGGGCAAGGCTGCGCTGGGCCTGCGTGTCTACTACCTGCCCTGGTTCAACTCCCGGGCGATGATCTTCCTCCAGGTGGTCGTGCGCAACCTGTGGGTGGTGCCGGCGGCGGCGCTGGCGGTGGGGTGGTGGTCCGGACCGCTGCTGGTCGAGGGGGTGGTGATGGTGTCCATCCTGCTCACCGCCGACCACCGTAGCCTTCCTGACCTGGCGGCCCGGGCCCACGTCACCGCCCGCAGTTAGCCACGCTCAGGTGCAGGTGGTCGCCGGCAGGGCAGGCAGGTGTGCCACCAGGTCGGTGAGCATCGCCTGACCCGCAGCGTAGGTGCCTGAGGCCGGCCGGACGACGAGGGCGACCGAGCTCACGCCCTGCCCCTCGGAAGCGGGTAACACCCCGAACTGCCGGACCACGTAGGTGCCGTCGGGATCCGGACCCCAGCCCCCCTTGTATCGGGCGCCGGGGATCGTGCCCAGGCCGTAGTCCTGCCCGGACGTGATCTGCCCCATGGCCTCCAACACCGGTTCGGCGCCCACCAGGCAGGGCAGGCCGGCCGCGAAGCGGGCCTGGTCCGCCGGGTGCCAGCGGGTCTGGCCGTAGCTGCTGAATTCCGGCCGGGGAAACCCGGTCTGGACGGTGCCGGCCGCACCGGCCTCTGAGAGGACGTCCTCGGTGGCTCGTCCTGCCTGAGCCGGTGTTCCGAGGGAATGCCATAGCTGTTCAGCCGCCTGGTTATCGGAGACCGTGATCGCCGCCCGGGCGGTGGCGAGCAGATCGGGATGCCGTTTCAGGGCTGCGACAGCGACCGGGACCTTGATGGTCGACCAGGCCGGGGCGTCGTCGACCTGCCCTGCAGAGTGGACGTGAGCGCCCTCGACGACCGCGACCTCGGCCTGTCCGCCGTGGCGCGCGATGACCTGCGCCACCGCGTGTTCCACCCCCTGCGCCACCGACTGCTCGGCGGGAGACTGCCGCGGGGGTGGTTGGGGTGTGGTCCACACCGTTTCAGTGACGGTCGGCTGCTCCCCCGCCGGCGGTGGCACACAGCCGACGAGCAGGGCAGTGGCGAGAACCGTGCAGGTCAGAGATTGTTTCATGAAATATAGACCACAGCGTTGTTGCCGCCGGTACAGGTGATGTAGGAACCGGTCTCCCGACAGTTCATGGCATAGCTCTGCTGGGTGACCGGACTCCATGCGTAGACCGTGGCGCTGCGCTGGGCCGTGATCGCCCGGTTTTCCAGGTAGGCCTCCCACACGTTCAGCGCGAAAGGTTCCGATGTGTTGCCGGAGCCGACCCAGACGTTCTCCAGGTAACCGCCCACCCTGATCGGCGTTCCGGGCACCCCGGCGGCAGGCGCCGGAGCAGGGGCAGGGGCGGGAGCGGGAGCTGGCGCCGGGGCGGGTGCGGGTGCGGGGGCCGGATCAGGTTCCTGTACGGGGACTTCTGCGGTGGCCGTCGCCGTGGCGGTGACTGTCCCCGGCGTCGATGGCTCCTGCTGCCGGGTGGCGAACAGCCACCAGGCCCCGCCGCCGATAACGACGAGCAGCAGGACAGCCAGGACGGCGACGAGCGCCCAGATCGCCGCGTTCGAGGAACTGCGCTGCTGCGGGTACATGTTCGTGCTCATCAGGACACTCTCCAGACCTCAACCAATGATGCTCTGATTCTAGCCCGAGACCCCCGAAAATGAGACATAGGACATTTCTTTCAGTAATGGTTGCGCGCATCACAGTGCCTCAGCGATAATCTAGTTACTGACGATTAACTGAACCTCCTCGTCTGCCCTCACCCCCTTTCCGGAAGGAACCCCGCGATGCGCCTCGTCGTACTAGTCAAGGAAGTCCCCGATACCTACGGGGAACGCAAGATCAACCTGGAGACCGGGCTGGCGGACCGGGCGGCCAGCGAGACAGTCCTCGACGAGATCTGCGAACGCGCCGTCGAGGCTGCACTGAAGCTCGCGGAGGGCTCCTCCGACGACATCGAGGTCCACGTGATGTCAATGGCGCCCGCCTCCGCCGCCGCCACCATCCGTAAAGGCCTGGCCATGGGTGCCGACGCCGCCGTACACATCACCGATGACACCCTCCTCGGCGCCGACCTCGGCCTCACCGCCGAGGTCCTGGCCCGGACCATTGAACAAAACGGTTACGACCTGGTCATCGCGGGCAACCTCTCCACCGACGGCAACAGTGGCCTGCTGCCGGCGATGATCGCGGAATGGCTGGACCTGCCCCACCTCACCCAGCTCACCTCTCTCGACCTCGACGGCGACACCGTCAGCGGCGTCCGGCTGGGCGACGAGAGGATCGAGAAACTCAGCGCCACCCTGCCTGCGGTGGTGTCGATCACCGAGGCCTTCCCCGACGGCCGCTTCCCCAACTTCAAGGGCATCATGGCGGCGAAGAAGAAGCCGATGACCACGATCTCACTGGCGGAGCTGGGCATCGACGCCGAGGACTTCTCGGCGCCGCGCGCCATCATGACCGCGGCTTCCGCCGCCCCACCCCGGGCCGCAGGGCTGAAGGTCACCGACGACGGTGACGCCGCCCGTCAGCTCGTCGACTTCCTCGCCCAGAACCGACTCATCTAGGAGATGACCATGTACAGCACAGATGCCCCCATCCTCGTGGTCGTGGACTCGACCACGACCGGTCAGCCCGCCGCCTCCACCGCCGAACTGCTCGGCGCTGCCGCGGAGGTCGGTACCCCGGTGGCGTTGTTCGTCACCGCCGAGGACTCCGCCACCGTCGACGCCGATCTCACCCGTCGACTCGGAGAGCTCGGCGCCGACCGGGTCCTGCTCGCCCGGGTCCCGGGAGATCAGCTCACCATCCCCGCCGTCGACGCCCTCGTGGCCGCCGACGAGCTGTGCGCCCCGGCCGCCATCCTCCTCCCCCACTCCCTGCGCGGCCGTGATCTCGCCGCCCGTTTCGCCGTCCGCACCCGGCGCGCCCTGGCCACCGACGCCGTGGGCGTCTCCCGTGATGAGGAGGGTATCCTCGCCCAGCACTCCATCTACGGCGGTTCCTACCGGGTGAATTCGGCCGCCACCTTCGGGATCCCGGTGATCACGGTGCGACAGGGATCGGTCGACTCCCGCGCCGCAGCTGCGGCGGGAGCCCTGGAGCACCTCCCGGTGACACTGTCGGGGCGGCGGGCGGCGCAGATCGTGGGAACCGAACCCGTGGAGGCGGTGTCGGAGCGCCCTGGTCTGCTGGGGGCGCAGAAGGTGGTCTCCGGTGGGCGTGGGCTGGGGTCAGCGGAGGGTTTCTCGCTGGTCAACGATCTGGCTGACAGCATGGGGGCGGCCGTGGGCGCCTCCCGCGCGGCGGTTGACGCGGGTTATGTGTTGCCGTCCGCACAGGTCGGGCAGACCGGGGTGTCGGTCTCCCCGGACCTCTATATCGCGCTGGGGGTGTCGGGGGCCATCCAGCACCTGGCGGGGATGCAGACGTCGAAGACGATCGTGGCGATCAACAGGGACGCTGAGGCGCCGATCTTCGACATCGCTGATTTCGGGGTGGTGGGGGATGTATTCCAGGTGGTTCCCCAGCTCATCGAAGAGATCAACGGGCGGAAGGGGTAATCGCGATGACCGCCATGACCATGGTGCGGCTGCGCCGAGGCCTGCCGCGCACCCCGGGTGGTGAGCCCTGGCCACCGATGGGGGATGCCCCGCTGACTGAGATGACCGTACCGGAAACCGGTGCCCCGCCCCTGGAGCCGGTCAGGGAACCGATCGTCGTGCCCCGCCTCCCCCTGCCCACCGGGGTGGAGCTGCGTCGCGGCCTGCCGCGCACCCCGGGTGGTGAGCCCTGGCCGCCGGGGCAGTTCGCGGTGGAGGCCCTCCCTGATCCTGCTCCCACCCCCATCATTCCGCCACCGACCGCCCTGGAGACACTCGCCCTGCGCCAGGGTCTGCCCCGCGTGTCAGGCGGCCGACCCTGGCCCGAGGTCACCGAGGTAGCCGTCGCAGCGCCAATCCCCGAGGTCCCCGAGGTCTCCGAGGTTTCCGGGATCCCTGCCTCTCCCGCCGGGGAACACACACCTGAGGCGAGGCGGTACGGGCCGTTCACCCTGGGGCAGTGGATCGGCGGTGGAGTGGTCGGCCTGCTGGGTATTATCGCCGGGGCGGCAGCCCTGGTGCTGGGTGCACGCTGGTTCCTGTCCACCGGCACCGGCGGTGAGTTCCTGGCCGCCTACCCCGGTGAGGCCCCGCTGCCGGAGAGTGCTCCCGTGGGCTTTCCCGCGTGGCTGGCGTGGTCACACTTCTTCAACGTCTTCCTCATGGTGCTGATCATCCGCTCCGGCCTGCAGATCCGGAATGAGCGTCGGCCGGCGGCCTACTGGGCGCCACGCTGTGGCGCGGGCCGCAAGATCAGCCTGACGGTGTGGTTCCACCAGTCCCTGGACCTACTGTGGGTGGTCAACGGGGTACTGTTCATCATCCTGCTCCTCGCAACCGGCCAGTGGATGCGCATCGTGCCCACCAGTTGGGAAGTGGTCCCGAATGCGCTGTCCTCGGGCTTGCAGTACCTCTCGCTGGACTGGCCCACCGAGAACGGCTGGGTGCACTACAACGGCCTCCAGCAGCTCGCCTACTTCCTCACGGTCTTCGTCGCCGCCCCGCTGGCGGTGCTCACCGGTGTGCGGATGAGTGGGCTGTGGTCGGACAGGTGGAAGAGACTCAGCCGCATCTACCCGGTGGAGGTCGCCCGTCGGCTGCACTTCCCGGTGATGCTCTACTTCCTCGTCTTCATCCTCACCCACGTGCTGCTGGTTGTCGCCACCGGTGCACTGCGCAACCTCAACCACATGTTCGCGGCACAGGGCTCGCCCGATCCGGCGGCCTACGCCGACAACTGGACCGGCTTCTGGTTCCTCGTGCTCTCCCTGGTGATCATCGCCCTGGCCTGGGCCCTCGCCCGCCCCATGGTGCTGGCACCGGTCGCCCGACTCTTCGGCACCGTCAGCGCCCGCTGACGCCACCACCCCCGATCCCCCGGACGCCGCTCAGGGCGCCGGGGGATTGTCGTTCCTGCCCACACTCGGGTGATGTGACGCGCAGAACTGCCCGCCGCATACCAGTCACTGAAAGTGTCTGCTATGCCGCGGGCAGTCTCTTAGCCCGAACCCGGCCGTCAGCTGGGCATCGGCCGTACCGTCAGGCTCTGCTCGACCCGCCCGACCGGGCCGTCCACATCGTGCAGCGTCGAGCTGGTCAGCCCGACACCGTGTCCGCCCCAGTGCACGACGGTGTCCAGGCC
>CAZTIZ010000074.1:0-9066 GCA_964613845.1 uncultured Corynebacterium sp.
AGAAGGAGTCGAAGCCGATCGGGGCGATCATGAACTCCTGGACGTCGACGCCGGAATCGGCGTGGGCGCCACCGTTGATGATGTTCATCAGCGGCACCGGGAGGACGTGCGCGTTCGGACCACCGACGTAGCGGTAGAGCGGCAGGCCGGCGGATTCAGCGGCGGCGCGGGCCACGGCCATGGACACGCCGAGGATGGCGTTGGCGCCCAGGCGGGACTTGTTGTCGGTGCCGTCGAGCTTGATCATGGCCTGGTCGATCAGTCGCTGGTCGTCGGCCTCTACGCCGGCCAGCTCGTCGGCGATCTCCTCGTTGACGTTCTCGACAGCCTTGAGAACACCCTTACCCAGGTAGCGGTCGCCACCGTCACGCAGCTCGTGAGCCTCGTGGACACCGGTGGAGGCGCCGGAGGGGACACCGGCGGAACCGTGGGCACCGTCATCGAGGAAGACCTCCGCCTCAACGGTAGGGTTACCTCGGGAATCCATGATCTCTCGGGCGAAAACGTGAATGATGTCAGCCACAACGGCCTCCTATTGCCATCTCGGATTGAGCTAATGGTGAGTTCAGGATGCGCAGGTTCCGCCCGCCCGGCCGGATGTCCGGGATGGCGGGAGGCACGCACCGGGGGCAATTGTTCCAGACAATCCACCCGAATGAATGATCTGAGGCGGTAATATATGCCGGATGTGACCTAAACCGCGCCCGAACAGGGGGGTTTTCTACCGGGCGGGCTGCTGGAGCGCGTAGGAGGCTGCCGCGTCCCGGACATCGATGAGGTACTCCCGGGACCTGTTGTAGGAGTAGACGGCCTGCGTCCAGTCCTCCGGGACGGACAGGTCACGACCGTTGTCGCACAGCAGGTTCGCCGCGCCCAGGGCGGCGTCGTCGATCTGGTGGGGGTCCGCCGACCCGTTACCGTCGGCGTCCCGGCCGTAGCGCTGCCAGGACTCGGGGATGAACTGCATCGGCCCCACCGCCCGGTCGAATTCGGTGTCACCGTCGAGGACACCGCCGTCGGTGTCCTCGATCAGGGCGACACCGGGGCCACCGTCGAGCGGGATGCCGATGATCGGCGGATCGACGCGGCCCTGTTCGTCAATGGTGCTGCGCTGGAAGAGGTTGCCGGAGTAGGCACCGTGGCGGGTCTCCACCCAGCCGATACCCGCCAGCGTGTTCCAGTGCAGGTTGCACTCCGGCCAGGACTGCGCGGCGATGAGCTCGGCGTTGCCGTAGGCGCGCAGGGCCGCGGCGGGGATGCCGGTTGCCCCCGCCAGTGGCTCTGCCCAGACATCGAGCCTGTCGCTGGTACGTCCGGGGGCGTTGACGTCGATGGGCGGGACGGGGGCACCCACGGCCGGGGGGACGTTGTCGGGCACCGGCTGCAACTGCCTGACCGGCCCCGAGGAGTCGAGGAAGGACAGGGCCCAGGCGACCAGGGAAATGACCATGATGACCGCGAGGACCACCCCGCAGCCACATCCGGCCGTCCGCCGTACAGCATCACCCATGCCGAAAGATCCTACCGGGCCACCCCTGGATAACCGATTCATGCGGGCAGGGCGCAAACGCACAGTTTCCCGTCAGGAGACTGTGAAGACGCACCACCCCCCAGTCCACTTTGACCCCACCAGCCACCACAGTCACATATGATGCAGATGATCTTCCCACCCGTCCCCTCCCGTGAAGGACCACCATCATACGTCTCCGCGCCACCGCCGCCACCGCGGCCGCCGCCCTGCTGCTCACCACCGCCCTCGCCCCGACCGCCGCCGCCCAGGACCGCTCCGGGCTGGCGGAAGGGATCATCGCCAACGTCGACTGCGATGTCCTCGATTTCGCCCTGAGCACCGCCAACCTCAAGGACGACACCACCACTCGCTCCCAGCTGGCCGCCAACCTGCGCGAGGCCACCGGGGAACTGGGGGTCACCGGCCCGCTCGCCGGACTGATCACGGCCCAGTACGCCGGTCAGATCGCGGACCGTTCACTGGAGTGCGGGCACGTACTACCCGACCCGGTGCTCGACCTGGGCAGCACCACCGTCGAGATCCCGCCCTTCCTGCTCGACCTGATCCCGCCGCACCTGCTCAACCAGCTGGGCTGATCCTCTCAGGCAGGGCCCGAACCTTCCCGGCCCTTGCCCTCCTGCCACAGCCGTTCCTGTTCCTGCGCCCCCACCATCCCGGTGCTGCCATCGAAGAGATAGGGCGAACGGGAACGCAGCTTGGCCAGGAAACTCTCGGCCACATCCCCCAGATCGAAGGCCCCGCGGCGGGCCGCGATCTCGGCGTGGAAGAGCACCTGCAGCAGCACGTCCCCCAGTTCGCTGAGCAGGGGCTGCTCCCGCCCGTCACGCTCCCAGTCGTGGACGGCCTCCGAGAACTCCTGGGTTTCCTCAGCCAGGTAGGGCAGCAGGGAACGGTGGGTCTGCCCGGCCTCCCACTCCCCCATCACCCGGGCCCGGGACATCGCCTCCACCGCCCGGCGGACCGGATCATTTCGGCTGGCGGCCTCGATGACGAGCTCCCCGGCGTCAATGCGAGCCTGCACCCGCGGGTCCCGGGCGTCCGTGCTCACCAGCACGCCCGCCCCCTCAGCGGGAACCAGCCGGCGAAGGTGCCTGCACACCGAATCCGGAACCTCATCAGTGCAGGTCACGGGCCCACCCAGGCGGCCATGGGCCGCCAGGGGGATCTGGGAGGGCCAGCGGTCATCGAGCAGCAGCACGGTCATGTCCCCCATCCTAGGCTCCGGCCCGCGGGGGTCGACGCAGGCAATCCTGACTCTGTGTTTCCCCGAAGGTCTGCAATACTGAGGTCCGTTCCCACGATTTTTGGAGGAGAAACCACTCGTGTCCCAGACCCTGACGCCGTTTTCGTCCCCGCTGCTCAACCAGGTGACCGATGGTCCCGGCGGCTGGACCGGTATCGAGGCAACCGAGGAGTGGGCGGCCGAGATCAAGCGTCTCGCCGCCGAACGCAACGCCGTGATCCTCGCGCACAACTACCAGATCCCCGAGATCCAGGACATCGCCCACCACACCGGTGATTCCCTGGCGCTGTCCCGCATCGCCGCGGAGACCGACGCCGAGACCATCGTGTTCTGCGGCGTGCACTTCATGGCCGAATCCGCCAAGATCCTCTCCCCGGACAAGACCGTCCTCATCCCCGATGAGCGCGCGGGCTGTTCCCTGGCCGACTCCATCACCGCGGAGCAGCTGCGCGAGTGGAGGGCCGAGCACCCCGACGCGCTGGTCGTCTCCTACGTCAACACCACCGCCGACGTCAAGGCCCTGACCGACGTGTGCTGCACCTCGTCCAACGCCGTCGACGTCGTCAACTCCCTGCCCGCCGACAAGGAGATCCTCTTCCTGCCGGACCAGTTCCTCGGCGCCCACGTCAAGCGTGAGACCGGCCGCGAGAACATGTATATCTGGGCCGGGGAGTGCCACGTCCACGCAGGGATCTCCGGCCCCGAGCTGGCCCGGCAGGCCGAGAGCAACCCCGACGCCGACCTCTACATCCACCCCGAGTGCGGCTGCGCCAACTCCGCGATCTACCTCGCCGGCGAGGGCATCGTCGCCCCCGAGCGCGTCCACATGCTCTCCACCGGCCAGATGCTCGACGCCGCCGGCCAGTCCGACTCCGGTTCCGTGCTCGTCGCCACCGAGGTCGGCATGCTCCACCAGCTGCGCCTGGCCGCGCCCGAGATCGACTTCCAGCCGGTCAACGACCGTGCCTCCTGCAGCTACATGAAGATGATCACCCCGGCCGCCCTGCTGCGCTCCCTCGCCCTGGGCGGCGATGAAGTCGATGTCGGTCCCGCCACCGCCGACGCCGCACGCGCCTCCCTGGAGCGCATGATCGCCATCGGCCAGCCCGGCCTCGGCGAGTAACACCACCACGCCCTCCGGCTCTCCGGCAGCCCCTCCTACTCGCTGACGGACACCACCCGGCGGGCGCGCGGCGCCGCGTCCCCGCCACTGACGTCGACCTGCTCCACGTCGAACATCGCGGACAGGAAATCCGCCATCCACTGCAGCAGCTCCACATCCCGCAGCTTCGGATCGGTGATGTTGCGTCCCGCCTTCGGGAAGGACAGCTGGATCGCCTTCGCCGCCGCCCGGTAGTTCGACCCCGGGTAGAGACGCTTGAGCCGCACCTGCCTCGAATCGGGCAGCTCCACGGAGCCGACCTTGATCCGCGTGCCCTGCGTGATGATCTCCGACACGCCTGCGCGCCGGGCCTGGTGACGCAGTCGGGACACCGCCAGGAGGCGGGAGACCTCCTCGGGGACGGGACCGTAACGGTCCTCCATCTCCTCCACGGCCAGCTGCAGATCCCGGTTGTCGGTGCTGGCGGCGAGCTTGCGGTAGACCTCCAGGCGGAGGCGCTCGGAGTTGATGTAGCCCTCGGGGATGTGGGCGTCGACGGGCAGGTCGATGCGGATCTCCCTGGGCCCCTGGTCGGTGGCGTCGATGACCTCCCCGGAGGCCAGGGCGCGGAAGGTCTCCACGGCCTCCCCGACGAGACGGACATAGAGGTCGAAGCCCACCCCGGCGATGTGGCCGGACTGTTCAGCGCCGAGGACGTTGCCGGCCCCACGCATCTCCAGGTCCTTCATGGCCACGGCCATGCCGGCGCCCAGGTCGTTGTTCTGGGCGATGGTGGCCAGGCGGTCGTAGGAGGTCTCGGTCAGCGTCGCACCCGCGGGATAGAGGAAATAGGCGTAACCGCGTTCCCGGGAACGGCCGACACGCCCCCGCAACTGGTGCAGCTGGGACAGGCCCATGTGGTGGGCGTTCTCCACGATCAGGGTGTTGGCGTTGGCGATGTCCAGGCCGGTCTCCACGATGGTGGTACACACCAGAACGTCATACTCACGGTTCCAGAAACCCTGCACGGTCTGCTCCAGCATCTCCTCTCCCATCTGACCGTGGGCGACGACGATGCGGGCCTCAGGCACCAGATCACGCAGCTGACGGGCCTTCTGCTCGATGTCGGAGACCTTGTTGTGGATGTAGAAGACCTGGCCGTCGCGCAGCAGCTCACGGCGGATGGCGGCGGAGACCTGCTTCTCCTCCTGCGCACCGACGTAGGTGAGCACCGGGTGACGATCCTCCGGCGGGGTGAGGATGGTCGACATCTCCCGGATACCGGCCATCGACATCTCCAGCGTGCGCGGGATCGGGGTCGCGGACATGGTGAGCACGTCGACGTGGGTGCGCAGCGCCTTGATGTGTTCCTTGTGCTCCACCCCGAAACGCTGCTCCTCATCCACGATGATCAGCCCCAGGTTCTTCCAGTGCACACCGGTCTGCAGCAGCCGGTGGGTACCGATGACGATGTCGACCTCCCCCCCGGCCAGGCCGGCGAGCACCTCCTTCGACTCCGCCGTCGACGTGAACCGGGACAACCCCCGGACGGTGACCGGGAAGCCCGCCATGCGCTCCTCAAAGGTGGACTGGTGCTGCTGCGCCAGCAGCGTGGTGGGAACCAGCACCGCCACCTGTCGGCCGTCCTGCACCGCCTTGAAGGCCGCACGCACCGCCACCTCGGTCTTGCCGTAACCGACATCACCGATGACCACCCGGTCCATGGGGACACTCTTTTCCATGTCTTCCTTGACCGCGTCGATGGCCATCATCTGGTCCTCGGTCTCCACGTAGGGGAAGTTGTCCTCCATCTCCTGCTGCCACGGACTGTCCGGGGCGAAGGCGTGGCCGGGGGCGGCCTGCCGCCTGGCGTAGAGCTCGACGAGCTCACCGGCGATCTCACGGACGGCGGCACGCGCCTTCTTCTTCGTGTTCTTCCAGTCGGAGCCGCCCATCTTCGACAGCCTGGGCTGCTCGCCGCCGGTATACCGGCTGAGCAGGTCGAGCGACTCCATGGGCACCCACAGCTGGTCGGCGGGCTGGCCGCGTCTGCTGGCCGCGTACTCCAGGACGATGTACTCGCGCCGGGAGGTCTCATCACCGGTGTTGATGGTGCGTTCGGCCATCTTGAGGAAGCGGCCGATGCCGTGGGTCTCGTGGACGACGAAGTCGCCGGTCTGCAGTGCCAGGGGGTCGACGCGGTTGCGGCGTTTGGCGGGACGACGCTTGGCGCCGGCGATGTCGCCGACCCGGTTGCCCGTCAGGTCGGTCTCCGTGATGACGACCAGCGGCAGGGCGGTGGCGTCGCGGTGTTTGCGGACCTTCGGGAAGACCAGTCCGGCATGGGAGAGCGCCTGGTAGAGGGTGACCTCGCCCGGGGAGGGTTCCCAGCCCGGGGTGGCGACCCGGGTGGGGATGCCCTGCTCAGCGAAGCGTTCCACCATCCGTTTGATGGCCCCGGGGGCGGGGGCGATGAAGGCGGCCCGTCCGCCAGCGGTGGTGTGGGCCAGCAGCAGCGCCATCATCTCGTTGATGGCGGTGAGGTCGCCACGCGGGGTGGGACCGGCCTCGAATTCCAGCGGCAGGGTGACGGACTCGCCGGCGTGGAACATGCCGGGCGGGGAGAAGGTCCACCAGGGCAGACCAGCCTCACGGACGGTGACTTCGAGGGAATCGTAGGAACGGTAGGAGGAGGCGGTGAGATCGAGTCCCTCGGCGGCGAGGGGGCCGTCGGCACCCATGGCCGCGGCCTCCCAGCCCGCGGCGAGGAACTCGGCGTCGGTGGTCTCCAGGTCGTGGATGCGGGTGCGGATCTTCTCCGGGGCGAGCAGGAGCACGTGCGTGCCCGCCGACATGAGTTCCGGGAGCGTGCGCATGGGCGTATCGACGAGCGCGGGGATCAGCGCCTCCATCCCATCTGCGGGGATCTGGTCGGCGAGCTTGCTCAGCAGTTCCACCAGGGCGGGGTTGCCGGGGTGGGCGACGGCGAGTTCGGCGGCCCGTCGGGCCACCGCCTCGGTGACGGGCAGTTCGCGGGCGGGGTAGATCTCCACCTGCCGGATCTCGATCTCGGGGATGGTGCGCTGGTCGGCGACGGAGAACTGGCGGATCTCAGTGATCTCGTCGCCCCAGAACTCGATGCGGACGGGATGGTCGAGGGTGGTGGGGAAGATGTCGAGGATACCGCCGCGGGTGGCGAACTCACCGCGTTTGGCCACCATGTCCACGTGACTGTAGGCGCGGAAGACCAGCTGGCCGGTGAGCGCGGAGAAATCGTGCTCGGCACCTTCGGTGAGACGAACCGGCTCGCGGCCCTCCACCGATTCGAGCAGCGGCTGGCAGAAACCACGGGCAGCGGTGACCACCACGCGTAGATCATCAAGGTGGTCGAGCACACGCGCGCGTTCACCGATGATGTCGACGCCTGGGCTGAGGCGCTCATGGGGGAGGGTCTCCCAGGAGGGGAAGAGGGCGACCTTCTCCCCGAGCATCGCCTTCAGCTCAGCGCTGAGATCCTCGGCCTCCCGACCGGTGGCGGTGACCACCAGCACCGGGGCGTGGTAGGCCAGGGTGCCCACCGTCCACGGCCGGACCTGGTCGAGTCCGGTGAGGTGCAGTTCAGGCTCCCCCACGCGGGAGACCAGGCCCCTGAGCTTCGGGTCCGTGGCCGCGACCTTCAGCAGCCCCGCGAGCATGTTCGCCACCTACTTCTCCCCCGTCTCGTTCAGGTCGTGCATCCAACCCAGCGCGTCCTGGGACAGCCCCGGTTCCTGCTCCATGCGTGCCAGACCGTTCCAGCACAGGTTGACGATATGGGCGGCGACGGTCTCCTTGTCGGGGACCCGCACGTCCAGCCACCACTGGGCGGTCATGGACACCATGCCCACCAGCGCCTGGCCGTAGAGCACGGCCATCTCGGACTCCAGGCCACGGCGGGCGAAGGAGTTACCCAAAATGTGGGAGACCTGGGAGACCGCGGTATTGAGCAGGGTGGAGTAGCTGCGGTCCTGGCCCGGCACCGAATCCCGGACCAGGATCAGGAAACCGTCGGTCTCCTCCTCCACGTAGGTGAGCAGGGCGAGCACCGCCTGCTCGATCCGCACCCGGGAACGCCCCTGCCGCAGGGAATCGGTGATGATGCGCTCCAGATGCAGCATCTCCCGGTCCACGACCACCGCGTAGAGGCCCTCCTTGCCTCCGAAATGCTCGTAGACGACGGGTTTGGACACCCCCGCCCGCTGAGCGATCTCCTCGACGCTGGTGCCCTCGAAGCCACGCTCCGCGAAGACCTCACGTCCAATTGAAATGAGCTGTTCTCGGCGCTCCTTGCCGGTCATCCGCTGTCGAACCATGTCTACCAGCCTATCCCGCCCGTGGTTGTGGCTCTCATCTGATGGTCAGGTACGCTGTTCGTTGCGCACGCAACGCGATTCCCCATGGTGTAATGGCAACACTACGGTTTTTGGTACCGTCATTCTAGGTTCGAGTCCTAGTGGGGAAGCAGTCTCCGGGGGCACCGCAAAAACCCTAGCTCGCGTGCCCCGCCATCGGCTCCAACTCAGCCCCCTCACCCGGGTTGACCACCATGAACTGGCCCATCATGCCCTGATCCTCGTGGAAGAGCATGTGGCAGTGGAACATGTAGGGCACCGTGTTGTCCGGGTACCGGCCGAAGGTCACCGCCAGCGTCGCCGTTGACCCCGGCGGCAGAGCCACCGTGTCCTTCCATCCCGAGGTCGGCACCTCGACACCGGTGCCGTCAATCGCGAGCACCCGGAAGGCCGCATTGTGGATGTGGAAGTTGTGCGGCCAGTCGGGGTTCTCGTTGGTGGCCGTCCAGATCTCCGGCCCGTCATGGTCGATGATGAAATCCACCCGGTTCATGTCCATGAGCTGACCGTTGATCTCAAAGGTGTTGAGCACGAAATCCCGGTGCGGGGCGCCCGCCGTGTCCGGCACGACGTCGGCGGCCGGGTCCAGCACCGCAGGCACCTCGCCCACCGCCGGCGCCCCCTCCCCCGGCCCGGTGATCCGCAGCAGCTCAAATTCATCCCGGAACCCGAAATCAGGGCTGTACTCGTCCTCGGGGATACCGAAGCTGTCGGGGAAGGCCACCGACCGCAGGGTGACCTCCTCGCCCGCCTGCAGGTCCACCAGGATCTCTGCGCGCTCACCCGGGCTGAGGATAAG
>CAZTIZ010000075.1:0-8815 GCA_964613845.1 uncultured Corynebacterium sp.
TCTTAGAGGGAGGGGCGGGCGGCCGCGACATCAGCGTCGTCGATGACCTGGTCGCCTGAGTTCGTCGGGACGACGGTCGGCAGGATCATCGGTTCACGACGCCACTTCTGCTCCACGAAACGGGAGACCTTGCGGCGCAGCTGCTGGACCATGCGGTAGGGGTCGTTCTCCCCTTCCGCGGCGAGATCGTCCATGGTCTTGGCGGACAGTTCACGAACCTCGGCGATGAGGGCCTTGGCGTCCTCCGCGAAGCCCTTGGTCTGGACCGTCGGGAGCTCCAGGAGACGGCCGGTGCGGTCGTCGATCACGGCGGTGATGGAGATCAGGCCACCCGAACCGAGGCTGGTGCGGTCGGCGAGCACGTCCGCATCGACATCACCCATGGTGACGCCGTCGACGTAGAGGTTGCCGACCGGCACTTGGCCGACGACGCGCGCACGGCCGTCGACGAGGTCAACGACCACACCGTTCTGGGCCAGGACCACGTTCTCACGCGGGGTGCCGGTGGCGATCGCCAGCTCCTTGTTGGCGCGCAGGTGGCGCCACTCGCCGTGGACCGGCATGGCGTTGCGCGGGCGTGCGGCGTTGTAGAGGAAGAGCAGCTCGCCGGCGTAACCGTGGCCCGAGGTGTGGACCTTCGCGTCGTGGCCGGTGATGACGGTGGCACCGATCTGGGCGAGGTTGTTGATGACGCCGAAGACGCCTTCCTCGTTACCGGGCACGATCGAGGAGGACAGGATGATCATGTCACCGTCGCGGACGGTGATCTGGCGGTGCTCACGGCGGGCCATGCGCGACAGCGCCGCCATGGGCTCACCCTGGGTACCGGTGGTGATGAGCATGACCTTGTGGGGGGCCATCTTGGAGGCGTCATCCATCGAGACGATGGTGCCGCGCGGGGCCTTGAGGTAGCCCATCTTCTCCGCGATCTCCATGTTGCGGATCATCGAGCGACCGTTGAACGCGACCTTGCGGTTCGCGGCCACGGCAGCGTCGATGGCCGCCTGCACGCGGTAGACGTTGGAGGCGAAGGAGGCGAGGATGACGCGCTGCTTCGCCTGATCCACCAGGCGCCTGAGGGTGGGGACGATCTCCGCCTCAGAGCTGGAGATACCCGGGGTGGAGGCGTTGGTGGAGTCACAGAGCATCAGGTCGACGCCCTCGTCACCGAAACGGGACAGCGCCGGCAGGTCGGTCGGACGACCGCCCGTCGGGGTCTGGTCCAGCTTGATGTCACCGGTGTGGATGACCAGGCCGGCGCCGGTCTTGATGGCCAGGCCGAGGCAGTCCGGGATGGAGTGGTTGACGGCCCAGAAACGGATGTTGAACGGACCGCGGTTCTCGTTGGAGTCCTCGTTGACCTCGATCAGCTTGGGACGCTGACGGTGCTCCTTACACTTGGCGGCGATGAGCGCCAGCGTGAAGCGGGAGGCCAGGATCGGCAGGTCAGGGCGCAGCTTGAGCAGCCACGGGATGGCACCGATGTGGTCCTCGTGGCCGTGGGTGACCACCAGGGCGTCGACGCGGTCCAGCTGATCCTCGATCGGCCCGAAGTCGGGCAGGATCAGGTCCACGCCCGGCTCGCCGGAGGAGGGGAAGAGCACACCGCAGTCGACGAGGAGCAGACGGTTGTTGTACTCGAAGACCGTCATGTTGCGGCCGATCTCGGAGATACCGCCGAGCGCGTAGATACGCAGGGCGTTCTTCGCGGCCGTGGGCGGCTCGGGCAGGGGCTTGGTCAGGTCGGCGCCCTGCATGGACTTCACGACGTTGCGTCGGCCACGGCCTCCCTGCTGGCCACCGCCCTGGTTGCCACCGCCCTGACCGCCTGCTCCCTGATTACCGGAGCTGCGACCGCCACGGCCACCACGGCCACCGCGACGCTGGTTGCCGCGGGAGCGATTACCCTCGCCGCGACCACCCTCGTTCTTCTGGGGTGCGGACTTCTCTGCGGCGGAGCTCTGCTCGGCAGCGGGTGCCTGGGGGGCGTCGCCGGAGGTCTTCTCCGAGGCCGGGGCCTGGAAGACAGGCGGTGCGCCTGCGTCAGCGGTTTCCGGCGGACCTGCCTTGCGGGTCACCTTCCGGGGACGGTTACGGGGTTCAGTCATATTTAAAGGACTCCAGCCTTTTCCATGTCATGGCGGAGGTCCGCGAGCTGCTGTTCATCCGGAGCGGTGACCGGCAGTCGCGGATCCCCCACCTCGATGCCCTGCAGTCGCAGGGCAGCCTTAGCGAGGCTGACACCGCCCAGGCGGGCCTGGGCGCTGATCAGCGGGGAAAGTATGTTGGCGTTGATTTCCCGCGCACGGGCGAGGTCGCCTTCCTCGAAACTTGTGTAGAGCTCACGCAGGGCACGCGGGGCGGCGTGGCCGATGACGGAGATGAACCCGGAGGCGCCGACAGACAGCCACGGCAGGTTCAGCGGGTCGTCGCCGGAGTACCAGGCAAGCCCGGTCTCCCGCATGAGGACCGCGGCGGCGCCGAGATCACCCTTAGCGTCCTTCACGGCCTGGATCGTCGGCACTTCAGCCAGTCGACGCAGGGTGTCCGATTCAATCGGGATATTGGAACGAGAGGGGATGTCGTAGAGGCACACCGGAAGATCGGTGGCCTCCGCAACCGTGGTGAAGTGATGGACGAGGCCGTCCTGGCTCGGTCGGGAGTAGTAGGGGGTGACCACGAGGAGGGCGTCTGCGCCCGCCTCCGCGGAAGCCCGTGCCAGCTCGACCGAGGCGGCGGTGTCATTGGTGCCGGCGCCGGCGATGAGCTTCGCGCGGTCCCCGACCTCGTTTTTCACTGCCTTGAGCAGGTCCAGCTTCTCCGCCGTGGTCGTCGTCGGCGACTCCCCCGTGGTCCCGGCAAGGACCAGGGAATCACAGCCGTTGTCGACCAGGTGGGCGGCGATCCGCCGACCAGCGGCGATATCGAGGGCGCCGGTGTGGTCAAACGGGGTGACCATGGCGACGCAGACGGTTCCGAAGCTCTCCGCTCCGGTCTTCGCTGTTAAACCTGTGCTCATGGTGGTCAAGGTTACCTTCTCTCCTCCCCACCGGGGCAATCGGTCCAGAGGACAACCGGTGGGATCGTGTGCCTAGAAGTCGGTCGCGTAAGGGCTGACGGCCATTTCGGAGCCGTCGGACAGGGTCGAGATCTGAAAGTCTGAGAACAGCACCGGCGCCTGCTCCCGCAGTACCCGCAGGCAGGCGACGGCCAGCGCACGGATCTCCACGTCGGCGTGCTCGGTGGCACGCGCGCCGATGAAGTGACGCCAGGCGCGGAAGTTCCCGGTGACGACGATGCGTGATTCCGTCGCGTTGGGCAGGATGCTGCGGGCCGCCTGGCGGGCCTGCTTCCTGCGCAGTAGGGCGTTGGGTTCGTCGGCGAGCCTGTCTTCCAGGGCGTCGAGAAGTTCCTGGTAGACGAAGCGGGACTCGTCGACGGCACGCATCATCAGGTTCCGCAGCTCAGGGTCCCGCGCGATCAGCGGCGGGAGCACCACCTCGGCCTCGTCGGTGTGCACGAAGCGTTGGGAGAGCTGCGAGAAGGAGAAGTGCCGGTGCCGCACCAGCTCATGGCTGGCAGAGCGCGACAGGCCCCGGATGTAGAGGGTCGCGGTGGCGTGCTCGAGCAGCGCCGTGTGCCCGACCTCCATGATGTGGCGGAGGTAGGCGTCGTTGGTGGCGGTGCGCGGGTTGGGCTTGTCGAAGGACTCGTAACAGGCCCGTCCCGCGAACTCCACGAGTGCTTCCGCGTCGGTGGCGGTACCGTCGGCGGACCAGTCCACCTCCGCCGGGGAGGCGAACCGGGTGGCGGCGATGAGCTGCACATCCAGCTCCACTGACGTGGCCAAGGTCAGATACCCAGGTAGCCGTCGAGACCCACGGTCAGCCCCGGGTGCTTGGCGACGTCGCGCACCCCGACGAGCACGCCCGGGACGAAGGACGTGCGGTCGTAGGAGTCCTGACGGATGGTCAGGGACTGACCCTGCGCACCGAAGATGATGTCCTCGTGGGCGACCATGCCGGTCATGCGCACGGCGTGGACCCGCACCCCGTCGACGTCAGCGCCACGGGAACCGTCCAGCTGCTGCTCGGTGGCGTCGGGCATCGTCGGCAGACCGACCTCCCGGCGGGCCTCCGCGATGCCCTGGGCGGTGTGGATGGCGGTACCCGACGGCGCGTCGAGCTTGTTGGGGTGGTGGTACTCGACGACCTCGGCGGAATCGAAGAACTTTGCGGCCTGACGGGCGAAGCTCATGGCCAGCACCGCCGAGATGGCGAAGTTGGGGGCGATGAGCACGCCGGTGCCCGGGCTCTCTGCCAGCCAGCCGCGCACCTGCGCCAGCCGTTCCTCGGTGAAGCCGGTGGTGCCCACCACGCAGTGGATGCCGTTGCGGATACAGAACTCCAGGTTGTCCATCACTACACCGGGGGTGGTGAAGTCAACGATGACCTCGGCGCCTGCGTCGAGCAGCCGCTGCAGGTCATCCCCCTGGTCGAGCCCCGCGACGAAGTCCAGGTCCTCGGCCGCGCCGAGCCCTTCGACGACGGAAGAGCCGACCCGGCCCTTCGCTCCGAGAACGCCGACCTTGATGCTCATATGGTGCCTCCTGGTGGAAATGATGGGAAATGGAAATCGGGAAAATCCATGATTCGGCCTTCCAGTGTAGGCGCATTTTCCGCCCGGTCGCGGATAGACCCGCAGGACACACCGAGGAGGCACCTACCCCGCGACGGCGCCCGCCCCACCTCCTGTACCGAGGTGGGGCGGGCGTCGTCGTGTGGAGGCTGTACTCCCTAGTCCTCCTGGACCGGGACCAGCGAGATCTTGCCGCGGGAATCGATGTCGGCGATCTCCACCTGGAGCTTGTCGCCGACGTTGACCACGTCCTCGACCTTGTCGATGCGCTCGCCGCCACCGAGGTTCGAGATGTGGATCAGGCCGTCACGGCCCGGCAGCAGGGAGACGAAGGCGCCGAAGGGGACGGTCTTGACGACCGTACCCAGAAAGCGCTCGCCGACCTTGGGCAGCTGCGGGTTCGCGATGGTGTTGATCCGCTCCACCGCAGCATCGGCAGCCTTGCCGGAGGTGGCGGAGACGTAGACGGTGCCGTCATCCTCGATGGAGATATCGGCGCCGGTCTCCTCCGTGATGGCGTTGATGTTCTTGCCCTTCGGGCCGATCAGCTCGCCGATCTTGGAGACGGGCACGGACACCGTGGTGATCTTCGGGGCGTGCTCGGACATCTCATCCGGGCCGTTGATGACCTCGGCCATCGTGTCCAGGACCGTCAGACGGGCCTCACGTGCCTGCTCCAGGGCGTCGGTGAGCACCTGGGAGGGAAGACCGTCGAGCTTGGTGTCGAGCTGCAGCGCCGTGATGAACTCGGCGGTGCCGGCGACCTTGAAGTCCATGTCGCCGAAGGCGTCCTCGGCACCGAGGATGTCGGTCAGGGAGACGTACTTGGTCTCACCGTCGATCTCACCGGAAACCAGGCCCATGGCGATGCCCGCGACCGGGGCCTTGAGCGGCACGCCGGCGTTGTACAGCGACAGGGTGGAGGCACAGACCGAGCCCATGGAGGTTGAGCCGTTGGAGCCCAGGGCCTCGGAGACCTGACGGATGGCGTAGGGGAACTCCTCGCGGGACGGCAGCACCGGCAGCAGGGCACGCTCGGCCAGCGCGCCGTGGCCGATCTCGCGGCGCTTCGGGGAACCCACGCGACCGGTCTCACCGGTGGTGTAGGGCGGGAAATTGTAGTGGTGCATGTAGCGCTTGCTCGTCTCCGGGTTAAGGGAGTCGATCTGCTGCTCCATCTTGAGCATGTCCAGGGTGGTGACACCCAGGATCTGGGTCTCGCCGCGCTCGAACAGGGCGGAACCGTGGGCGCGCGGGATCAGCTCGACCTCCACGCCGAGGTCACGGATATCGGAGACCCCGCGGCCGTCGATGCGGAAGTTCTCGGTGAGGATCTTCTCGCGGACGATGTTCTTCATCAGCGTGTTGTACGCGGCACGAATCTGCTTGGCGGCACCCTCGACCTCGTCGAAGTCGGAGAGCAGCTGCTCTTCGACGGCGTCGCGGTAGTCGTCGGTGGCGTCCTCGCGCTCGTGCTTGCCCTTGATGGACATCAGCTTGGTGAGCTTCGCGGACGCGGCCTTCTCGACTGCGGCGTAGATCTCATCGCTGTAGTCGAGGAAACGCGGGAACTCCTGCGGTTCGCGGGCGGCACGCTCGGCCAGGCCGACCTGCGCCTTGCACAGCTTGGCGATGAACGGCTTCGCGGACTCCAGGCCCTGCGCGACGAGGTCCTCGGACGGGGTGGGGGCACCCTCGGCCATGCGCTGGATGACCTGGTCACCGGCACCGGCCTCCACCATCATGATGGCGACGTCTTCCTCGTTGCGGCGACCACGCTTACGGGTGGTCAGACGGCCGGCGACGACCATCTCGAAGACGGAGTTCTCCCGCTGCTCACGGCGCGGGAAGGCGACCCACTGGCCCTCGGGGTGGGCTTCATCCACGACCAGTGCCATGCGCACGCCACCGACCGGCCCGGAGACCGGCATGCCGGCCAGCTGGGTGGCGGCGGAGGCGCCGTTGATGGCGACGACGTCGTAGTAGTCATCCTCATCACGCGACATCACGGTGATGATGACCTGGACCTCGTTGCGCAGCCCCTTGACGAAGGTCGGACGCAGCGGACGGTCGATCAGGCGGGCGGCGAGGATCGCGTCGGTGGACGGACGACCCTCACGGCGGAAGAAGGAGCCCGGGATACGACCCGCGGCGTACATCCGCTCCTCGACGTCGACGGTCAGCGGGAAGAAGTCGAGGTGCTCGCGCGGCTTCCCGGAGGCGGTGCTGGTGGCCAGCAGCATGTTGTCGTCGTCCAGGAAGGTGGACACGGCGCCACCTGCCTGACGGGCGAGCTGGCCGGTTTCAAAACGGATCTCACGGGTACCGAAGTCCCCGTTGTCGATGGTGACGACGGCTTCAGTTACGCCGTAGTCCTCATCCACGTGGAATTCCACGCCATCACTCATTAATTCTCCTCAGAGTGGGTCTGTCTCATCGGCGATCATCGGTGCCGCCGTAATGCTGTCTTTATGTCACAACGGAAAAAATACTACCAGGTGAAATCATGTTCTCCTAGAGGGCATGGCAGCGGCCGGATATCTTGGTGGGCATGCTGATGCTGCTGCTGTGGTCGCTGCCGACCCTCATTCACCTGGGACTGACCCGGGGCGCGTTCGCCACCCGGCGGATCCACGGTCTGCGGCCGGCTGGCTGGTGGTGGATCGGCTGGGGCGTGGTGATCGGGATGATCGGGCTGCTGCTGGGGTTCCTCGCGTTCATGCTCGTCCCCGACGACGCCACCGCCGCCGTGTCCCCCGGCCCGGCGCTCGGGGTGGGGGCCATGATCGGGATCGCGGCGGCCGCCGCCGGGGAGGAGATCTTCTTCCGCGGTTTCCTCCAGGGGCAGCTCGCCCGGTGGCGGGGAGAACGGTTCGCGCTGTGGGCGCAGGCCGCGATCTTCCTGCTCCCCCACCTGTTCCTGCTGCTCATCGACGCCCGCCTGTGGGTGCTGCTCCCGATCCAGTTCCTGCTCGGCCTGCTGCTGGGTGTGCTGCGCCAGCGGACGGGTTCGGTGTTGCCCGGGGTGGTGGCCCACGCGCTCACCAACGTCACCGCCGGGCTGCTGCTGGCTTAGAGTTGGCATGGAAAAACCCGCCGTGACCACACAGGTGACGGCGGGTTCGACGGAACCGTCGGAAAAGCTCTTAGCGACGCAGGCCCAGGCGGGAGATCAGGTCACGGTAGCGGTTGACGTTGTTGTCGGCCAGGTACTTGAGCAGGGCGCGACGGCGACCGACCAGCAGCAGCAGGCCACGACGGGTGTGGTGGTCGTGCTTGTGGAACTTGAGGTGCTCGGTCAGGGTGTTGACGCGGAAGGTCAGCATTGCGATCTGAGCCTCCGGGGAGCCGGTGTCGGTCTCGTGCAGACCGTACTCGGCGAGGATGCTCTTCTTCTGCTCGGTGGAAAGTGCCATGGAAAACTCCTGGTGCTTGTTTCAGTCCACATGAAAGATGCTGCGGATGCAGCAAGGGGGAAACTGTTGTGGACCACAGTCACCCCAAACCTTTGAATACCTTAGCGGCCGAAGCCCAGGCGGGCCAAATCATCCCAGCTGTCGACGCTGACGCCGAAATAGCATACGCGCAGGGCAAGGGCTTCCCCGCGGGCCCCTTAGCCAATGCACGTTGCTAACGTGAATACATGCCCACCCTGAACACCGACCAGCTCTCTCCCGGCGTGACCGTGGAGGTCCGCGACGAGGAATGGCTGGTCACCAGCGTCGCCCGCTCCACTGACGGCTTCCGGCTCCGCGTGCGCGGCATGTCGGATTATGTGCGCGACACCACCGCGACGTTCTACACCGCCCTCGACGAGGTGCGGGTGTTCGACCCCACCCAGGTCACCGTCACCCCCGACGTCTCCCCCGGCTACCGGCATTCCCGCCTGTGGATCGAGTCCACGCTGCGCCAGACCCCGGTGCCGCTGTATCAGCGGGAGTTGTCGGTGGCGACGCGGATGCTGGCGGACCCGCTGGACTACCAGCTCACCGCCGTGCGCCACGCCCTGTCGGAGGATAACTCCCGGCCGCGGGTGCTGCTGGCCGATGCCGTCGGTCTGGGTAAGACCCTGGAGATCGGCATGATCCTGGCGGAACTGATCCGCCGTGGCCGGGGTGAGCGCATTTTGGTGGTCACCCCCAAGCACGTGATGGAGCAGTTCCAGCAGGAGCTGTGG
>CAZTIZ010000076.1:0-8667 GCA_964613845.1 uncultured Corynebacterium sp.
AAACCTTTCATTCGAGGGAGCAGGGCACGGGATCGTGCCTGCAACGGTTTCTAGTATTGCAGATGCTCCGCTGATCGCAAAAGTCGGAGGACCGGAAAAGACTCTGGCCGCCTACCCGGAAGAAGTTTCCCGGGTAGGCGGCCAGAATGTGCCCACCACACCATTTCCAGTGCTCAGGCGGCATCTTCAGCGGGCCGGGGCCCGCCGGTAAAGCTCCCTCGAATGAAGCAAAACTATGCCGCCTGCAGAAAGAAAATCACCCCAATCCGGGGGGATTGGCACCCTGCCGACATTGGGCGGAAACACCATCACACACTCCGGAAAGCTAGTCCCGGGTTGCATAAAAAGTTTTCCCGCCCTCCTGACCTGCAGGGAGGACCTTCAACCTGAACTAGAAGGATGAGTGCTTCCTATCGTAATTCATCGCCCCCCCGTTTCACAATCCCGGAAACTGTGAGGTAGATCCCATTTCGGGTGAACCCGTTAACGTTTCCCGCCCCTGGGCTGATATAGCAGCTTTCCCCCTGCCACTAGGCCCTCATATGTCGCAGCCGATGGCTCACACCGCAAGATTCCATTGGCACCAGCTGGGAATCTGCTGCGCACTCTGTTCCGCACCCTACTCCCCCTCTGTTCCGGCACTACTATTCGGCCCCTGCTAATTCCCGCCCGGGCCAGCACTGTCTTGGACTCCCCTCCCCCTCCAAGGGTTCCACCGGTGGGTGGGCCGGGGCTGGTGCCAGGGATCTCACAGTCTTCATTGCCCGGCGCGGCCGCCCCCGGTGGGTAAGGTCAGGGGTTGTATTTTCGTATGCGCCCCTAATTTTGTGTGCCGTATACGTCCGTCGACATGAAGAATCGGAAGATGGAACTCCAGACCACTGAAAAGTCCCTGACCGGCTGGGGCCGTACCGCCCCCTCCACGGCCCATGTGTTGGCCACGCCGGACGTCGATACGATCATCGCCGCGGTGCGGCAGGTGGCCGATGAGAACGCTGATAAGCCGGCGCACCTGCGCCGTGGTGTCATCGCCCGCGGTATGGGCCGCTCCTACGGTGACCCGGCGCAGAACGGTGGTGGACTGGTCGTCGATATGCAGCCGCTGAACCGGATCCACTCCATTGACCCGGATTCCGCGCTCGTGGAGGTCGACGGTGGTGTCACCCTCGATCAGCTGATGAAGGCCGCCCTGCCCTACGGGCTGTGGGTGCCGGTGCTGCCCGGTACCCGCCAGGTCACCATCGGTGGGGCCATCGGCCCTGATATCCACGGCAAGAACCACCACTCCGCCGGTTCCTTCGGTGATCACGTCACCGCCATGGACCTGCTGGTGGCCGACGGCCGAGTGCTGCACCTGGCACCGGAGGGCACCCCCGATGACCCGGCGGGCACCCTGTTCTGGGCCACGGTGGGTGGCATGGGCCTGACCGGCATCATCCTGCGCGCCACCATCAAGATGACGAAGACGGAGACCGCCTACTTCATCGCGGACACCGACCGCACCGACAACCTCGAAGAAACCATCGCCTTCCACTCCGATGGCTCCGAGGTGAACTACGAGTACTCCTCCGCCTGGTTCGACGCGATCAACCCGGCGCCGAAGCTGGGCCGTGCCACGATCTCGCGGGGCAACCTGGCCACCCTGGAGCAGCTGCAGGAGCTGGCCCCGAAGCTGGCGAAGGACCCGCTGAAGTTCAACGCCCCGCAGCTGATGACGGTGCCCGACATCTTCCCCTCCTGGACGATGAACAAGCTCACCCTCAACACCGTCGGCGAGCTGTACTACGCCATGGGCAAGCCCGCGCGTAACCAGGTGAACAACCTCACGCAGTTCTACCAGCCGCTGGATCTGATCGGTGAGTGGAACCGCGGCTACGGCCCCGCCGGTTTCCTGCAGTACCAGTTCGTCGTGCCCACCGAGGCCGTCGATGCGTTCACGGAGATCATCCGCGATATCCAGGCCTCCGGCCACTACTCGGCGCTGAACGTGTTCAAGCTCTTCGGCCCCGGTAACCGTGCCCCGCTGTCCTACCCGATGCCCGGCTGGAACGTGTGCGTGGACTTCCCCATCCGCGACGGCCTGCACGCCTTCCTCGACGAGCTGGACCGGCGCGTCCTGGAATTCGGTGGCCGCCTCTACCTGGCCAAGGAATCACGGACCTCGCCCGAGAGGTTCCACGCCATGTACCCGGGCCTGGAGGGCTGGCTCAAGACCCGCAATGAGATCGACCCCACCGGTGTCTTCGCCTCCGACCTGTCCCGCCGTCTCGAACTGAACTAAAGGAACACTTCCATGCTCAACGCTGTGGGCCAGGCCCAGAACATCCTCCTGCTCGGTGGCACCTCCGAGATCGGACTCGCCACCGTGGCTGAATTCCTCTCCCGCGGGCCCGCGCGCGTGACCCTGGCCGCACGCCAGGACTCCCCGCGCATCGAGGCCGCCGCCGAACAGATGCGTGCCGCCGGCGCCTCCGAGGTCCACGTCGTGGACTTCGACGCCACCGACACCGACTCCCACCCCGAGGTCATCGAACAGGCCTTCGCCCACGGGGACGTCGACATCGCCCTCGTGGCCTTCGGCACCCTGGGTGACCAGGAAGCACTGTGGCAGGACCACGCGGCCGCCGTGGAGAGCGCGCAGATCAACTACACCGCGCCCGTGTCGGTGGGCGTGCTGCTGGGCCAGCGTTTCAAGGCCCAGGGCCACGGCACCATCGTCGCCCTCTCCTCGGTGGCGGGCGTGCGGGTGCGCCGCTCCAACTTCGTCTACGGCGCCTCCAAGGCCGGCATGGACGGCTTCTACACCCAGCTCGGCGAGGCCCTGCGCGACACCGGTGCCAAGGTGCTGGTGGTCCGCCCCGGCCAGGTGCGCACCAAGATGTCCGCCCAGGCCAAGCCCGCCCCACTGACCGTCGACCCGGAGGACGTGGCACGCGCCACCGTCAAGGGGGTACTCGACGGCCGGGACATCATCTTCGTCCACCCGGCCTTCCAGCTGGTCACCGGCGTGTTCAACATCATCCCCCGCCAGATCTTCCGCCGCCTGCCGATCTAGCTGGCGCTGGCCCGGTCCTGGATCCGGGGGCGAGGACCGGGGCTGTGGGGGTGTTGCCCGAAAGGAGTTGCCCGAAAGGACCACTCCTTTCGGGCAACTCGCGCTGGCGCCTGCCACACCGACCACGGCCACCGCGCACACCCCAGCAACCACACCGGGGCCCGACCCCACCCCGTCAACCACCGCATACGTCCTCCCGGGTCACGTGTGGGACACTGTTCCCCATGATCAGCACCGCCCCCGAACCCACCTCGGACCGGTCGGCCCCCCATACCGAAGCCCTCACCCGCCCCCGCGCCCTGGCGGCGATTGCGGCGGCCGGGATCGGTGGCGCCGTGTTCACCCTGCTGTGCTGGCTGGTGCTCAACCAGATCAGCCTGCCCGCATTCAACACCTCCATGGTCACCCGCGCCCTGGCCACCGCCGGCACGGTCACCGTGCTGGTGGCCGTCGGTGCGCTCACCCTGTGGTGGCTGCTCGACGGGCGGGAGGGGGGGCGTCGGCAGGCACCGCGCTGGCGGGTGGTGCTCACCTACCTGGTGTCCTACCTCTCCCCCGCCGCCCTGGTGGTGACCAGCACCGCGATCCCGCTCTCGGCCACCCGCCTCTACCTGGACGGGCTGCAGGTGGACCAGGGGTTTCGCACCCAGTTCCTCACCCGCATGGCCACCACCTGGACCAACCAGGACATGAACTACATCGACATGCCCACCTACTACCCGCTGGGGTGGTTCTGGCTGGGCGGTCGGTTGGCCGATGTGCTGGGGATCCCCGGCTGGGAGGTCTACCAGCCCTGGGCGCTGGTCTCGATTGCCACGGTGGCCTGCCTGCTCGTGCCCGTGTGGCAGCGACTGACCGGCTCCCTGCCCCTGGCCACCGGCATCGCCCTGGTCAGCGTGTGCCTCGTGCTCGTGCTCAGCCCCGAAGAGCCCTACGGCGCCATCATCGCCCTCGGCGCACCCGCCGCCACCGTGCTCGCCCGCCGCGCCCTGCTCGGCTCCTGGTACGCAAGCGCTGGTCTGGCGATCTTCCTGGGTGTGTCGGCCACGATGTACACCCTGTTCACCGGGGCCATCGCCCTGGCCGTGATCACCATCGCCGTGGTGCTGGCCCTGCTCCACGCCCGCAGCTGGACCCCCATCATCCACCTGGTGGCCGTGGGTGTCGGTGCCATCCTCATCGCCCTGATGTCCTGGGGGCCCTACCTGTGGGCGGTACTGACGGGCGCGCCCCACTCCGGGGCGACGGCACCGCACTACCTGCCCGGCGAGGGCGCGGAACTGCCCGTGCCCTTCCTGGCCCCCTCGATCATCGGCCTGCTGTGCCTGATCGGCCTGGTGCACCTGATCGTGCGCCACCGCCACCCCGATATCCGTGCCCTGGCCACCGCCACCATCGTGTTCTACGGGTGGGCGATCGCCTCCATGATCGCCCCGCTGGCCGGCACCACCCTGCTGGGATTCCGCGTCGAGGCGCTGATCGTGCTGCAGCTGGCCACCGCCGGCGTGCTCGCCTTCGGCCAACTCCACCGGTCGCGGTTGCGCCAGCTCTACCCCGAACGCATGACCCCCCAGGCCGCCCGCCTGCTCAGCATCGTGATGGTCGTGGTGCTGACCGGTGGTGGGGTGAAGTACGCGCAGGAGATCCCGGCGCGCAATGAGATCGGCATCGACCACGCCTATTCCGACACCGACGGCTACGGCGAGCGCGCCGACCGTTTCGTCGGGGATGTCTCCCGCCACTACGCCGACATCGACGCCGAGATCCGTTCCCACGGTTGGGAACCTGCGGACACGGTGGTGCTGACCGATGAGTCGAACTTCATGTCCTTCTACCCGTATTTCGGCTTCCAGGCCTTCACCAGCCACTACGCCAACCCGCTCGGGGAATTCGATGACCGCAATGAGGTGATCGGGCAGTGGGCGCGCGACTCCTGGGATGAACTGGCGCAGCCGGCGGAGTTCGCCGCCGCCCTGGCGGAGGTGCCGTGGCGGGCACCGGATGTGTTCGTCTTCCGCGGTGAGATCGACGACGTCGACACGGGCTGGAAGACGCATATCGCCGAGGACATCTTCCCCAACCAGCCCAACGTCCGCTTCCACGGACTGTTCTTCAACCCCGAGCCCTTTCTGGAGGCCCCGCAGATGTGGCATATCGCTCAGGTCGGTCCGTTCGTGGTGGTGAGCCGTGACAAACCGTGAACCTGACGTAAACTCTTTCCCTGTGTCTGAAACCCCCGTGATGACGAAAAAAAAGAAACCGAAGAAGACGGCCCTGCCGAAGGGCATGGCGCCCGCCTGGGTGAAGAACCTGGCGATCGTCACCGGCCTCCTCGGTTTCCTGATGTTCGTGCTGACGCCGTTCCTGCCGGTCAGCCAGACCCAGTCCTCCTTCACGTGGCCGCAGAATGACAGCCTCAACAGCGTCAATGCGCCGCTGGTGTCCTATGCGCCCGAGCAGCTGAACCTGAGTGTGCCCATCGTGGCGGCCGTGGATGGTCTGCGCGCGGATGAGTCGCTGATCCTGGGTACCCTGCCGCAGGACTCCACCGACGCCACCGCCCGTGGCCTGGCGGTGCTGTCCACCGATGACGGCATCTACGTGGTGGTGCGCAACCAGGTGCCGCTCGAACTCAACGCCGCCCAGATCGAGGACCTGCCCGCCGGTGCGGTGCTGGAGATCTCCTCCACGGAGGAAGCCACCACCGTCACCGTGCCCGGTGCCACCGACGCCGAGGGCGAGGCCATCGAGGGCGAGATCGACGAGGACGTCCGCCCCCAGGTCACCGGCATCTACACCGAGCTCGATGACACGGATGCCAACCTGGCCGCGCTCACCGCCGCCGGGCTCGACGCCGAGGTGGAGATCAACTCACGTTTCACCTCCGAACCCTCGGTGCTCAAGTACCTGGTGATGTTCACCGGCCTGGCCCTGCTCGTGGTCTCGCTGTGGGCGCTGCACCGGATGGACACCCTGGACGGGCGGACATCGCGACGCTTCCTGCCGCGTGACTGGTGGCGCCCGCGCCCGCTGGACGGGGTGGTCGGTGCGATCCTCGTCTACTGGCACATCTTCGGTGCCAACACCTCCGATGACGGTTTCATCCTCACCATGGCGCGCGTGTCGGAGAACGCCGGGTACATGGCCAACTACTACCGGTGGTTCGGGGTGCCCGAATCCCCCTTCGGTTCCCCCTTCTACGACATGCTGGCGCTGATCAGCCAGGTCTCCACCGCCTCGGTGTGGGTGCGCCTGCCGGCCCTGATCTCCGGGCTGGTCATCTGGTTCGTGCTCTCGCGCGAGATCCTGCCGCGACTGGGCGCCATGATCAACGGCCGTCGGGTGGCGCACTGGACCGCCGCGTTCATGTTCCTGGCCTTCTGGCTGCCCTATAACAACGGCACCCGCCCCGAGCCGATCATCGCCATGGGTGCGCTGCTGACCTGGGCCTCCTTCGAGCGTTCCATCGCCACCTCCCGGCTGCTGCCCGCCGCCATCGGCGTCATCATCGCCACCGTCTCCCTCGGTGCCGGCCCCACCGGCCTGATGGCCGTGGCCGCGCTGCTGGCCTGCCTGTCGGGGATGATCCGCATCGTCTACCGCCGCCTGCCCTACCTGGGTGCGGGCGAGGGGGCGTCGCGGGGCACCATCACCCACGCCGTGACCGCCATGGTCGCGCCCTTCCTGGCCGCGGGCACCGCCATCCTCATCGTCGTGTTCGGCGACCAGACCTGGTCCACGGTCATGGAATCCATCCGCGTGCGCGCCGCCAAGGGCCCCGCCCTGGAGTGGTACGACGAGTGGGTCCGTTTCCAGACCCTGATGGAACAGACCGTCGACGGCTCCCTCACCCGACGCTTCGCCGTGCTCATGATGTTCCTCTCGCTGGCCGTGGTCATCGCCGCGATCCTGCGCGACGGCCGCGTGCCCGGCGCCGCGAAGGGACCGTCGACCCGCCTGGTACTCATCATCTTCGGCACCATGTTCTTCATGATGTTCACGCCCACCAAGTGGACCCACCACTTCGGCGTGTACGCCGGTATCGCCGGTGCCCTCGCAGCCCTGGCGGCCGTGGCGGTCAGTTATGCCGCGGTACGCTCCCCACGCAGCCGCACCCTGTTCATCGGCGCCGTGGTGTTCCTGCTGGCGATCTCCCTGGCCGGTATCAACGGCTGGTGGTACGTGTCCAGCTTCGGTATCCCCTGGTTCGACAAGACCGTGCAGTACAACGCCATCGAGGCCTCCACCATCGTGCTGTTCATCGCCCTGGCGATCCTCGCGGCCGGAGTGGTGCAGTCCTTCATCGGCGATGTCCGCCGCGCCCGTGCCGAACACTACGGGGAGGCCGATGCCAAGCCCGCTTCGCGCCGGGCGGAACGGTTCAGCGGTATCGCCGCCGCACCCATCGCCGTGGCCTGCGTGCTCATGGTCGTGTTCTCCATGGCCGCCTTCGCCAAGGCCTTCATCGACCAGGCCCCGGGCTACACGGTGGGCATGGGTAACCTGCGTGCGCTCACCGGGCAGACCTGCGCGCTGGCGGATGTCGCCATGCTGGAGACCAACTCCAACGACTCCTTCCTCACCCCCGTGGGCGTGTCGCTCGGTGAGTCCCTGGAGAGCGGGGACAGCCGTGGCTTCGGCGCCAACCGCATCCCCACCGACATCAGCCGCGACGCCGTGTCCACCGCCTCGGTGGGCGCGATCGCCGACTCGGAGAACGCCGGCGGATCCGAGGAGGCCACCGGCCAGGAGACCGGCACCACCGGTGGTGTGCGCGCCGACACCGGCATCAACGGCTCCAGTGCCCAGCTGCCCTTCAACCTCGACTACACCCGGGTGCCGGTCCTCGGCTCCTGGTCCGCCGGCCCCCAGGTGCCCGCCGACATCACCACCGCCTGGTACGAACTACCCGAGGCCACCGACGACGCCCCCCTGCTGGTGGTCTCCGCCGCCGGACGCATCGAGCACCACGACATCAACGGCGTGCTGCACGAGGGCCAGGAACTCATCCTCGAGTACGGCACCCTGGGTGCCGACGGCGACGTGGACGAGGACACCGTCGGGGAGCTGGAGATGCTCGACATCGGACCCCAGCCCTCCTGGCGCAACCTGCGCCTGCCGCTGGCCGACATCCCCGAGGAAGCCGACGTGGTACGCATCGTGGCCGAGGACTACAACCTCGACCCCGAACAGTGGCTGGCCTTCACCCCGCCGCGCGTACCCACCCTGGACACACTCGACAACATCGTCGGCTCCGAGCGGCCCGGCCTGCTCGACTGGTCCGTGAGCCTGCAGTTCCCCTGCCAGCGCACCTTCGACCACTACGCCGGCGTCGCCGAGATCCCCGAATACCGCATCTCCCCCGACCACCCGGGCAAAACCACCCTGACGCCCTTCCAGGACTACAACGGTGGCGGCGTCATGGGCACCGCCGAGGCCGTCAACTGGTCCTACGAGCTGCCCAGCTACACCCGCGATGACTGGCACCGCGACTGGGGCTCCATCGAGGTCTACCTGCGACGCACCAACTCCGAGGGCACCGCGCCCGACGACGCCGTGATCGACTACCAGACCATCCAGCGATCCGGGCTGTGGCACCCCAGCGACATGAA
>CAZTIZ010000077.1:0-3255 GCA_964613845.1 uncultured Corynebacterium sp.
CCCCCAGCCGGCCAGGGCGGTGAAGGCGATGTGCAGGCCCGGGCCCGCGGCAATCCGGTAGAGCCAGAGGAAGAAGGCGCCCTCGGCGTCCGAGTTGGGGTCCATCAGCGCGCCGAGCGCCCCGTAGCCGGCGTTCTCCACGACCTCGAAGCCCAGGCCGACGACCGCGCCCGTCATCAGCCCGTGCCAGGGCCGGTTGAGCTGGCGGAAGCTGAGCAGGATGATGGCCACCCCGGCGGCCTTGGCGATCTCTTCCGGCCAGGCACCACCGAAGGAGGCCGTCACCAGATCCCAGCCGAGGTTCTCCATCAGCTCGATGATGTGGAAGCCCGACAGCATCAGCAGCAGGAGGCTGAAACCCCCACCCCACACGAGGCAGGCCGCCACCCACAGCCACCCGGCGCGCGGCCACATCGGTGACAGGCGCAGCAGCAGCAGCGCCACGGTGGTGTAGACCGGCAGGAAGAGCAGGCCGACGCCCACGCCGACGGGGGTGAGGAAGGCGTAGATGCCCACGGAGTAGAGCACCACGGGCACGCCGATGACGGAGGAGATGATCAGGGTCCAGCGGAACAGGCGGCTCACGTGGAAATCTCCTGGTTTCTCGTGCGGTTGCCCACCGGGGGGTTCCACAGGTCATGGATCTCGTCGACGACCACGGCCGGTAGCTCCCGGTCGGTGTAGGCGCGCCACACGGAGTCGGCGATCGAGGCCAGGCGGGCACCCTGTCCGGTGAGTACCGCGACCATCGTCAGATCGCGCTGCTCGCCGGTGCCTTCCAGGGAGATGCCCACGACGCCGAAGGTGTCGTCGATGATCATGCGGGCGTCGCCCTCGCGGAAGACGTCGGCGTCGGCGGGTGGGTCGAGTAGTGCCTGGGCGCGCATCATGCGGCGGAGGGTGCGTTCGGGGTCGGTGCCGCCCTGCGCGATCGTCGACTGGATGACGACGTTGCCGCAGTCCCAGCCGTGGCCGAACAGTGCCTCGGTGTAGCTGTGGCAGGCCAGGGTGCCGTCCGTGCCGCCGGGGGCGGGGAGGGGGATCTCCCAGTCGTAGCCCGGTGCACCCAACCGCACGTCCTCGGCTTCCCGTTCAGGGGTGGGGACGGTGAGGTTGAGGAGGACGGGCAGCAGCAGGATGGCGGCGGTCGCTCCGACCACCGCCCACCAGTGTCTCCCCGCCCGGACCGGTTGGAGTCGGTACGTCGGCATGGACACCAGCCTAACCGCTTCGCGCTCACCTACAGTGGTGGCCATGAACGACCTCTACCGCTATGTGAACGGCCCCTGGCTGGCCACCCACGTCATCCCCGATGACCGTGGGGTGGACGGCACCTTCCACCAGTTGCGCGACGAGGCCGAGGCCGACGTCCACCGCATCGTCGAGGAGGACACCGGGCGCGCGGGCACCCTGTTCGCCTCCTTCATGGACGTCGAGGGTGTCAACGCCGCCGGCCTGGCCCCGCTGGACGTGGACCTGGATCTGCTGACCTGCTCGGACGTCGGGGAGTTCGCGGAGAACCTCGGCCAGCTGGAACGCACCGGGGTGACTGCTCCGCTGAGTTTCTGGGTGACCAAGGACGCCTCCGGGGAGGACGCGGTGGCCTACCTGGTGCAGTCCGGGCTCGGCCTGCCCGATGAGGCCTACTACCGGGAGACCACGCACGCGGAGACGCTGGCCGCCTACCGCACCCACGTGGCCGAGATGCTCGGTTTCCTCGACCCGGCCCGCCTGTTCGGCTTCACCCCGGAGATCGCCGCCGCCCGCATCGTGGACTTCGAGACGGAAATCGCCGCCGGCCACTGGGACGTGGTGGCCAGCCGGGATGCGGTGAAGACCTATAACCCCGTCGACTTCACCACCCTGCCGGGCATCATCCGTGCCCTGCTGGTCAGCACGCGCATGCCCGAGGCCCGACTGGTCTCACGGATGCCCAGCTACGTCGACCACCTGGCCGGCCTGCTCACCGACGACCGCCTGGCCGACTGGCAGCTGTGGGGCACCTGGCACATCCTGCGCTCCCGGGCCGGTGTGCTGCCTGAGGAGATCGGGGAGAAGAACTTCGAGTTCTATGGCACCCACCTGTCCGGGGCCACCCGCCAGCGCGACCGCTGGAAGCGCGGCATCGGCCTGGTCGAGCAGATCGTCGGCCACGACGTCGGCCGTATCTTCGTCGACCGCCACTTCCCCGCCTCCTCCAAGGAGGACATGCTCGACCTCGTCGCCTACCTCACCGACGCCTACCGCGAGCGCATCAGCCAGCTGCACTGGATGACCGCGGACACCCGCACCCGGGCCCTGGAGAAGCTGGAACTGTTCCGCGCCAAGATCGGCTACCCCGAGACCTGGCGCTCCTACGAGGGCCTGGAGCTCTCCGCCGCCGGTGCCGACCTGCTGGCCAATGTGCGCGCCGGGGCCGCGTTCCTCCACGACTATGAGCTGGCCAAGATCGGTAAGCCCGTGGACCGTGCGGAGTGGGTCACCACCCCGCAGACCGTCAACGCCTTCTACCACCCGGTGGTCAACGACATCACCTTCCCCGCGGCGATCCTGCGCCCGCCGTTCTATTCGCCGGACGCCGACGCCGCCGAGAACTTCGGCGCCATCGGTGCCGTCATCGGCCACGAGATCGGCCACGGCTTCGACGACCAGGGCTCGCGCTACGACGGCCACGGCAACCTCCACTCCTGGTGGACCGACGAGGACCGCGCCGCCTTCACCGAGCTGACCGACCAGCTCGTCGAACAGTTCCAGGGCCTGGTGCCCAGCGTGCTGCGCGAGACCGACACCGAGACCGAGGGCGTCAACGGGGAATTCACCCTGGGCGAGAACATCGGGGACCTCGGTGGCCTGGGCATCGCGGTGATCGCCTACCGCCGTTACCTCGCTGACCGGGACCTCGACTTCGACAGCTCACCGCAGCTGCACTTCGAGGTGGATCAGGCCGATCCCGACCTGGCCGAGCGTAAGTTCACCGGCCTGCAGCGACTGTTCCTGGCCTGGGCGAGGGTGTGGCGCACCGCCATCCGCCCCGAGCAGGCCGCCCAGTACCTGGCCATCGACCCGCACTCCCCGGCCGAGTTTCGCTGCAACACCATCACCGCCAACATCGACGAGTTCTACGAGGCCTTCCCGACCGTGGACGAGAACTCCCCGATGTGGCTGTCGCCGGAGCAGCGCGTCACCATCTGGTGACCTGGCTCGGCCGCGCCGGTTGCGCTGGGCCTGTCCCTTCAGCGGGTTGCCCGAAAGGAG
>CAZTIZ010000077.1:3355-5145 GCA_964613845.1 uncultured Corynebacterium sp.
CCGGTTCCGGGGCCATGTCGCCCGAAAGGATCCGTCCTTTCGGGCAACTCCTTTCGGGCGACGGCTTTTCGCACCGACACCGACGCTCAGCCGACGCCGGGCCCGCGCCCAGGCCACGCCAGCCCTCTACCGCGCCTGGTCAGAGCCTAGAGATCGCGCCAGTGCAGCTCAGCGAGTACCCGGCGGTCCCCGGTGTGCTCCGGACGCCATCCCGTCAGGTGCAGGCGGGTGGTGTTGTGGCCGCGGTTGATGCGTTCCATGGTGCCCGGCACCCGCTGCATCAGCAGCTTGAAGGCGCGGACGCGGTCGTCGATACGCACCCGGCCGAGCGCGCGCTGGCGGGTGACCTCGGTGAGCTCGACCTCACTGACCGTCACGTCCGTGTTGTCACCGGAACCGAGGACATCGAGGACCGGGGTGGTGCCGTCGGAGAATTCCGCCCCGTCATCACCGGTGAGGATGGTGCGGATGAGCTGCTCCACCGCCACCGGATCGCCCAGCGCATTGGACACCCAGCGACGCCCGAGCACGCTGTGTTCCATCTCCGTCAGGGTGTGCTGCGGGTCCAGCTCCGCGTCCCGGTAGCTCAGCGGCAGCTGCGCGATACGACCGTCTGAGTCTCGGCCCACCAGCACCTCGATGCCCACCTCACCGGCCGGATCCACCAGCCGGTAGCTGCCGAGCAACGTGATGACACCACCGAAGCGCTCCGCGACGTGCTCCTTCCCCGGATCGAGTTCAGCGTCGTAGATCTGGGCGATTCCACTCATGATGGGCCTCCTGATGTAGCCGGACTAATACCTTCCAGCCTAGGCGCGGTCGCCGGGATCAGCCACGGCCCACCCGGCGGGGAAGTAGGCTGAGCCCCATGAACCAGCGACGCCACCAGGCCCCCGACCAGACCCCCGAGCAGCTGCAGGACGAGCGCGAACGCGCTGAGTTCCGGGTCGGCGGACAGGACCGGGAACTGTCCCCCGAGCAGCAGCTGGAGCAGCTCCACACCTACCTCGACGCCCACCACGAACTCCCCGATCTCACCCCACCCTGGGCCGGCGGCGACGGGAATCCGGACCCGGCGGACAACTACATTGCCCGGCTGCCCGACCGCACCACCCACGCCGCCATGCTCATGCTCGGTTCCGGCCTCGACCACGCCATGCCCGGCGTCGCCTTCTCCGAGGGCGTGGAGACCTCCGAGGTACCCGAGGTCGGCGGCCGACTGTTCACCCCCAGCAATCCCACCGGCGCGTGGGCGATCAGCCTCCACCCCGGCGGCTGGTGGCGCGGCTCCGGCAACGCCCTGGAAATCGCCTGGCGGCCCGAGGTCGCCGCCGTGGCCGAGCTGTCCGGCACCATCATTCTCGACATTGACTACCCCCTGGCGCCCGGTCACACCGTCCCCGAGATCAGCGCCGTCGTCGCCAAGGCCGTCGGTGTGGCCCGCCACCACAACGCCGCCTCCCTCAGCGGCTGGGGTTACTCCTCCGGGGCCGCGTTGGCCGCCCTCAACGCCCAGCACTTCGATTCCCTGGCGCTCACCTACCCGGACCTCGATTCCCTGGCCGGCCTGCCCGATGAGCTGCGCGACGACGCACAGACCCCGGCCCCCGGTGACTGGCCACGCACCCTCGTGCAACTCGCCTCCCAGGACGAGGTTGCCGCCCGCCCCACCGGTCTTGACGACGCCGCGCACATCACCGTCCGCGAGTACGTCTCCCGGCACCGCATCGCCACCCCGGAGGTCGCCCGCCAGCGGGTCCGCGACCTCGCGGAGTTCCTGCGGGGATAGG
>CAZTIZ010000077.1:5245-8602 GCA_964613845.1 uncultured Corynebacterium sp.
GCCCGAAAGGGGTGGTGAATTCGGGCAACTCCTTTCGGGCAACCCGCGCAGCCGAGTCCGCGTGCCCGAGCCAACACACCCCGGATCGCAGTGATTTCGCTCTTTGATCCAGGTCAAGGAGATTGATCCGAACTTTTCCTAATCTAATAGGTGGGAACCTACGAAGAGTAAAGGAAAAGACCATGAAGAACTGGAAGACCTGGGGTGTTGTCGCAGTCTCCGGACTGTTGATCATCCTGTCCTGGCTCACCCCCGCCGGGTGGTTGTCGGATGGATTCATGCTGGCTGCGGCCGTGGTCGCGGGCTGGCAGATCGCCATCTCCGCCATCCAGGCCCTACGCATCAAAATGATCTCGATTGACCTGCTGGTCATTGTCGCCGCCATCGGTGCGGTGTTCATCAACAACTACTGGGAGTCGGCGGCGGTGACCTTCCTCTTCGCGCTGGGTAAGGCGTTGGAGAGGGCGACCATGAACCGCACCCGGCAGGCGCTGTCCGACCTGGTCGATTCCGCCCCGGAGACCGCCACCAAGCTGGGCGGGGACGGCTCCACCGAGACCGTCGAGCTGTGGGAGCTGGTCCCCGGTGACGTGGTGCTCGTGCGCAACGGCGAGCAGGTCCCGGTCGATGGCCGAGTGATCTCCGGTCACGGTGGCGTCGATGAGGCGACCATCACCGGTGAGTCCGTACCGGCGGAGAAGGCCGAGGGCTCGGAGGTTTTCGCCGGTACCTGGCTGCGCAGCGGCCTGTTGCGCATCGAGGCGATCGGTATCGGTGCCGACTCCACCCTGGCCAAGATCATCCACCGCGTCGAGGACGCGCAGGATGACAAGGCCCGCACGCAGACCTTCCTGGAGAAGTTCTCCCGCTGGTACACCCCGGGCGTGATGGTCGCGGCCCTGGCCATCGGCCTGCTCACCATGAACGTGGAACTGGCCCTGACCCTGCTGGTCATCGCCTGCCCCGGCGCGCTGGTCATCTCGATCCCGGTGTCGATTGTCGCCGGTATCGGCCGTTCCGCCAAGGATGGCGTGCTCATCAAGGGTGGCGAGTACCTGGAGACCTCCGCCAAGGTCGACGCCGTGGTCGTCGACAAGACCGGAACGCTGACCAACGGTCGGCCTGAGCTGACCGATGTGGATGTGCTCGACCCTGCCTACCGTGAGGATGAGGTGCTGCTGCTGGCGGCCCGTGCCGAGACCGCCTCTGAGCACCCGCTGGCCGAGGCCATCATCCGTGGCGCGGAGAACCGTGGTCTGAACGTCGAGATGGTCGAGAAGGCCGAGCCGGTCACCGGCAAGGGCATCCGGGCGCTGGTCGACGGTCGTACCGTCGCGGTCGGTTCCGCCGATCTGCTCGACCACACCCCGGACAACGGGCGCATCCTGGAGCTCAACGACCTGGGTAGGACCGCCATGTACGTCGGTGTCGACGGTCGCGCGGTGGGTATCGTCGCCGTGGCCGATACCATCCGCGAGGACACCCCGGCCGCCATCGAGGCGCTGCACGCACGTGGCATCCGGGTGATCATGGCCACCGGTGATGCCCGTCTGGTCGCTGAGAACGTCGCCTCCCAGCTGGGCGTCGATGAGGTCCGGGCCGAGCTCATGCCCGAGGACAAGCTGGAGATCGTCAAGGATCTACAGGCCCGTGGTCACACGGTGGCCATGGTCGGTGATGGGGTGAATGACACCCCGGCGCTGGCCCAGGCCGATATCGGTGTGGCGATGGGTGCGGCCGGTTCCCCGGCGGCGATCGAGACCGCCGATATCGCACTGATGGCCGATAGGCTGCCGCGTCTGCCCTATGCGCTGGGTCTGGCCCGACGCACGGTGGGCACCATGCGGATCAACATCGCCATCGCCCTGGCCACCGTCGCGATCCTGCTGGTGGGCGTGCTGCTCGGTGGGGTGACCATGTCGATCGGCATGCTCGTCCACGAGGCCTCGGTGCTGCTGGTCATCGCGATTGCGATGCTGCTGCTGCGCCCGACCCTCAAGGAGGACAGCGCCGGCGCGGTCTCCACGCACACCAGAAAGGCGATGTCCGCTTAACGACGATCGCGCCCCCTCGACCCCGCACACGTCCCGCCCCGCGCGGGGCGTTCAGTGCTGTTCGTGGCGTTCGCGCAGCTGGCGGCCCTCGGCCTCCAGGCCGTCGCGGATGCGGCGCAGGCGTTCCACCCGGGCGGTGGCGCGTGGCGGGAGCTGGATGTCCCGTTCGGCGTGGATCCCGGCCTGGAGTTCGCGGGCGCGTTCGGTCTCGGCGTCGATCTTCACGCCCACCAGCAGCACGATGTTGTAGAACCACAGGGCGAACAGCACCGCGATGATGCCTCCCACGGCACCGTAGGAGCTGTAACCGCCGAAGAACGTGAAGTAGATGTACAGGCCCGCGCTCACCACGGCTATGCCCAGGATCGCGAAGGCCGAGCCCAGCGTCAGCCAGCGGAAACGCGGTTTACGCACGTTGGGGGCGAAGTAGTAGAGGATGGCGATCATGCCGATCATCAGGCCGAGGATGAACGGCCACTTCAGCCATACCCACACCGGCAGGAAGACCCGCAGCAGGAAGTCCAGCGCCCCGGATAGGCCCAGCGGTGCCGCGACGGGGCCGAGCAGGCCGGACACCAGCGGTTCATTCAGCGCCAGGGAGACCAGCACCAGGGCCACCCCGAAGAGGAAGACCAGGGTGGTGAACAGCATCATTCCCCACTTGCGCACCATGCCCCGGCCCTCAGCGCGCCGGTAGACGGCGTTCGAGCCGCGGGAGAAGGCCCGCATATACGCCGAGGAGGACCACAGCGCGGTGGCCAGGCCGATGACCAGACCAACCAGGCCGCCGGTGGGAGAACCGATGACCATCTCGATGAAGTCGCGCACCGGTGGCTCATAGCCGTCGGGCACGACATCATCGACGAATTCATCGATGAATCCGCTGACCAGCTCCTCGTTGTTGGCCACCAGGAGCGTGAACAACGAGTACACGGCCAGCAGGGCGGGGGCCAGCGACAGCGTGGTGAAGAAGGTCATCATGGCGGCGACGTCGATACCGCGTTCAGCGTAGAACTCCTTGACCACGCGTTTGACCACATACCGCCAGCTGTCCCAGGCCAGCCGGGGCGCTTTGTCCGGCAGCTCCGCCGGACCCTCTCCCCGCTCGGCGGCGGCCAGGGTGTCGTCGATGTGTTTGGGGGCCATGACCTGCCCGGTCCTCTCGTCGGTGACTGCCCCCATCCTCCCACAGTGGCTCAGGCCTGACCGGGCCAGTACTCCCTGTCCTTCGTGGCCCGGGCACCGAAGATCGCCTGGCCCACCCGCACGGTGGTCGCCCCCTCCGCGATGGCCCACTCGAAAT
>CAZTIZ010000078.1:0-8476 GCA_964613845.1 uncultured Corynebacterium sp.
CCCGGTCGTGCTTCGCGGCGACCGGGTCGACGACCTCGTTGGCGAACTCGCGGACCACGGACTGCAGCTCGCGGTACTCTTCGGGCAGATCGGTGATGTTGATGTCGGTCATGGTCATGAGGTTCGACATGATGCTTGTCCTTTGCGTGTCAGTGCGTTGTGGATGATGTGTGAGAGAAAGAATCAGCCTGTGTAGGCGGGTTCGATGGTGGCCAGTGGTTTTCCGGCCGGCACCTGGCCGCCGGCGGCGCAGTGGAAGGTGACGGTGCCGTCGGCGGCGGCCCGCAGGACGTGCTCCATCTTCATGGCCTCCACCACCAGGACGGGATCCCCGGCGGCGACCAGGGCGCCGTCCCGGACGGACAGGGCGGTGACCGTGCCAGGCATCGGGGACGACAGGAACCCGTCGCCGCCCTCCTCCCGGTCCGCCTTCGAGCGGACGACCTGGCCGCGGTGCAGCAGCCAGGTGCCCGCCCCGGAGGACAGGAGCATCTCCGTCCCGGCGACCTCGACCTGCCAGTGGTGGCTCAGCCCGTCGACGCTCACCCGCCATTGCTCACCGTCCCGGTGCACGGCCGCCGCCACCGTGCGCGAGAGCCTGTCGACGCCGTCGTGAACCACGACCTGCGCAGCGGCGGGGCTGCCGGTGACCGACAGCACCGTCGAGTCGCCCTCCCAGGCCAGCCGCACCCGCTGGGAGGCGGTGTCTCCGGAGCGCCAGGCGTCCGGGATCGCCCAGGCCGAACCGGGCCGGTCCGGCCACCGCTGCGACAGCCACACCATGGCCGCGGCCACCAGGGCCTCGTCCGGCACGGCCGCGGGGCGGTAACCGTCCACCACCCGGTCCAGCAGCCCCGTGTCCAGATCACCGGAGACCACCTCGGGCACGTTGATGAGGTAGCGGCAGAAGTCAGTGTTCACCCCCACCCCGGCGATCACCGTGTTCGCCAGCGCCCGGTCCAGCCGCGCCAGCGCCTGCGCCCGGTCCTCGCCGTGGACGATGACCTTCATCAGCATCGGGTCATACAGCGAGGTGATCTCGGTGCCGTCGGTGATACCGCTGTCCACCCGGACTCCCGGCCCAGTCGGCTCAACCACCCGGGAGACCCGGCCCCCGGTGGGGAGGAAACCGTTGGCCGGGTCCTCCGCGTAGATCCGGGCCTCCAGGGCATGCGCCCCGTCCACCGCACCTCCTCCTGCCGGACCGGCAGCTCCTCACCGCGGGCGATCGCCAACTGCAGGGCGACCAGGTCCAGGCCAGTGACCTCCTCGGTCACAGGGTGCTCGACCTGTAGGCGGGTGTTCATCTCCATGAAGTAGAAGTGGTCCGGCCGCGCCGCTGGGACGATGAACTCGACGGTGCCCGCACCCACATAACCCACCGAACGGGCGGCATCACAGGCCGCCTGACCGATCGCCTGGCGGGTCTCCTCATCCAGCAGCGGACTCGGCGCCTCCTCGATGACCTTCTGGTGACGACGCTGCAGGGAACACTCCCGCTCCCCCAGGTGAATCACATTGCCGTGGGTGTCAGCCAGGATCTGCACCTCGATGTGGCGCGGCGTATCCACGAAATGCTCTAGAAACAACGAGTCATCACCGAATGCCCCCGCCGACTCCCGGCGCGCCGTGACCAGCGCCGCCGGTAGCGCCGCCGGATCATCCACGCGGTGCATGCCCTTGCCCCCGCCACCGGCGGAAGGCTTGATCAGCACCGGGAAACCGATGTCCGGGGCCGCGGCGATCAGGTCAGCGTCGGTCAACCCCACCCGGGAGATGCCCGGTACCGTGGGCACGCCGCGGGCCTCGACGGCGGCGCGGGCCGAGATCTTGTCCCCCATCGTCTCGATGGCCGGGGCCAAGGGCCCCATGAAGATGATCCCGGCCTCCTCGCAGGCCCGGGAGAAAGCGGCGTTCTCTGACAGGAAACCGTAACCCGGGTGGATCGCCTGGGCGCCGGTGCGCCGGGCTGCCTCCAGGATCCGGTCGATGCGCAGGTAGGACTCGCGGGCCGGGGAGTCACCGATGTGCACGGCCACATCGGCGTCCCGCACGTGCGGGGCGTCCGCGTCGGCGGTGGAGTGGACGGCGACGGAACGCACGCCCTGCTCTCTCAGGGTCCGGATGACGCGTCGGGCGATCTCGCCACGGTTGGCCACCAGGACGGTGGTGATGGGTGTGGTGGTCATGTTCTTCTCCTACATCCGGAAGACGCCGTAGCCGGGCTCGCCCAGGGGGGCGCCGCCGGCGACGTCGAGGGCCAGTCCGAGGACACGTCGGGTGTCCGCGGGGTCGATGACGCCGTCGTCCCAGAGTCGGGCAGACGAGTGGTAGGGGTGGGATTCGCGCTCGAACTTCTCGCGGACCGGAGCCTCGAAGGCCTCCTGCTCCTCAGCCGACCATTCCCCGCCGGAGCGTTCGGTCTGGTTGCGGCGGACGGTGGACAGGGTCATGGCGGCCTGGGGGCCGCCCATGACGGCGATGCGGGCGTTGGGCCACATCCACAGGAAACGCGGTGAGTAGGCACGTCCACACATGGAGTAGTTGCCGGCACCGAATGCTCCGCCGATGACGACGGTGAACTTGGGCACCCGGGTGGTCGCCACTGCGTTGACCATCTTCGCGCCGTGTTTGGCGATGCCCCCTGCCTCGTATTCCCGTCCCACCATGAAGCCGGTGGTGTTCTGCAGGAAGACCAGGGGGATGCGGCGCTGGTCGCACAGTTCGATGAAGTGTGCGCCCTTCTGTGCGGACTCGGCGAAGAGCACGCCGTTGTTGGCGATGATGCCCACCGGGTGGCCGTGGATGCGGGCGAAGGTGGTGACCAGGGTGGTGCCGTACTCGGCCTTGAACTCAGTGTGTTCACCACCGTCGACGAGGACCTCGATGACCTCGTGGACGTCGTAGGGGGTCTTCGCATCGACGGGGACGATGTCGTAGAGGTCGGTCTGGGGGCGCGTCGGTTCGACGGGTTCACGGACCTCCCACGGTGACTCGGGGGCCTGCGGGAGTGTGTCGACGATCGCGCGCACCCGGTGCAGCGCGTCGGCGTCGTCGAGTGCCAGGTGGTCGGTCACGCCGGAGGTGCGCGAGTGCAGGTCGCCACCACCGAGCTCCTCGGGGGTGACCTCCTCGCCGGTGGCCGCCTTCACCAGTGGCGGCCCCGCGAGAAAGATGGTGCCCTGTTCCTTGACGATGACGGCTTCGTCGCTCATGGCCGGCATGTAGGCGCCCCCGGCGGTGCAGGAGCCCATGACTGCGGCGATCTGGGGGATGCCCCGGGCGGACATGGTGGCCTGGTTGTAGAAGATGCGGCCGAAGTGGTCGCGGTCGGGAAAGACCTCGTCCTGGTTGAGTAGCATCGCCCCGCCGGAATCCACGAGGTAGATGCAGGGCAGGTGGTTATCGGAGGCGATCTCCTGGGCCCGCAGATGCTTCTTGACTGTCATCGGGTAGTAGGTTCCCCCGGAGACGGTGGCGTCATTGGCCACGATCATGCAGCGTCGGCCCTGGATCAGCCCGATGCCGGCGACGACGCCGGCGGCGGGTACCTGCCCGTCGTACATCTGGTGGGCCGCCAGCGGGGCCACCTCCAGGAAGGGACTGCCGGGGTCGAGCAACTCCGTGATGCGCTCGCGGGGCAGGAGCTTTCCGCGGCTGACGTGTCTTTGGCGGGCCTTCTCCGAGCCGCCTTCAGTGGTGCGGGCGAGGAGTCCGCGCAGGTCGGCGACGAGCGCGGCGTGGCGCTCTCGGTTGGTCTCTGGTTGAGGCATGGGATCTCCGTGAGGGGAACTCGATGGAATTTCAGTTAATAGCGATTAACCATGTTCCAGAGAGCACATCGCGAAGGTGTGCCCCACAGCACTTTGGAAAAAATAAGTTGCCTCCGACACATCTGGAGGCGGAAAGGGCTGGTCACCCCACCGTGATCACCTCCCCGCCCGCACCGACACCGCCCACGCCAGACGCGCCCCCAGCGCCGTCGGCGTTCGGCCTACTCCGCCCGGAGGGAGGCCAGGGACATCCTGGTGGCCTGGTCGCGCACCAGGTCAGGGCCAGCCCAATGGATGACGTGACGGGAGGAGTTGATCAACCCGGCGACCAGCTGGACCCGCAGGCGGGCCTGGGCGCGATCCAGGTCGGGACGACACTGCAGCAGCACATCGGTCCACAGACTCAGGTAGGTGCGTTGCAGGGACCTGACCTTCTCCAGCGCGTGCGCCACCAAGTTGCCGATCTCACGTTCCTGTACCCGAATGCGGTCAGGCTCGGTCACCGCGAACTCCACATGGAAGTCCACCAGGTCAGCGAGCACGGCGGCCGGATCGACCCCACCGACCTCCTCGTGACGGGTAATCACCGCGCGGGCACCGTCGACCAGGCGGATCGAGATCTCGATGAGCACCTGGGCCAACAGGTCATCCTTGCCGTCGAAATGACGGTAGATACCCGGGCCGGAGATCCCCACCGCCGCCCCGACATCCCCCAGACGGGTCTGGTGGAACCCCCGTTCCGCCATGATCGACGCAGCAGCGGCGAGCAACTCCCGACGGCGCTGCTCCTTCGCCTTCTCCCGGGCAGTGGTCATCCCGACTCCTCCGACCCACCGTGACGGGACACCACGGGGACGGGGTCAGGTCCGGCGGCGCCACCCCCGGGCACTCCGGACCGTGGGGGGCGACATGATCTTCGCATTATGTTTGCGATTGAACATAACCGCTCCCCCACCCGATCAGTGCGCGAAGTGACGCGCCCCGGTGAGGTACATGGTCACGCCCGCCCTGTTCGCGGCCTCGATGACCTCCTCATCGCGGATGGAACCGCCCGGCTGGACGACGGCCTTCACACCGGCATCGGCGAGCACCTCGAAGCCGTCGGCGAAGGGGAAGAAGGCGTCGGAGGCCGCGACGGCACCCCGGGTGCGTTCAGTCCCCTCAGTCAGGGAGTTGGCGCGCTCGACGGCCAGCCTGGCGGAGTCGACGCGGTTGACCTGGCCCATGCCCACCCCCACGGTCGCGCCATCGGCGGCGATGAGGATGGCGTTGGACTTGACGGAGCGCACGGCGTTCCAGGCGAACTGGAGGTCAGCGAGGACCTCCTCGGAAGCGGCCTCACCGGCGGCCAGGGTCCAGTTCTGCGCGAGGTCACCCTCGGCCTGGAGGTGGTCGCTCTCCTGGACCAGGAGACCACCGGAGATCTGACGGATCTCGCGGTCGTCACGCACGGGGGCGTCGGCACGCAGGATGCGGATGTTCTTCTTGCCCTGCAGCACCTCAACTGCGCCGTCCGCGTAGGAGGGCGCGATGATGACCTCGGTGAAGATCCCGGCGACCTGCTCGGCCATCTCGACGCTGACCTCCCGGTTGGCGGCGATGACGCCACCGAAGGCGGAGACCGGGTCACAGGCGTGGGCGGCGGAGTGCGCTGCGGCGATGGACTCGTCCGAGACGGCGATACCGCACGGGTTGGCGTGCTTGATGATCGCGACGGCCGGCCGCTCGTGGTCCCAGGCGGCACGCCAGGCGGCGTCGGCGTCCTGGTAGTTGTTGTAGCTCATCTCCTTGCCGTGGAACTGCTCGGCGTTGGCCAGCCCACCGGCACCCTCCTCGGCGTAGAGGGCGGCGGCCTGGTGCGGGTTCTCGCCGTAGCGCAGGGTGGCGCTGCGCTCGTGGGAGCTGCCCAGCCAGGCGGGGAAGGCGTCCTCGTGGTCCTGCTCGCCCAGCCAGGTCGCCACGGCGACGTCGTAGGCGGCGGTGTGGCGGAAGGCATCGACAGCCAGGCCGGTGCGCTCGGCGCGGGAGAACCCGCCCTCACCCAGCGCCTGCACGACGTCCCCGTAACGGGCCGGATCAACGACCACGGCGACGGAGGGGTGGTTCTTGGCGGCGGCACGCACCATGGACGGGCCGCCGATGTCGATCTGCTCGACGCAGGCGTCGAAGTCCGCGCCGGAGGCCACGGTCTCGGTGAACGGGTACAGGTTGACCACCACGAGCTGGAAGGGCTCGACACCGAGCTCATCGAGCTGGGCGAGGTGATCATCCTTGCGGGTGTCGGCGAGGATGCCGGCGTGGACCTTCGGGTGCAGCGTCTTCACACGCCCCTCCAGGCACTCCGGGAAACCGGTGAGCTGCTCGACCGGCGTGACCGGGACACCCTGGTCAGCGATCCGCTGGGCCGTGGAACCCGTGGAGACGATCTCCACCCCCGCCCCGTGCAGAGCCGTGACCAGCTCCTCGAGACCGGTCTTGTCGTAGACGCTGATCAGCGCGCGCTTGATTGCCTTGCGGTCATCACTCATGGATGAACTCAACCTTCCTGGTGGATTCGTCGATGCGTGCGGAGCGCAGCACCGTTACGATGAGCTGTCGTTCGACCTGCTTGATCCGCTCATGCAGGGAACCTTCGGTGTCCTCCGGTCCGATCACCACCGCCTGCTGCGCGATGATCGGCCCTGTGTCCACCCCGGCGTCGATGAAGTGGACGGTGGAGCCGGTGACCTTGACCCCGTGGGCGAGCGCGTCACGCACGGCATGTGCTCCCGGAAAGGCCGGGAGCAGTGCCGGGTGGGTGTTGATGATGCGCCCGTCGAAACGGTCGAGGACGCCTGCCCCGAGGATCTTCATGAAGCCCGCCGACACGACGAGATCCGGATCGGCCTCCGCGATGACCTCGGCGAGCGCGACATTCCACGCCGCCCGGTCCCCACCGGGCGGAACAACACGCGTATCGACGCCCGCGGCAGCCGCCCGGTCCAGCGCGGCACACTCGACGTCCGCGATGACGAGACTCACTCGGTAATGCCCGTCCTGCTGGTCGAGGATCGACTGCAGCAGCGTCCCCGAGCCGGAGACGAGCACGACAATATTGATCGGGGTGATCGGATCGCTGGTGTAGGTCACCCGAACGATACTAGTCCCTGTCTGCGCGATTCCCGTCCTTGCCCGCGTCATCCTCCCCCGGGCCTTCCTCCTCCTCAGACTCCCCAGGTTCCCCGGTCTCCGTATTATCCTCTTCTTCCAGGTCGTCCTCTTCTTCGAGGTTGCCCGGATCTTCCGGATCTTCCGTGTCATCGGCGGAATCCGTCTCCTCCGCCTCCTCAGCTTCAACCACCTGCTGCGCCTGCTGCTCCTGCTGCTCCTGCGGGGCCGCGACTGGCCGTTCGGCCACCGCGAGCCGGTACTCGGCCAGGTGCAGCAGGGCCGCCACGGCCAACCCCACCCCGAGCACCCACACCAGGGTCAGGGCGGGAGTCAGCCAGGACATCGGCCCGGAGACTCCGTAATAACCGACCTCACCCCGGGTGAGATGGCCCAGCACCAGCATGATCAGCCCGGCGAAGAAACCGGTGCCCACTGCCTGCCAGATGGTCGGCCGGGCCCGGTAGGCCAGCACGCCGGCCACCACCGCCGGGATGACCAGCAGCGCCACCGCCCAATCCCCCACCGAGCCGGGAATGAGACCCAACAGCGGCAGCGGGGGGAGGGGAACCAGGTGCACGGAGAAGAGGGAAACGGAGGCCTCACCGAAATTGAACTCGGAACCCAGCAGCACACCGACGGTCGCGATGAGCGCGTTGGGCAGATAGAGCAGGCTCAGGGCGATGAGCGCGACAAGAGCCCCGACTCCCTCGAACGGGGTGAACAGCTCGACCTGACGCTGCCACCCCGTCAGCAGCAGCACCAGCAACAGCACCGCCGCGGCAGCACCGACCGACAGCAGGAAACGCCAGGCGTTCACGGCGGCCTGCGCGAGCCAGTCGGGGAGACCGTAACGCCGCAGGAGAGCACGCCACAGGCGCTGCCCCATGCCGACCACCAGGGCGATGCCGTGCACGAGCACGGTGTTGCCGACGGCGTCGAGAAGCGGGGGCGGACCCACGTCGAAGACCTGTCCCGCATCCCACAACATCGCCGCCGCGATGAGGGTGAGCAGTACCGGCAACAGGAGTATCCCCACGCTGAGGACCATGAGGTCGACGATGCCCACCCGGTCCCTCACCGCCCGGCGGACGCGGCGCGCCACCAGCACCACCACCCCGACCGCCGGCAGCATGGGCAGTAACCCCACCGCCACACCTCCCCCGTTGACCGGGACGAGGTAGATGATCAGCCACAACTGGGCGATGGCGGCAGGCAGGGCCGTCAGTGTGGTCGACGTCAGGAGCAGACCTGCCAGCGCCACCACGATGACGACCAGCACCATGACGATGTTGGGGATCAGCGCCACCGGCAGGCACCGACGGATCCGAGCCTTGAGACCGGTCGTGACCTGCGTTGACGGGCTGGCCGCCGGCGCCCCCTCCCGGGTGGGCCTTCTCGCGGGGGCCCGCTGCCCCCTGCTTGATCGCTGCGGTCCGTGTGTCCGGCCTCGGGAGGGTCGGGAGGGCCGGGACTGCGGGGTATTCTTCTTGTTCATCGCCTATCACTGTGCCACGTCGACCACAGTCCGTGGCTGAGGAAAACTCCGCTTTGGC
>CAZTIZ010000079.1:0-8420 GCA_964613845.1 uncultured Corynebacterium sp.
CGCGCCGTCGACAGGCGTGACGAACAGTTCCACGTGGAAGACCTGGCCCTGGTCGCGCATGCGCACGGCGGCGTCGGCCACCCAGTCGAGATCACGGGCGTGGTCCTCGATCCGCCGGATCAGCGGGTGGGGTTGCGCGTCATCGTGGGTGCGGGAGCGGATGTCGGCCATGCCGCTGATGGCGGAGCGCAGGTTACGGAAGCCGTCGGAGACGATCGACACCGCCACGACGATCGCGGCGGCCCCGTCCGCCCACCACAGGCCCACCCCCACCCCGAGAACGCCGACGATGGTGGACACGGCGGTCATCCAATCGGCCTTGCTCATGTCCGCGTCCGCGTAGAGGGCCTTGTTGTGCAGGATCCTGGCGTAGCGCAGCTTATAACGCGCGAGGATGACCGGTGGGATGCCGAACACCACCATCACCGCCACCATCAGCCAGCCGGACCACAGGTCCTGGCCGAACAGCACGGTCATGCCGATGGGGGCACGCTCCCCCTGGATCAGCCCGAGGGCGGATTCGATCAGCAGGAAAGAGCCCATGGCCAGCAGTGCCACCGCCGCCACGAGCTGACCGATGCCCACCGAGCGGTGGTAGCCGTAGGGGTAGTTGCGGGTGCGCCGCCAGGTGGTCAACCGCACGGCGATGAGGAAGGCGATGGGTGGCAGTAGAGCCAGGGCGTCCTCGGCCCAGGCCACCCGCATCGCCTGCGACTGCCCGGCCGTCAACCCGATGAGGATCACCGCGGGGATCAGGTAGCCGATGCTCAGCCACTCCACGCGGATGGCCTTGCGCATCGTCTCCTGCACGTCCCCGGGCATGTTCTCCGGGGTGTGCCCACCACCGGGGCTCATGAGGGATCATCCTGGGTGAGGTAGATCGGCAGGGACCGCATGGGCACCACCACGACGTCGTGGATCTTCCAGTCCGTCTCCTGGAGCAGCTCCCGCAGGTCGTGGAGCTCATCGACCGTGGGATTGTGGTCGCCCACCGGCACCACGAACATCTCGACGTGGAAGACGTGACCCTGATCGCGTACCCGGGCCACCGCCTCGGCGACCCACTCCACGGCGGCGGCGCGCGTCTCGATGTCGTCGATGAGCGGGTGATCCTGCTCATCGAAGGTCATGGCGCGCATATCCGTCAGGTCCTCCACCGCCGCCCGCAGGTTGCGGCCCCCGTCGAGCAGGATCGAGCCGGCGACGATGAGCGCGGCCACCGAGTCGGTCCACCACAGGCCGATGCCGATGCCCAGCACACCGATGATGGTGGCCAGGGAGGTCTGCCAGTCGGCCTTGTCCATGTCGGCGTCGGCGTGCAGGACCTTGTCGTGGAGCTGTTTGGCCAGCTTCATCTTGCGACGGCCGAGAAAGACCGGTGGCACGGCGGTCACGGCCATCACGGCGATCATCAGCCAACCGGCCCAGATCTCCTGGCCGAACAGCACCGTCAGCCCGATCGGGGGGCGCTCACCCATCAGCAGCGCCGAACCTGAGGAGTAGACCAGGAACAGTCCCATGGCCAGCAGGGCGGTGGCCGCCACCAGGTGCGCGGTACCGATCGACCGGTGGTGGCCGTAGGGGTGCCGGCGGTTCGGGCCGATGCGGATCACCCGGGTCGCCACCAGGAAGGCGATCGGCGGCAGGAAGGACAGGAGGTTCTCGAAGAACGCCGCCTGCATCGCCTGCGACTGGCCCGCCACCAGGCCGATGAGCACCACCGACACCGCCAGCACGCCCAGGCTGATCCACTCGATCCGGATGGCCCGGTGCAGGGCCTCCCGCTGCTGATCGGGCAGGGCGTCATGGCCGGAACCGGTGCTGGCCTCCTCCACCCCGGCCATCAGATCTCCCCGTGTTCGCGCGCCAGGTGACGCTCCAGGGCAACCATGAGCTCGTTCTCCCCCAGGGGCACGCCCATGACCATCTCCTCGTCCCCGACGGTGGTGTAGGGGCGGGTGAGCGCCATGTGGGAGGACCAGGGCGCGTCGGTGGTCAACCCGCCGATCACGATGTCGACCTCATCCTCACTGATCCAGCCGGCCAGGATGCTCTCCGGTCCCGGCCGCCACTCGATCTCGGCGTTGATGGATTCGGCGAAACTCCCGATCAGCTCGGCCTCGGAACCGCTGACCTCACCGGTGTCCTCGTCGATGACCGTCCACGGCGGATGTTCGGACACCCCCACCACCAGCTGCCCGTCACGGGCGCGGTCCAGCGTCCCCTCGGCGTCGGCGGGGATCATCCCGCACCCGCTGAGCAGTAGGGCAGCCAGGGCGGCCACCAGAGTCAGTCCACGCATCGCTTCGTCCTCCTCGGCCTGGAAGGAGACCCAGGATACGTCAGAAGATCAGCTCAGGCGCTCCAGTCGCAACCGGTCGACCACCGCGATCTCCAGCGGGTCCAGCTCCGCCAGCCGCACCCCCGTGGCCCGGGCCAGCAGCAGGTCCGCCAACTGCGGATTGCGGGCGAGCACCGGCCCGTGCATGTACGTGGCGATGACGCTGTCCTGCACCGCACCCTCCGCGCTGCGCTGACGCGCACCGTCGGCCAGGTCGGCGGAGCCGGGCACATCACAGTTGCCCACCCCCCGCGACACCCGGCCCAGCGGCTCCGCCCCGGGCCCCAGCAGCGTGGCCCCCAGGTGATTCTCGAAGCCGGTGAGCGGCTCGCTCAACTCAGCGGTGATGCCCGCCCCGGTGGGCGTGGCCACGACCTCACCGATCGCCCGCTCCTCCAGGCTGACGGTGGTGGCGTCGATCAGCCCCACCCCGTCGACGACCCGACCCCTGGCGCGGAAGGACTCGCCCAGGACCTGCAGGCCAGCACAGATGGCCAGCACCGGACGATCGGCCTCGGCGGCCCGGATCAGGCCCCGGTCGGCGATGAGGTGTTCGGCCGCGAGGATCTGGGCGGTGTCCTCGCCCCCGCCGATGCAGTAGAGATCGAGGCCCGTGGGCACGGGCTCACCGAATTTGACGGTGTGAATCTCGGCGTCGATGCCCCGCATGCGGGCGCGCTGGCGCAGCACCAGTGCGTTGCCGTCGTCGCCGTAGGTGCCCAGGACGTCGGGCAGGATCAGTCCGATGGTCAGCTCAGCCACGGTCGGCATTCTCCTTGGTCAGCTCCCGGTTGAGGTCCTTCTTCAGGTCCCGGAAGGCGGTGTAGTTGGCCAGGACCTCCACGCGCCCCGGGGGACAGGCGCGGATGGCGGCCAGGGGGTCGCGGTGGAATTCGTGGTCGATATCGGCGTAGGTCAGGCGCACAGCGAGGTCGGTGCCACGTTCCCCGGAGGCCTTGACCTGCAGGGACTCGAAGTCCTCGAAGCGGACATCCCACAGCCAGGACAGGTCCTCACCGTCAGCGACCTGGCCGTTGGCCGCGATGACCAGCCCATCGGCGGAACGGTCCACCATGGACAGGGCCTCCTGCCAGCCCGCCGGGTTCTTGGCCAGCAGCAGGTGGACCTCCCAGTCGCCGTAGCTGATGGTGGAATAACGTCCGGCGACGTCCTCGACGCCCTCGGCCGCGGCGACGGCGTCGATTAGCGGAATATCACAGCTCTCGACGGCCGCGGCGACGGCCTGCGCCGCATTGCCGCGGTTGGCCCGGCCCGGCAGCTTCAGGTCCAGGCCGATGCTGCCCGCCGGACCCGCCAGCCCCTCGGGGGAGACCGTCCAGGTGGGGGAGGGGCGGCGGAACTCACGGCCGTCGGGCAGCTTCTTCATCGACCACCAGTCCTCACCCTCGCGGACGATGTGCCCGCCGGTGCGCGGACAGGTGACCGAATCCCCGGTCCACCCCGCACCCGCGGCGACCCACACGACCTTGGCCGCATCGTAGGCCACCGAGCTCACCAGCACGTCATCGCAGTTGGCGATGACCGTCATGTCGGGATGCTGCTCAATGGTGGCGCGCAGGGCACGCTCGATCTTGTTGATCTCGCCCACCCGGTCGAGCTGGTCACGGGTCAGGTTGAGCAACACCAGCGCCGCAGGCCTGAGCCGCTCGGCCACCGAGGGCACGTGCAGCTCATCAACCTCCAGAATGAGGTGGGAGGCCTCAGGTCCGGCCATCAGCGCCGAGATGATCCCGGCGTCCATGTTGTCTCCCCCGTCGTTGCTGGCCACCGTGTGACGGCGGCGCACCGCCGCGGCCAACATACCCGTGGTCGTGGACTTGCCGTTCGTGCCGGTCACCAGAATGGTCGGGCGACCACCCGAGAGCTGCTCCATGATGGTCGGGTCAATGGCGTTGGCGACCAGGCCGCCGATCATGCCACCGGCACCACGCCCCGTCAGCCGGGACGCGGTGGTGGCCAATTTCGCTGCGGTCTTCGCGGCCCTGCTGCGCAGTCGACGCAGGGGGCCGGATAGTGCGGGACTCATGGCACACCACACTAGTCGCCACACTCAGCCGAGTGCGGGACCCTTCACCCGCGTCACCGCTTCCATGAACGCCGTGTCCGACATCAGTGGAATCCCCTTGCGTGATGCGTGCATCGCCTTACCCCGCAGATTCGAGGTCTTGTTGCACACCACCAGCGAGGTCTGCCTGGTCAGCTTCTCCGAATAGGCCAGCTCCTCCCGCAGGCACGCCTCCATGAGGTCATTGGGATCCATCGCCACCTCCGGGGCGACGACGATCTCCATGCCGCGCACCAGCGAACGCCCCGGCGTGTACGTGCCCGGGTTCTCATGCGGACGCGCCGCCTCCGCGGCGTCGACACGCACGTGGCTGCGCTGCAGCCCGAACCGGTCCGCCCGCAACTCCGAGGGCTCCCGCTGCGACAGCACCCCCCGCTCCCGCTCCATGCGGAACACCTCGATCAGCAGCCGCGTCAACTCCCGCGAGGTCTCCGCCTCCGGGCGCTGCGCGCGCTCCACCGTGGCCTCCGGGCCCGGCACATCCAAGCCCAGGGCACGCGCCACCGACGCCAACCGGATGTCCTCGAAGACCACTTCCTGACGGCGTGCCGAACCCAACGTGTCCACGATGCACACCGGCCGGGGCACATGCCCCACCCGCTGCCGACGCCGCCCCCGCCCCCGACCGCGCCCCCGCGAGCGGTTCGACCGCGCCGCGGCATTCATGGCGCGCCGGGCCTCAGAGACGAGGAAGCCCCAGGAGCGGGGGGCGTAGTGGAGGACGAGGGTGCGGTCGTCGATCAACCGGCCCAGGGTCTTGAGGACCTGGGAGAAGCGCTGGCCCTGCTCGACCTCCTCGTGGGTGAGGCCGTGGTAGTGGCGCGGGCCCGGGTCGGAGCCCGGGTTGAGTACCGCATGGAACTGCTCGCCGATCTCGCCGGCCTCGTTGAAGGTCAGGGCATCAATGGACACCAGCCGGCCGGTGGAGGGGTGGATGCCGGTGGACTGGGCTGTCAGGGCGATGAAGGGGAAAGCCTCGACCTCGGCGAGGCGGTGACGCTCGCGCTCCTCCTCGGCCGCGTGGTGCTTCTTCTGCGACTGCTCGGAGGGGGCGGTGCCATCGTCCGCGTCATAGTCTTTCTCCGTGCTCGTGATCATGGTCTCAGCATAGAACAGCAACCCCCGACGCCCGCGCTGACCTTGGATATCTGGCTACGGTGGAGGCATGTCTTCCCCCGATGGTCCGAAGGTCATGGCCCTGTCCGAGGATGAAGCGCAGTGGTTGGCGGTGCGCCTGCAGGCGGCCGGTGAGTCCGGCCTGCTGGCTTCCGGGGAGGCGCTGGCCGAGGCCTTTGACGCCAGCCGTGACGGGTACTTCGCGGTACCCGCCCACGAGCGCGGTGATGCGTCGCTGTTGGTGGGCCTCTACGCCGTGGCCTTCGGCGAACTGATCTCCCTGGAATTCGACCTGCAGTGGTGCATCGTCGAACGTGGCGTCACCGCCGGGATCGCCCTCTACGGTGAGCGCAGCGGCCTGCTGCTCTATCCCCTGGCGACCGTTCAGCGCCGCTGGGAGGACCCGGCTGTCCGCTCGCTGCTCGACCTCATCGGGCAGACGCGTGACTCCCTCGCCGGGGCATGACTCTGGTCTTTCTCCGGGGCCCCGCTGGTTACTGCTGGTCCCTGCGTAGCTCCGCGGTCAGTGCCACGAGGAAGTCCCTGATGTCCTGCCAGCGGAGCTCGGCGTTCTCGAGGTGTCGGGTGAGCCGGTCGATCTCGACGTGCTGGGCCGCCAGGTCCTCCCGATGGTTCTGCCCCCGTCGGCGTTGGAGTTCGGTGCGCAGGTCGGCGACCGTCTCCTCCGCTTCCCGGAGTAGTTCCTCCAGGCTGTGGTCGATCCGCTCACGTGGCAGCTCACCGGGGTGGTCGGTGTCCTCGGCGCTCATCTGTCACAGCACCGTGGTGACGACGATCAGCAGGGCCGGGATCACCAGGAATATTCCGAGGACCCAGCCTGCCACATACAGCTTGTTCTCCGTGCCGAGGCGGGCGAGCAGCTCCGCGCCCCGGGGCGGGAGCGTGCGCAGGCCGGGCAGGCCCATGATCAGCAGGGCCGCGAAGACGTTGTAGAGCATGTGGACGAATGCCGCCTGCAGCGCCACCTGACCCTCGATGCCGCTGAAGCCGAAGGCGGCGATCAGGGCGGTGACGGTGGTCCCGATATTGGCCCCGACCACGAAGGGGAAGATCTGCCGGAGGGAAAAGTGGCCGGTGGCGGCCAGCGGCACCGCCAGCGAGGTGGTCGTGGTGGAGGACTGCACCAGGACCGTCACCAGGGTGCCCGAGGCCACGCCTGAGATCGGGCCCCGGCCGATGGCGTTGTGCAGCACCTGCTGGGCGGCACCCACCAGCAGGGCCTTGAGCATCTTGCCGATGAACCTGATCACCGCCAGGATCAGCACGACGCCGAGCACCACCAGCAGCACACCACCGGCGACGTCCCCGAGGGGGGAGACCATCCACTCCAGCAGGGCGACGCCGGGTGAGGTGAGGAAGCTGACGGCACCTCCCAGCGCGTCGAAGAGTGCCCCGACGGGGCCGGGCTCCTCGCCGGCCAGTTGTCCCGACAACCAGGCGGAGCTGCGCTGCAGTGGGGCGAAGATCAGTTCCAGCGGGAAGAAGATCAGGACCGACAGCAGGTTGTACATGTCGTGGACGCTGGCGGCGGCGAAGCCGCGGCGGAACATGACCTTGTCATTGGCCATGCCCAGGGACACCAGCGTTGAGGTCACCGTGGTGCCGATATTCGCGCCGAAGAGGATGGGGATGGCGATTTCGATGGGCAGGCCACCGGCGACCATCCCCACGGTGATGGAGGTGGTGGTCGAGGAGGACTGGGTCAGCACGGTGGCCAGCAGGCCGACCATCAGACCGACGAACGGGTTCGCGGCGAAGGCGAACAGTTCCCGGGCCCCGTCGCCGACCGCCAGGCTGAAACCGGAGCCGATGGCGCTGACCGCCGTGATCAGCACCCAGATGGCGACCGCCACCACAAGCCAGTCGACGATGGATTTCCGGCGGCCGCTCAGGTTGAGGAAACTGAGCGGGTACTTTTCCGGGGCTTCCTGTGGAGCGGGAGCTGACGTTTCCACCATGGGCAGAGCTGCTTCGGGGCCATTGGTGTGGCCGTCGGTCCCTGCGAGGGGGCCGGGGACAGAAGTGGTCATAACCTCTACTTAAGTCTGGGGTGGGGCCCGGGGTACGGGCGCTTCCACAGTCGCTGACAGAGCTGATTATGCCGCCTCATGGAGGAGGGGGAGAAATCCACGTGTGAAACCGAGGTCGTCGTGTGCGACCGCAGCGTGAGTGCGCAGTGCTCCCTGCCATCCCGTTTCACGTGAAGCCCCGTGGGAGGCCCGCCCAGGGTCCTCCCACGGGGTTCGCCCGTGCTGCCGGTGTCTGCCTAGACGCCGCCGCCACCGACCGTGATGACGGAGGTCTGGCAGCGGTTGACCGCGGAGGTCACGGCCTTCAGGGAGGCGAAGGTGATGGAGCCGGCGATGCCGATGCCCCAGACCTTGGCGCCGTCGATGTCGGCGTAGACGTAGCTGGCGGCCTCGGCGTCGTCACCGGAGGTGCGGGACTGCTGCGAGTAGTCCTCGACCTCGACGTCGATGCCCAGCTGCTCCAGTGCGTTGGCGTAGGCGGCGACCGGCCCGTTGCCGTGGCCCTCCACGGCGACCTCCTCGCCCTTGTGGAGCAGCGTCGCGACGACCTTCGCCTCCTCGTTCTCGGTCTCGGCGTTGTCGACCTTGACGGAGATCAGCTCCAGGACATCGGAGCGGTCCAGGTACTCGGTGGTGAAGATATCCCACATGTTCTTGGAGTTGATCTCCCCGCCCTCGGAATCGGTGACGGTCTGGACCACGCCGGAGAACTCGACCTGCAGGTGGCGGGGCAGGTTCAGACCGTGGTCGGTCTTCATGATGTAGGCCACGCCGCCCTTGCCGGACTGGGAGTTCACGCGGATGACGGCCTCGTAGTCGCGGCCGA
>CAZTIZ010000080.1:0-3013 GCA_964613845.1 uncultured Corynebacterium sp.
GCGAACCACGCGCACCACGATGTCGTGACGATGCCCTCCTCCAAGCTCAAGGCGAACATCGCCGAGATCCTCAAGCAGGAGGGCTACATCACCGACTACAAGGTCGAGGACTCCAAGGTCGGCAAGGCCCTGTCCCTCGAGCTGAAGTACGGTCCGACCCGCGAGCGTTCCATCGCCGGCGTGCGTCGCGTCTCCAAGCCGGGTCTGCGCGTGTACGCGAAGTCCACCGACCTGCCGCAGGTCCTGGGCGGCCTGGGAGTGGCCATCATCTCCACGTCCCAGGGTCTGCTGACCGACCGCCAGGCTACCGAGAAGGGCGTGGGCGGAGAAGTTCTCGCCTACGTCTGGTAAGGGAGGAAAGCTAATATGTCGCGTATCGGCAAGAACCCGATCACCGTCCCGTCCGGTGTCACCACCACCGTGAACGGTCAGAACGTCGAGGTCAAGGGCCCGAAGGGTACCCTGAACGTCGACCTTCCGGCCCCGATCACCGTGGCCGTCGAGGACAACGAGATTCGCGTCTCGCGTCCGGACGACCACCGCAAGAACCGTGCCCTGCACGGACTCTCCCGTTCGCTCGTCAACAACCTGGTTGTCGGCGTCACCGAGGGCTACACCATCAAGATGGAGATCTTCGGCGTGGGCTACCGCGTCCAGGCCAAGGGCAAGAACCTCGAGTTCTCCCTGGGCTACTCCCACCCGATCCTGATCGAGGCTCCGGAGGGCGTCAGCTTCGCAGTTGACGGCACCACCAAGTTCTCCATCTCGGGTATTGACAAGCAGGTCGTTGGGCAGATCGCCGCCAACATCCGTCGTCTGCGGAAGGACGACCCCTACAAGGGCAAGGGCATCCGCTACGAAGGCGAGCAGGTCCGCCGCAAGGTCGGAAAGACGGGTAAGTAAGCATGAGCAACACTGCAGAGAACACCAAGCGCACTCCGGTCGGCAAGGATATTTCCACCCGCCGTCGCGAAGCCCGTGCACGCCGTCACTTCCGTATCCGCAAGACCCTGCGTGGCACCCCCGAGGCGCCGCGTCTGGTCGTGCACCGCACCTCCCGCCACATGCACGTCCAGGTCATCGACGACCTGGCCGGTCACACCCTGGCGGCTGCCTCCACCATCGAGCCGGACGTTCGCGCCGTCGAGGGTGACAAGAAGGTCAAGGGTGCCGAGGTCGGCAAGCTCATCGCTGAGCGCGCCAAGGCCGCAGGCATCGAGAAGGTCGTCTTCGACCGTGCGGGCTACAAGTACCACGGCCGCATCGCCGCTCTGGCAGATGCCGCACGTGAAGGTGGTCTGAAGTTCTAATGATCACCAACACCAAGAACATCTACGGAAGGAACGCGTAATGCCGGGACGTGAACGGCGTGACGGCGGACGCTCCGCCGACGAGCAGAAGAAGAACGATCGCAACGACCGTCGTGGCGGAGGCCGCCGCGATGACCGTCGCAATCAGCAGGACGAGCGCAACCAGTACATCGAGCGCGTCGTCACCATCAACCGTGTGTCCAAGGTCGTCAAGGGTGGTCGTCGCTTCAGCTTCACCGCACTGGTGATCGTGGGCGACGGCCAGGGCATGGTCGGTGTCGGTTACGGCAAGGCCAAGGAAGTTCCGGCCGCCATCCAGAAGGGTGCAGAAGAGGCTCGCAAGAACTTCTTCCGCGTCCCGATGGTCGCCGGTACCATCACCCACCCGGTCCAGGGCGAGGCTGCAGCAGGCATTGTCATGCTGAAGCCGGCTGCCCCGGGTACCGGTGTCATCGCCGGTGGCGCCGCCCGCCCGGTGCTCGAGTGTGCTGGTATCCAGGACATCCTGTCGAAGTCCCTGGGCTCCGACAACGCCATCAACGTCGTCCACGCCACCGTGGACGGCCTCAAGCAGCTGGTCCGCCCCGAGGAGGTCGCCGCCCGCCGCGGTAAGACCATCGAAGAGGTCGCACCGGCTCGTATTCTGCGTGCCCGCGCAGGGCAGGAGGCGTAAACCATGGCTCTGAAGATCACACTCGACAAGGGCCTCATCGGTGAGAAGCCGAAGACCCGTGCAAACCTTCAGGCCCTCGGTCTGAAGAAGATCCGCCAGTCCGTGGTGAAGCAGGACAACGACGTCACCCGTGGTCAGATCCACATGGTGCGCCACCTGGTCACCGTCGAAGAAGTGGCGGGGGAGTAGGTAATCATGAGCGAAATCATCAAGCTCCACGATCTGCGTCCGGCTAAGGGCGCCAACAAGCCGAAGCACCGCGTCGGTCGCGGTGAGGCCGGCAAGGGTGGCAAGACCGCAGGCCGCGGCACCAAGGGCACCAAGGCCCGCAACAAGGTGTCCGCAGCGTTCGAGGGTGGCCAGATGCCCCTCCAGATGCGTCTGCCGAAGCTCAAGGGCTTCAAGAACCCGAACAAGGTCACTTTCCAGGTGGTCAACGTCTCCGATCTGGCGACGGCTTTCCCGGAGGGTGGCGACATCACCATCGCCGACATCGTCGCCAAGGGCCTGGCCCGCGCGAAGCAGCCGGTGAAGGTGCTGGGTAACGGTGACGTCAGCGTCAAGCTGAACGTCACCGCCACCAAGTTCTCCCGCTCCGCCGTGGAGAAGATCGAGGCCGCCGGCGGTTCCACCACCGAGGCCTAGTCACACCGAGGCCGGCTGAACCCGGCTTCACCCCGGTCCCCCGGATCGACGCCTGAGCGCGTCGGCCCGGGGGACCGGTCTTTTCGGCCCTGTGCCGACGACAACGCCCCGCCTCCCGGAAATCCGGGGGTCGGGGCGTCGTCATGGGTGGGGGCTGCTCACCGCATGCGTCGATTGGTCGTGGCGTCCCCCGAAGAAGGGTGCTGTTGCACACCGTCGATCTTGCTGGCGTGGGCGTGGGGTAATCAGGTCCAGCGGAGACCGTCGTGTGGGAAGGGAGCGTGCTGCCGGGTCCGGCTCCTGAGCATCGGTGACCAGATACCTGAGGACAGTGCTTCGCGATCACCAGGGAGATGGTCCAACAGGAGCCCGGCAACTTCCAGCG